>DASZHY010000508.1:0-22587 GCA_035949675.1 Thermoanaerobaculia bacterium
CTGCCAACGTTCCGGATCGATCTGCTGCATGCCGTTCTCCTGGGAGGCCTCCTGCACGCCTCTGCCGACGCGGGTTGTTCAAGGGAACCAGGCAAAGTTTAGGCGAGCGTTCCAGAGACTGCAAACCCGCGCGGGTGGCTCTTTTCTCCCCCGCGGGCGTGAGCCGCTGGCAGCCGCTGGCAGCTGTTATGATCTGCGCAGCAACTGCGGAGGATCCATCGTGAGAGAACCCCGGAGCAGCCACCTGCCGCCGTGTCTCCTTGCTCTTGCCGCGTCGTGGCTGCTGGCAGCCGGCGCCGCGTCGGCCCAGCATGCCGGCGCTTGGGCCGCGCCGTCCGATCCTGGCGCCGACAGCTCGCGGCGCGCCGCCGCGGCTGCCGCGCCGCACCTCGCCGAACGCTTCGGAATTGCACCTCTGGCGGAGCTCGGTCCCGCCGCCGTCGAGGCGCCCGACCGCCTGGCGGCGCTCGCCGCCTGGAACGCCGCGCACCGCTTGCCGCTGCAGAACGGCTTCGCCCGCCCGCTGCCCGCGCCGCGTCGCGTCGACCTCGTCCTCCCGGCGGCCGCCGGCCAGGCGCCGGCGCCGCCGCAGGCAGTCATCGCGCGCGACGGCGGTGTCCTGGCGCAGACCTCCTTCGCGTCCTATGCCTGGGGCGGCAAGCTGCGCGTCAGCGGCGCCGCCCGCCTGCGGCTCCACCTCTCCCGGGTGAGGCTGCCGGCCGGGGCGCGGCTGTGGGTGCACGGCGCCGGCCGGACCATGGGGCCGTTCGGCGAGGAGCTGATGGCCCCCGACCGCAGCCTGTGGACGCCGATCGTCGAGGGCGAGGAGGTGGCTCTCGACGTCGAAGCACCCGCCGCCGCGCTCGCCGCCGAGCCGGGCGCCGCGGGCAAGCGCGGCAACCATCCGCCTGGCTTCACCATCGACGCCGTGCTCGAGCTGCTCCCCGCCCGCGGCGAGCTGGCGACCGATGCGGTGGCCAAGGACAACGGCTGCCAGGTGGACGCAAGCTGCTTTTCGAACGCCGATTTCGCCGGCTACGACGTCGCCCGCCATGCGGTGGCCCATCTCGAGTTCGTCGAGGACTTCGTGGGCTTCCTATGCACGGGCCAGCTGCTCAACGACACCCTGAGCGACGGCACGCCGTACCTCCTCACCGCCCACCACTGCATCTCGACGCAGGCGGTGGCGGCGACGCTGCAGGCCACCTTCGACGACTACACGCCGAGCTGCAACGGCGCGCCTCCCGCGCTCGGCGGCCTCCCGGCGAGCAACGGCGCCACGCTGCTGGTGACCGGGCGCGCGGACACCGCCGCCGACTTCACCCTGCTGCGGCTGCCCAGCCTGCCCGGCGGGCGGACTTTCCTCGGCTGGGACGCGCAGCCGCACGCCGCGCCGGACGGCACCCTGCTATACCGGCTGTCGCATCCCAGCGGCAACCCTCAGATGTATTCGGTGACCCGCGCCGACTCGCGGCCCAGCGACTGCAGCGACAACTTCCCGCCGTCGCGATTCATCTACTCGGACCTGGTGGTCGGCGCCGCCTCCCCGGGAAGCTCCGGTTCGGCCGCGCTGCTCGCCAACGGCCTGGCGGTGGGGCAGCTCTTCGCGGGCTGCGGCCTCGGCGATTTCTGCAGCCCGGAGGAACGCCCGTTCGACGGCGCTCTCTCGTCGAGCTTCCGCCAGCTGCAGCCCTTCATCGCGCCGGGCGCCACGGGGGCTTGCGTCGCCAGCGACACCGGGCTGTGCCTGGGCCAGAAGCGTTTCCAGGTGCAGGTGACCTGGAAGAACCAGTACGACGGCACCGCCGGCGTCGCCCACGCGGTCGCCGGCACCGACGCGGCAGGCTACTTCTATTTCACCGATCCGGCGAACTTCGAGCTGGCCGTCAAGATCCTCGACTTCGGCGGCGTCTTCGAGTTCTTCTACGGCGAGCTCACCAGCCTGCACTTCACCATCACGGTCGCCGACACCCACACCGGTCGCATCAAGACCTACTCCAACACTCCCGGGGACTGCGGCGGCTTCGACCCTGCGGCCTTCGCCGCCGCCGCGGCGGGCCAGCCGGCCGCGGCCGCAGGCCTGGATGCGACAGCGCCGGCCGGACCGGCCGCGCCGGCCGCGGCGGAGATCCTTCCCGAGGCACGCCGGTCCTGCGGCGGCAGCCTCTGCCTGCTGTCGGGGCGTCTGGCCGTCGGCGTCCACTGGCTGAATCAGTTCACCGGCGCCTCAGGCGCTGGCAAGGGCCGCGCGCTCGCCGATGCCTCCGGCCAGTTCACCTTCAGCTCGCCCGGCGACGTCGAGCTGGTGGTCAAGGCCGTCCAGTTCCCCAACCGGATCGCCTTCTACTACGCCGCCCTGTCGAATCTCGAGTACGACATCACCGTCACCGACACCGCGGGCGGCACCGTCAAGACCTACCACAACCCGCCCGGCAACTATTGTGGCGGCAGCGATAATCAGGCCTTCCCGCCTTGACCGGCAGCTGCCGCCCGCGGTGTGAAGACGAATTCTCCTCGGTCTCCAGCGACCGCGTGCCTTTAACCGGGCAGCGGCACTGCTGCCGCCAGGCGACCGTGCGTCATCGCCCTCTACGTCTGCCGCCCGGCCGCGGATGAGGCCCCCGCCCGTCCGGCGTCAGCCCAGGCCGGCGCCGGCAGCTGCCGCAGAGTTTTATGCGCTATGATCATCACGAGATTTCACAACATCGTCAGCGGTGAATGCCTTCGGCGCATGGGCAAGCCTTGCGCTCGGGGAAGCTCCCATGCCCGCGAACCAGAGCGCGCGATGCGACGCCACCAGGGCCGGCGCGGAACGCCGCCGGGCGTTCCTGATCGCCGTGCTCTGCTTCGCCGTCTACTCGGCAAACGCCAGGGTGATCCCGAGCGCCGACACCCGACCTGCTCGTTATCTGCCATTCGCTGTGCTCCGCGACCACCGGCTGACCCTCGAAGGGTTCGCCGAGGAGGTGGCAGCGCGGGTGCGGCCCCAGGCCGCATCGCGCGAGGTCGACGGCCGGGTGGTCTCCGTCTCGCCCGTGATCGCCCCCCTGGCCGCCCTGCCCCTCTACGTCCCTGCCTATCTTTATCTCGAAGCGACGGGCTGGAACGCCGCCGAGCTCGGATTCCTGGCGGCGCTGCTCGAAAAGATGGCGGCGTCCATGTTCGCCGCGCTGGCGATGGCAGGCCTCTACCTGCTGTTGCGCCGGCGGCTGCTGGTGCGCGACGCGCTCACCCTGACGGTGGCGTGCGCATTCGGCACCGCGACCTGGGTCATCTCGAGCCAGGCCCTCTGGCAGCACGGGGCCGCGCAGCTGGTGCTCGTGGCGACGCTCCTCGCGGCCACCGCATCGCCGTCACCGCGTTCTTTCGCCATGGTCGGCGCCGGCACGGTGCTGCTTGCCGCGACGCGCCTGCCAGACTTCCTGCTGGCGCTGCCAGTGGCGGTGTTCTGCCTGCTCCGCGCTCCCGGGCGGCGCCAGCAGGCAGCGTTGCTGGCCAGCGCCGGCGCCATGACCGCCCTGGTGCTGTGGTGCAACCTGGCGGCGGCGGGGAACCTTGCCGGCGGCCATGCGTTCCACGACTTTTTCCTGTCTCAGGGCACCTACCTGGCGCACCCCTGGCTCCCGGGTCTGGCCGGCGAGCTGCTGAGCCCCGGCAAGGGCCTCCTCGTCTTCTCGCCATGGCTGCTGTTGTGCCTGACGCACTGGCGTCCCCCGGCTGACGCCGGGGACCGCCTCCTCGATGCTCTGCTCGCCGCGGGCGTGGTGGCTCAGCTGCTGATCTTCGGCAAGGCCGATTGGCTCGCCGGGTATTGCTATGGGCCCCGCTATCTAACGGACATGTTGCCGGCGCTGGCATGGATCCTGGCGCCGGCTCTTCCCGCGCTGGCCGGGCGCCGGCGCCTCGCCCTCTGGGTCCTGATAGGCTGGGGCATCGCCGTGCAGGCGACAGGCGCCTTCCGCTATCCGCGCGGCCACAGTGACGAGGTGCTCTACAGCAGCAAGGCGGCGCCATGGCGTCCTGGCAATGCCCAGTTCCTGCTGGAGCTGCGAGACGCCGGGAGGCCGGCGGAGTCCGCGGCGCCGCAGCCCGCGGGACGGGAAGGGCCTGATACGGCGCAGCGCCGCCTCGAGCGCGACCAGCAGCCCCCCGGCGCCAGCCGGCCAGGCTCTTGAGCAACCTGCAGGCGAACGGTAGGCTTCGCACCATGGACTACCGGAACTTCGGCGGCACCGGTCTCAAGGTATCCCCTCTCTGCCTCGGCGCCATGATGTTCGGCGCCTGGGGCAACCGCGACCATGCCGAATGCGTGCGCATCATCCACCGCGCGCTCGACGCCGGCATCAACTTCGTCGACACCGCCAACGGCTACTCCGATGGCGAATCGGAGACCATCGTCGGTAAGGCCCTGACCGGCCGCCGCCACCAGGTGGTGCTGGCGACCAAGGTCTTCGCGCCCGTCGGGCCAGGCCCCAACGAGCGCGGCCTGTCGCGCAAGGCCATCCAGGAGCAGGTCCACAACAGCCTCCGCCGCCTCGGCACCGACGTCATCGACCTCTACCAGATCCACCGGCCGGACCCCACCACCCCGCTCGCCGAGACCATTTCGACGCTCGACGACCTGGTCCGCCAGGGAAAGGTTCGCTATCTCGGTCTCTCGACCAACCACTACGCCGGTCCCGGCGTCTGGGAGAAGCGCTTCGCGGCGTGGGAGATCGTCGAGGCGCTGTGGCTGGCCGACCGCCACGGCTGGGAGCGCTTCGCCGCCCTGCAGCCCCCTTACAGCATCCTGCGCCGGGTGATGGAGGCCGAGCACTTCCCGATGACCCAGAGGTTCGGCATCGGCAACCTGGTCTGGAGCCCGCTCGAAGGCGGCTGGCTCTCCGGCAAGTATCGCCGCGGCGCCGCCAACCCCAAGGACAGCCCGCGGGCAGAGGCCTGGATCGGCGACACCTCGGACCCCAAGTTCGAGCGCCGGATCGCGATCGTCGAGCAGCTGTTGCCGCTCGCCGCCGCCCACGCCGTCACCCTGGCCCAGCTCGCCAACGCCTGGGTGCTGCGCCACCCCGCCGTGCACAGCGCGATCATCGGCCCGCGCACCATGGAGCAGCTCGAGGACAGCCTCGGCGCCCTGGAGGTCGACATCACGCCCGAGGATGCGCGGCGCATCGACCAGCTGGTGCCCCCCGGCACCTCGGCGCTCTGAGCGGAAGCTGCGAGACCGTCTCGGCCGCCCCTCGTGTAGTATCGGCTGCTCCCGAACCCGGGGCGGGGACGGACCGCCCGACCGCGCGCATGGAGGCGTCGACACCGATGGCCGACCTCAAAGGCAAGACCCTGTTCATCACCGGCGCCAGCCGTGGCATCGGCAAGGCCATCGCCTTGCGCGCCGCCGCCGACGGCGCCAACGTCGCCATCGCGGCCAAGACCGCCGAGCCCCACCCCAAGCTGCCGGGCACCGTCTACACCGCCGCCGCCGAGGTCGAGGCGGCGGGAGGCAAGGCCCTGCCGATGGTGGTGGACGTGCGCGACGAGGCCCGCGTGGCGAGCGCCGTCGACGAGGCGGCGGCGCATTTCGGCGGCCTCGACGTGCTGGTCAACAACGCCAGCGCCATCAGCCTCACCGGCACGCTGGCGACGCCGATGAAGCGCTTCGACCTGATGTGGAGCGTCAACGCCCGCGCCACCTTCGCCTGCTCCCAGGCGGCCATCCCCCACCTGCGCAAGGCGGCCAACCCCCACATCCTCACCCTCTCGCCGCCTCTCGACCTGGCGCCGAAGTGGTTCGGCCCCCACCTCGCCTACAGCCTGTCGAAGTTCGGCATGAGCCTGTGCGTCCTCGGCCTGGCCGAGGAGCTGCGCGCCGACGGCATCGCCGTCAACGCCCTCTGGCCGCGTACCGTCATCTTGACCGCCGCCCTGGCGATGCTCGGCGGCATGGTGCCGGCCGAGAACTGCCGCAAACCCGAGATCGTCGCCGACGCCGCCCACGCCATCCTCACCCGCGACAGCCGCGCCGCGACGGGCAACTTCTTCCTCGACGACGAGGTCCTCGCGGCCGAGGGCGTCACCGATTTCGACCGCTACGCCATCCGCCCGGGCGCACCGCTGCTTCCGGACCTGTTCCTGGGTTGAGGCGGGGCGCACGCCGCCGCGAAGCGCCGCGCCTCGGCGGCCGTGGGCAGCCAGGGGATGACGCCCTGGCCCCGGCAGGTCAGCGCGCCGCAGGCGCAGGCGAAGTCCAGGGCCTCTGACCAGCTCGCGCCGCGGCAGCGCGCGTCGGCCAGGCCGGCGCAGAAGGCATCGCCGGCGCCCGTCGAATCCAGCGCCGCGATCCGGCAGGCGGGCCGGTACCTCCGCACTCCGGGTGCGCTGAGGGCGGCTCCCCGCTCCCCCAGGGTCACCACCACCACCTCCGGCCCCAGCCTGCGCAGCCGTTCCGCAGCGCGCAGCGCGTCTTCGGGCGTGTCGATGGGCGCGTCGGGCGTGCCGGCGAGGGCCGCGGCCTCCACCTCGTTGGGGATCAAGACGTCGGCCTCGCTCGCCAGCCGCCGCGCCTCCGCGACGTAGGGCGCCGGGTTCAGGAACACCGGCACCCCGGCCTCCCGCGCCGCCGCCATGGCGGCCGCTGCCGCCGCCGCCGGCACCTCGAGCTGCAGCAGCAGCGCCGCGGCCTGCCGGATCCGGGGCGCCGCGGCCGTGACCGCGGCCACCGGCAGCAGCATCGAAGCCCCTGGCGCCGCCACGATGGCGTTGCCCCCGCCCGGGAGCACCATCGGGAAGGCCACTCCCGTCGGCGCCGACCGGTCGCGGTGGACGAAGCCGGTCTCGATGCCCTCCCGGCGGAAGAAGTCCAGGAAGGACTCGCCGAAGTCATCCTCGCCGACGCAGCCGACGATCGCCACCTCCCCGCCCAACCGTCGCAGCGCCGTCGCCTGGTTCGCCCCTTTGCCGCCGAGGCTCCGCGTCACCCCATCCGCCAGCACCGTCTCGCCGCGCGCCGGCAGGCGCGCCACGTTGACGCAGAAGTCCACGATGCAGCTCCCCACGACGACGAAGGAAAGCGGCTCAGGGCGGGCGCTCGCGCTCATCTCGGCACTCCGTGCTCATCTCGGTCGGCGCGGATTCTAGCGTGGCGGCCGCGCGGGCGCGGCCGTGGGTTGCATGCGGCGGGCACCGCGGCGCGCCGCGGCCGCTACAGCCTGTGCTAGATTTCGCCAGCGTTCCGAGAGATGAACCACAGACCCGCCGCCGGCCCCGCGGCCGGCCGCACTGCGCGAAGGAGCCTCGTGATGAGATGGCTGCAAAGGTTTGAGGAACCGATCTATGCCCTTCTCCGCGTCATCGCCGGCTTTCTGTTTGCCTGTCATGGCGCGCAGAAGATCCTCGGCGCCTTCGGCGGTCACGGCGGCGGCGGCCTGCCGCCGCTGATGATGGTAGGCGGCTGGATCGAGCTCGCGGGCGGCGCCCTGATCGCGCTCGGCTTGTTTGGAGCGATCGTGGCTTTCATCGCCAGCGGCGAGATGGCTGTCGCATATTTCATGGCGCACGCGCCAAGCGGCTTCTGGCCGATCGTCAATCACGGCGAGCTGGCGGTGCTCTATTGCTTCATCTTCCTTTACATCGCCGCGCACGGCTCGGGCCGCTTCAGCGTCGACGCTCTGCTCGCGGGCCGGCGGCGCTAGGCGCCCCCCTCCCAGGTCGCGCCGGACGCGGCCGCCGCCTCGGACTCTCGCGGCTCTCCCGCGAGGCCGCGCAGGAAACCGCGCGGCCGCGTGTTTCCATCCATGACCGGCGGGCCGCTCCGGCCCGCCGGGAAAATTGCAAGAGCAATCAACCGAAACCCAGTGTCCGAAAATCGGATGGAAAGGGAAAGTGTATGAAGCGCAACGTCGCCAGGCTGCTCCTGCTTGCAAGCCTCGTAGTGCTGCCGCTCACCGTCACCGCCTCCAGCGCCCGCGCCGGCGAGGAGCGCCGCGAGCATCCGCGGCTCTCTCAAGCCATCACCGCCCTGCAGGGCGCCATCGCCGAGCTGCAGGCCGCGCCGCATGATTTCGGCGGCCACCGGGCGGAGGCCGTCGAGGCCTGCAAGGCCGCCGTCGTCCAGCTCCGCCGCGCGTTGCAGTACCGCGCCGCCAACGAAGGTCCCGGCCACTGAGCCGGGCGCTCGTCCGATCCGGATCCATCAGCGACAGTCCTGTTTCACGACCCCGGCAACCCCGGCGCGCCGACGCTCGGACGCTCGGACGTTCGCCGGGGTCGAGACCGCGGCGCGGCCTGCCGGCCGAGAGTCCTCGCCAGCCCGCCGCCAGCTCGCGGTTCGCCTGTTCAAGCCTCGTACAGCAAGTCACGCGCCGACGAGCGCCGGTGTGCCACGAACAGCGCGATGCTGAGCAGCACGGCGGCGATCACGGCAACGTAAAGGGCCAGGTCTCCTGCACTCATCTCGAGAGCCGGCGCGGCTGTCGGCCGGTTGCTGGGGGTGATGATCGCCGCCGCCATGCCGGTGTAATGCATGCCGCAGACGGCAGCTCCCATGACGAAGGCGCTGCCGAACATCTGCCAGTTGCCGCGCAAGTTGAAGGCGAGCCAGAGTGCCGCGATCGACGCGACCACCGCGATGACCAACGACAGCGCGAACAGCAGCGGCCGGTACGAGAGCGTCGCCGGCATGACCATCGCCGCCATGCCGGTGTAGTGCATCGCGCCCACCCCCAAGCCCGTGAACAGGCCGCCGCCGGCCAGCCTGAGCGCACCCCCTTCGCCGCGGCCGACGACGTACAGCCCGATGCCGGTGACCACGATGGCCACCGCCAGCGACGCCAGCGTCAAGCCGGTGCCATAGCTCACCTGCATCGGCATCTTGTAGGCCAGCATGGCAATGAAATGCATCGACCAGATCGCGCCCCCACCCATGGCCGCGGCGGCGCCGAAGAGCCACCCCCAGAGCGCCTTTCCGGTTGCCGTGGGAATCGCCACCGCCAGCTGCAGGGCAGTGTAGGCGCCAAAAACGGAGATGACATAGGACAGGGCAACCAGCGGCAGATCGTAGGTAGCGGTTGCTGAACTCATGCGCTCTCACCTCCCTTGTCGAAGAGGCCGGTGGCGGGCATGCCTTCAGCGCCTCGCCGCCGTGCAGGAAAAGCCGCACTCCGCGTGACCGCACGCCTTGCAGCGCACCTCCGCGACGCGCAGGCCCGGCGTTCCCGGATTGACATCCAGGAATCCTTGCAAGAAACCACGGAGGAAGTCACAGCAGGGCTCCGCGGTCTGGAGATTGATACAGAAAGGACAGTCCGGCACGCTCAGCATGGAATCCGTGGCTACCGCCTTGACAAAGGGCCGCAACGCCGGCACCAGCATGCGCCGCAACGCCGGTTCCAGCTTCAGCGGGCTGCCCAGAGAGAAGCTCCGCTTGTATTCACGCCGGCCGGTCCTCTGCCCCAGGCGGAAGACCGCCTCCCTGCGGGTGGCGCCGGTGAGCGAGTTGGCGAACCTCTGCACCGGACCGACGACGTGGGGAAAGGCGTCGACGACCTCGACGAAGGCCGCTTGCAGCCGCGTCTCCAGGTTGTCGGCCTCGGCGCGCCGGCTCTCGAGGAGCGGCGCAGCCGGCGCGGACGGCGAAGGCGGCGAACCGTCCAGGACGGTGAAGACGCCGTCGAGCGCTCGCAGGCCAGCCATCACCCGGCCGGCCGCCGACGCCGGCCCTTCCAGGACGAGCGTCAGATCGTAGGTCTCCGGATCGCCGCTCGCCGCCATCTTCTGATCGACGAGCTGGCAGTCCGCCCGGAAGACCTCGACGGCGATCTGCGCCAGCATCCCGGCCCTCTTCTTTGCCACCACCGAGAGTACGATCGTCACGGCAAGCCTCCCTGCGTCAGCTCGCCAATCGGCGTAGCGCGGATCCTCGGCAGCACCGGCCGAGCGGGGATCGAATTGAGTGGCCGAAGCTTATCACGGGCGGCCCGGCGGAGGCGGGGCCGCGGAGGGTCAGCGGGCCGCCGAGATTCCGGTTGGCGGCGGGGCTCCGGCGAGCGCCACGGCGCGGAATGCCGAGCGTCGCCAGGCGGCGCCGCGCTTGATCCAGACCTGCGTGAAACGCTGCATCTCGGCGGTGGCGGGCGTCGCGATGACCTCCGAGCCGGTCACCACCGCCACCCGGCCGTGGACGCGGACCGCCAGGTCCGCGCTGGTGATCGCGACGTTTCTTGGCTTGCCCGCATCCGCCAGCCAGGCAGCCCGGCGCTGCACCCTGCCGAGCGCGTCGGCGTGGACGTAGCGCTCGGCCAGCAGGCCGTCGAGGGCCGCCACGTCACTGCGCGCCCAGGCCGCATCGCTCAAGCGCACCGCGGTCTCGACCTCCTCCGCGGCCGTCGGCGGCATGGGCCCGGTGCCCAAACCGGCAAGGACCAGGCCAGCCGTGGCCAAGGCGGTGATGAGCAGGCGGCGAGATACGCGAGACACGGGACCAGGTTGCGGCACAGGTTGTTGGCGAATGGTAACCCATGCCGCCGCCCGGTTCAAGTCGGCGTAGCGCCGTGTTGGGCCATCCCTGGGGTCCTCCGGTCGCTCGAGACGCTCGCAGATCAACGCAATTCCTGATATACTTCGGTAGTAATCATCAACCAGTGCCGTAGGGTTGGATCCACGCCCACCTGCCGGCGAAGGTGCCTTTGCATCCGCTCGGCGGGACTGGTTTGACCGCGGACCGCTGGCATGAACTTTAGACAAACACCGCTGCTCGCCGGTCTCGTCGCCGCGGCGCTCTTGCTGCTGCGCGGACCCGGGGGCCCGGTCAGCACACCGCCGGCAGGCGACGCCCTCACCAATCCGCCTGCCCTCGCCTCCGGCGGCCAGACGACCGACCAGCTGAAGACGGGAGCTCCCAGCGCCGCGGGTGTGCCGCCGGCGGCGGAGGCGGCGCGGCGTGAGTACGCACGGCTCTATCGTCAGGTGCTGGATCTCGACGCGGCGGACGAGACGCCGCTGCCATCCGGGATCGGCGCCGCCACCACGCGAGTCCGCGGCAACCTCCTGGCACAGCCGGTCAGCCTCGACGTCTCCGTTCAGCCCAAGCAGGCACCAGTCACCGACGCCGATCTCCTCGTCGTCGCCAACGCCGCCAGGGCCCGCGGCTACCGCCTGGAGTTCATGATCGCCCTCGTCGCCGACCCGATCGACTCGCGGCTCGCCTCGGATTTCGACCTTGCCATGATCGCCCTGCAGCGCGGCCTGGCCGAGGCCGACTACCGGCTCGACCGCAAGTGGCTGCCCTGGAGCGAGCCCGACGCGGCGGAGCAGCGGGGCTACCGCGAAGCTGCCGGAATGATGCTCTTCCGCGGCGGCCGTGCGGCGCCCGCGGTCCGGCCGCTGTTGGCCGTGCTCGTGGTCGGCGAGACGCCGAAAGCCGGCATCCACAAAGCGGCCTTCAAGCGTGCCGTCGAGCTCATCCTCGCCCTTCACCCGCCCACCGCCGGGCACGCACCGTCTTCGCCCGAGATCCCGGTGCTCGGGCCCACTTTTTCGGGCTCGATCGATTCCCTGCGCCTGGCGATCGCCGGCACGCCGGCGGCGGTCCGCTTCCGGGTCGTTTCGGGCTCGGCGGCGGCCCCGGGCGTCGAGCGGCGCCTGGCGGCAGGCGGGCTCGCCGGTCGGGTTCACTTCAGCCGTACGGTGGTCGCCGAGGACTTGCTGGCAACGACTGCCTTCGAGTTCCTGCGCGAGCGGATGGGCTGGAACTTCGATCGCGCAGCGCTGCTGATCGAATACGACACCCTCTATGGCAGGGGCCTGATGAGTCGAAGGATTCCTCTGGCCCGCAATGTCGTGCAGCTGCGCTTCCCGAGCGGCCTGTTCGCGCTGCGCAACGCTTGGGAGGATGCCGGCTTCACCCCCCCGGCCAAGGACGTCGCGGCGAACCCCAAGGCGCTGCCCACCGCCAGGACCGCACTCGACGTGAGCCTCAAGGACCAGGGCACGCCGGTCGACGTGGTGCCCGAGCTGAGCCCATTGACCGCCCGGATCGGAGACCTCACCGGGGCCAACCTGCTGCGCCAGATCTCGCGCGAGAAGATCTCCTACGTCGGCATTCTCGCGACCGACGTCAAGGACGAGCTGTTCCTCGCCGAGCAGATCCGGCGCTGGGCGCCGAACGTGATCGTTTTCGTCTTCGACAGCAACCTGCTCTTCGTGCATCCGCAGTACAACACGACGATGTTCGGCGCGCTGAGCATCTCGAGCTTCCCGCTCGCTCCCGAAGGCTCGCGGGAGGCTCCGCCGCCGCGGGACCAATACCGGCGGCAGTTCGCGAGCGCCTTGCAGGAGGGCACGTTCCTCGCCGTTGGCTCGCTGCTGGGCAGGTCCATCCCCCCACCGACGGTCTGGATCGCGGCCTGCGGCAACTATGCCCTCTCGCCGCTGGCGAAGCTGCCGGTCAAGCCACCGCCGGAGCCACCACCGTGGAACCCGCCCGGAGAACCGCTCGGACCCCGCGGGAGCCACGACTTCCGGGCAGATGCGGCGACCGCGATCGCGGTGCCGGCCGAGGCGGTCGCGCCGACCGACAGGCTGGGGCTGCAGCTGCTCGTGTTGACGGCGGTGCTGATCGCAGCGAGCTGCAAGTTGCGGCAGGCAGCCTTCTTTCGCCGGGCATCGCGTACCGCGGCCACCCCCCGGCCGCACCCTGGCTCACCTCCCAGGGTCGCGCCGACCGACAGGCTGGGCCTGCAGCTGCTCGTGTTGACGGCGGTGCTGATCGCAGCGAGCTACAAGTTGCGGCAGGCAGCCTTCTTTCGCCGGGCATCGCGTACCGCGGCCACCCCCCGGCCGCATCCCGGCTCACCTCCCAGGAGAGTCTTCTCGTGGCACGTGGCCTCGCCCGGCGTCGGCGCACACGTCTCGACGGCGGCCCAGAGGCGGACTCGTCACCTCTTGTGCGGCGGCATCGCCCTGCTTTCCCTGGCCGCGACGGGCCTCCTGCTGCTCCATTACAGAAGCGACCCGGTGTCGCTCGCCGACTTGCCCGCCGGCTTGCTCGCCGGCAGGTTCGACGCGGCAATTAGCTACGCCGGCCTCATCATGTTCGCCATCCTGGTAGCCTGGTGTTACCTCGCCTGGGTCTTTGTCCAGACGACGCGCCTCTATACCGGGGCCACCCGCTGGGCCATCGGCTTTTTCGGACTGCTGCTGCCTCCCCTGCTGGCGGTAGGCACCTTCCAACTCTGGACGCTGGACGCAGACGGTCTCTTCTACTGTCGCGCCAGTGCCTTTTCGAGCGGGCTGTCGCCTCTGGTCTCCCTCGGCTGGCTGCTGGCGGCGCTCTTTCTCTGGCTCTTCGTCGAGGTCAAGCGCCAGCTGGTGCGAGAAAGACACCGGACTCCTTGGCCGCTTGCCGGAGGCAAGGCCGACGCGTGGCGAGTCAACCGGCTGCTCGATCGGACCCTGCTGCCCAATCGGTGGTGCCTGGCGGCGCTCGTCGTCATCCTCCCGTCGACGCTGGTCATCTCGAGCCGTTTGCAGCCGATCGGCGAAAGGGTCGCCTATGGAAAGATCTTCCTGGCTCTCTGGGCCCTGGCCTCGCTCCTCGGCCTGGTTTCCTTCTTCCGCTTCCTGGGCACCTGGCTTCTGCTACGGAGCATGTTGCGTCGCGTCGCCCAGGGCGACGGCTATCTCGAGTCGCTGAAGCACGAAGGCAGGATCGTCGGCTGGAACCCGATGAAATTCAGCTGGTACACACCGTCTTTCGCCGCCTTGGAACAATCGGTCGAGCGCCTGCAGCGGCTGATCGATCGCAGGTTGGCACCGCCCTCCGCCGGTCGGCCGGGTCCGGATCAGTTGCTCGACAAGATCCGCAAGTCGTGCAACCAGGGCAGGTTCTGCCAGGAGGTAGAGATCCAGAAGGAAATGAACGCGCTCCTCAAGGAAGCGGATACGGCTCTCGCCGCCGAGCGTCAGCGGTGGGGGGTCGACGAGTACTACGCCGCCCGGCTGATCACTTACCTGCGCCATGTCTTCACCCAGATGCGTTACGCCACCATCGGGGCGCTGAGCACCGGCATGGCGGCGATCGTCGCCGTGGCAACCTATGCCTTCGAGCCGAAGAAGCTGCTGCTGCTGATCATCTGGGCGATCCTGACCGGCGCCAGCATCACGATGATCGTGGTGTTCGTGCAGATGGAGCGCGATACGGCGTTGAGCGCGATCGGCGGCACCACCCCGGGCAAGGTCGCCGAATATGGGCCCTTCCTGTCCAAGGTGCTGACCTACGTCGTGCTGCCGGCGCTGGCCCTGATCGCCAGCCAGTTCCCGTCCATCGGCCGCCTGATCGGCAGCTTCCTCGATCCCTTGGCGCGGGTGCTGGGGACCGGCTGAGCCGCGGCCGGCGCAGCTGCTTCAGCAAGCCGCCGGCGCACCAGTCCGGGCGGGAACGCCCGCTCCCGCCTCAGCACTCGATGACGTTGATCGCCAGGCCGCCGCGCGAGGTCTCCTTGTACTTGGTCTTCATGTCGGCGCCGGTCTCGCGCATGGTCTTGATGACGCGGTCGAGCGACACCTTGTGCGAGCCGTCGCCGCGCCGCGCGATGCGGGCGGCGTTGATCGCCTTGACCGCGCCCATGGCGTTGCGCTCGATGCAGGGAATCTGCACCAGACCGCCGACCGGATCGCAGGTCAGGCCGAGGTTGTGCTCCATGCCGATCTCGGCGGCGTTCTCGACCTGCGCCGGGGTGCCGCCGAGCGCCTCCACCAGGCCGCCCGCCGCCATCGAGCAGGCGACGCCGACCTCCCCCTGGCAGCCCACCTCGGCCCCCGAGATCGACGCGTTCTCAGTGTAGAGGATGCCGATCGCGCCGGCGGTCAGTAGGAAGCGCACCACGCCGTCGTCGTCGGCGCCCGGCGAGAACCGGCGGTAGTAGTGAAGGACCGACGGCACGATGCCGGCCGCGCCGTTGGTGGGCGCCGTCACCACCCGCCCGCCGGCGGCGTTCTCCTCGTTGACCGCCAGCGCATAGAGGTTCACCCAGTCGAGCACGGTGAGCGGGTCCTTGAGCGACTCCTCGGGCTTGCCGGTCAGCTCGGCGTACAGGCGCGGCGCGCGCCGCGGCACCTTGAGGGCGCCCGGCAGCACGCCAGTCTCGCGGCAGCCGCGCTCGACCGAGCGCTGCATCGCCTCCCAGATCCGCATCAGGCCGGCCCGGACCTCTCCCTCGGTGCGCCAGCAGCCCTCGTTGGCGAGCATCAGCTCCCAGATCGCCATCCCCTCGTCGCGGCAGTGGGCGAGCAGCTCCGCGCCGCTGCCGTAGGGGTACGGCAGCGGCGTCTGGTCGCGCACCAGGCGGTCCTGGCCGGCATCTTCCTCGTTGACCACGAAGCCGCCCCCCACCGAGTAGTAGGTCCGGTGGTCGAGCGTCCGGCCGCCGCCGTCCAGGGCGGTGAACTGCATGCCGTTGGAGTGCAGCGGCAGCAGCTGCTTGCGGTTCCAGACCAGGTCCTCCTTCTCGTCGAAGGGGACCTCGCGGAGCCCCAGCAGGCGCAGCCGCCCCTCCGCGCGGATCTCCGCCACCCGCCGCGGCATCCAGGCCGGGTCCACCTCCTCGGGCGTCTCGCCTTCGAGCCCCAGGATCACCGCGCGGTCGGTGCCGTGGCCCTTGCCGGTCATCGCCAGCGACCCGAACAGCTCGACGCGCAGCCGCGCCAGGTCGGACAGCAAGCCCTCGCGCTCCAGCCGCTGCGCGAAGCGGCGCGCGGCGCGCATCGGCCCCACGGTGTGCGAGCTCGACGGCCCGATGCCGATGGTGAACAACTCGAAGATACTGATCGCCATGCCGCCTCTCTCCTCCGCATCGTCTCCTGCTTCTCGTCCTGCTTCGTCTCCTGCCTGGCCCGTTCACAGGCCACCGCATTCTACGTCCGCACGGGAGAGAGCAACGCCGGAATGCCCGCAGGAATGCCTCTCTCGTCGCCGCCTGTTATCACCCGTGGCGGCGGCAGGCGCCAGGGGCACCACTGTATACTCGCCGAGCCTTCGGCCGATCGGTCCGGCTCCCCTTCGCCCGCGACCACGTGACGCCAGGATGTGCTTCCTGGCGAGGAGACCCTTCCCTTGATGTCGAGCCCGGAACACCGCCCAGAGCAGTATCCGCATGATGCGCGCGATGCGCGCGATGCGCGCGACGAGCATCACCACGAGAGCCCCTACCACCGGGTCATCATCCTCGGCTCGGGCCCGGCCGGGCTCACCGCCGCCCTCTACACCGCCCGCGCCGACCTGGCGCCGCTGGTGCTCGAGGGCAACCAGCCGGGCGGCCAGCTGACGATCACCACCGACGTCGAGAACTTCCCCGGCTTCCCCCAGGGCATCCTCGGCCCGGAGCTGGTCGACCGCATGCGCGAGCAGGCTCGCCGCTTCGGCGCCCAGGTCAAGTTCGAGGCCGCGACCGCGGTCGACCTGCGCCAGCGTCCCTTCACCATCAAGACCGACGATGCCACCTACCGCACCGACGCGCTGATCGTCGCGACCGGCGCCTCGGCCAAGCTCGCCGGCCTGCCCGCCGAGCGCGAGCTGATGGGGTACGGCATCTCGGCCTGCGCCACCTGTGACGGCTTCTTCTTCCGTGATAAAGAGGTGGTGGTCATCGGCGGCGGCGACTCGGCGATGGAGGAGGCGCTATACCTCACCAAGTTCGCCAGCAAGGTCACCGTCGTCCACCGCCGCCACGAGCTGCGCGCCTCGAAGATCATGCAAGACCGTGCCTTTGCCAGCCCCAAGATCGCCTGGATCTGGAACACCGTGGTGACCGACATCGTCGGTACCCGCGAACACGGCGTCACGGCGGTCAAGCTGCACAACAAGCACACCGCCCTGGACAGCGACTACCCGACCCAGGGTGTCTTCTATGCCATCGGCCACCACCCCAGCACCTCGCTGTTCGCCGGCCAGCTCGAGATGAACGACGTCGGCTACATCAAGGTCCATGAGCCGACCAGCAAGACCAGCGTGGCCGGCGTCTTCGCCTCCGGCGATGCCATGGACCCCATCTACCGCCAGGCGATCACCGCCGCCGGCACCGGCTGCCGCGCCGCGCTGGACGCCGAGCGCTGGCTCGAGGAGCTTCACGACTGATGCCCAAAGTGTCACAGATCAAAACCCTGGGCGCGCTCAAGGCCAGCGGCTACCGGCCGCGGTCGGTCAAGCAGGAGCTGCGCGACAACCTGCGCGAGCGCCTGCGGGGCGGCGGCCCGCTGTTTCCCGGCATCCTGGGCTATGACCGCACGGTCATTCCGGCTGTCGTCAACGCCCTGCTCGCCGGCCACGACTTCATCCTGCTCGGCCTGCGCGGCCAGGCGAAGACGCGCATCCTGCGCTCGCTCACCATCCTGCTCGACCCCGCCATCCCGGTGCTCGCCGGCTCCGAGCTGAACGACGACCCGCTTCAGCCGATCTCGGTGCCGGGCCAGCGCCTGGTGGCGACCGCCGGCGACGACGCGCCGATCGAGTGGCTGGGGCGCGACGAGCGCTACAACGAGAAGCTGGCGACGCCGGACGTCTCGATCGCCGACCTGCTCGGCGACATCGACCCGATCAAGGCGGCCACCCGCAAGCTCACCTTCGCAGACCCCGAGGTCATCCACTTCGGCATCGTGCCGCGCACCAACCGCGGCATCTTCGCCATCAACGAGCTGCCCGACCTCTCGCCGCGCATCCAGGTCGGCCTGTTCAACATCCTCGAGGAGCGCGACTTGCAGATCCGCGGCTTCCCGGTGCGCATCCCCCTGGACCTGCTGCTGGTGTTCTCGGCCAACCCCGAGGACTACACCAACCGCGGCAGCATCATCACGCCGCTCAAGGACCGCATCTCGTCGCAGATCCTCACCCACTACCCGCCCGACGCCACGGTGGCTTGCGACATCACCCGCCAGGAGGCCTGGACCGACCGCGACATCCCCAACGTGGTCATCCCCGACGAGTTCCGCCTGCTGATCGAGGAGATCAGCTTCGCGGCACGCGAGAGCGACCTCGTCGACCAATCCTCCGGGGTGAGCGCCCGGGTCGCCATCTCGGCGCTCGAGCTGCTGGCCTCCAACCTCGAGCGCCGCGCCCTCGGCGCCTGCACCCCGGCGTCGTCCTCGGCCGCTGCCGCTGCCGAAGCCCCGGCCAGCTCGCCCCCGCCGCCCCCGCCGCCGAGAACGCCGCCCAACGCCGCCCGCGTCTACCCGCGCCTCTGCGACCTGCAGATGCTGCTGCCGGCCATCACCGGCAAGGTCGAGATGGTCTACGAGGGCGAGCAGCAGGGGGCCGAGGTGGTGGCCCGCCGCCTGATCGGCCAGGCGGTCAAGAAGGCGTTCGACGCCCGCTTTCCCGAGGTCGGCAAGGAGGTCGGCAGCGGCGGCGAGGACGACAAGGGGCCCTATGCGCCGATCGTCCGCTGGTTCGCCGAGGGCAATGCCGTCACCCTCTCGGACGAGCAGCCGTTCGAGGAGTACGAGGCCGAGATGCGCCGCGTCCCCGGGCTCGCCGAGGTCGTCAACCGCTACGGCGGCCGCACCCGCGAGGAACGCGCCCTGGCCAGCGAGATGGTGCTCGAGGGGCTGCACCAGCACCTCAAGCTGGCGCGCAACGATCTCGACAGCCAGGTGAGCTACAAGGAGATGGTCAAGCTGCAGCTGCTCAAGCCGCGCGGCGGCAGCAGCAGCGGCAGGCGCGGCAGCGGCCGCGGCGACATAAACTGATGCGTCATCAGTACCTCTATCTCGACCCGGACCTGATCCGGCAGATCCTCGCCGGCCTGGACCTGCTGCGTCTGTTCAACCAGCTGGTGCTGGCCTCGGGCGGCGACGTCGCCGAGGCCATGGACTGGATGCGCTACCTGCAGCGCCAGGGCTACCTGCCGGAGGAGCTCGACCTCGACCGCTTCTTCGCCTCGCTCGAGGAGCAGAACCTGGTCGGCCGCGACGGCGAAGGCGCGCTGCAGCTGACCAGCGGCGGCGAGCGCCGCATCCGCCGCAGCGCCTTCGAGGAGATCTTCGCCGGGCTCGACCGTGCCGGCCCCGGCTACCACCCGGTGCACCAGGCCGGCGAGGGTATCGAGCGGCTGCCGGAAACCCGTCCCTACGCCTTCGGCGACGACCTCAACCTGATCGACTCGCCGCGCTCGTTCGAGAACGCCCTGCGCCGGACCAAGGGGGACCTGACGCTCGCCGAGGAAGACATCGAGATCTTCGAGACCGAGCACCTCACGGCCTGCGCCACGGTGGTGGCGATCGACATCAGCCACTCGATGATCCTGTACGGCGAGGACCGCATCACTCCGGCCAAGACCGTGGCCCTGGCGCTCACCGAGCTGATCACCACCAAGTATCCCAAGGACCACCTCGCGGTGATCCTCTTCGGCGACCGCGCGCAGGAAGTGCCGCTGGGCGAGATCCCCTACATCCAGGCCGGCCCCTACCACACCAACACCCGCGAGGCCCTGCAGCTCGCCCGCGGCCTCTTGGCGCGCCGCAAGCAGCCCAACAAGCAGATCTTCCTGATCACCGACGGCAAGCCCTCGGCGATCACCGACAACGGGCGCATCTACAAGAATCCCTTCGGCCTCGACATGCGCATCGTCAACCTGACGCTCGAAGAGGCCGACCTCTGCCGCCGCCAGAAGGTGGTGGTCACCACCTTCATGCTGGCCACCGACCCGATGCTCACGCAGTTCGTCGAGAAGCTGACCCAGATCAACCGCGGCCGCGCCTATTTCGCCTCGCCGTACAACCTCGGCGAGTTCATCCTCGCCGACTACATCCGCAACCGCCGGAGGCGCATCCGGTAGTGTTCCCGGCGTGCCCGGCGCCTCCGGCGTCTCCGGCCCCTCCGGACGCCGCCCGGCGGCCGCGCAAAGCGGCAAGTCGATGGGCCGCGCTCGCGGCGGCGGTGCTGGCGGCGGTGGCCGGCTGCGCCGCCGCGCTGCACCTCGCCGGCTGCGGCGGCTCCGGCCGTGGCGGGCCGCCCGGAGGGCAGCCGGCGGCGGTAATCCCCCAGGCGGCGGCCCCGCTGCCCTCGCCCAGCAACATCCTGCTGATCACCGTCGACACCGTGCGCGCCGACCACCTGTCAAGCTACGGCTATGCCCGCAGCACCACGCCCACCATCGACCGACTGGCGGCGGCGGGGGTCCGCTTCGACCAGAGCGCCGTGCAGTGGCCCAAGACCACGCCCTCGTTCGCCTCGATGTTCACCGCCACCTACTCGAAGGACAACGACATCGTGCGCAAGGTCGGCATCCCGGTGTCGTGCCGCTTCGAGATGCTCGCCAAGGTGCTGAAGCGCCATGGCTACGAGACCCGAGCGGTGGTCTCCAACGGCGCCCTGGCCAGCGAGTTCAACTTCGATCAGGGCTTCGACCGCTTCATCGAGACCTGGAAGCTGACGCCCCACGCCGGCGCCGACCCCAACCACGCCGAGGCGGTGACCCGCCTCGCCGTCGGCATGCTCGACGATCTCGCGCAGGTGTCGCGCTCGCGGCGCCCCTGGTTCCTGTGGGTGCACTACATCGACCCGCACTTCCCCTACGCGCCGCCCGGCGAGTGGCGCAACCGCTTCCAGGGCGACCGCTTCTTCGACCGTTCGGTGAAAGTGCCGATCTCCGACCGTCCCAAGCAGCAGATGGGAGGCATCGGCCGCGAAGAGGTGCTCGACGGCCACGCGGACCTGGCCTTCTACGTGGCGCGCTACGATGCCGCGATCGCCTATGCCGACGCCCAGATCGGCGTGCTGCTCGCCGAGATGCAGCGGCGCGGCCTGCTCGCCCGCACCTTGACCGCCTTCACCTCCGACCATGGCGAGTCCCTGGGCGAGCACGCCTACTACTTCGACCATGGACGCTTCGGTTTCCAGACCTGCCTGCGCGTGCCGCTGATCCTCCACTACCCGGGAGTGCTCGCGCCGCGCGTCGACCGCCAGCCGGTCGAGCTCCTCGACCTGGCGCCGACCCTGCTCGAGGCGGCCGGCGTCAAGCTCCCCGGCGGCGCCTGGAAGCAAGGCCACTCGCTCACCGCGCGCCTGCGCGGGCAGGCGCTGATTGCCGGCGGCGCCGGCAGTGCCGGTAGTGCCCGCGATGGCGGCAGCGCCGCGGCGGGGGCCGGCGGAGCTTCCGGGCTCGCCGGCGCCTTCGGCGTCCCGGCCGCCGCCCATGCCGCGGATGCCGCGGGCCCGCCTGCCGCCGCGCCTCTGGCCTTCTCGGAGGCGGGCTGGGAGACCAACAACAAGTGGCAGAAGGCGGTGCGCGACGGCCGCTTCAAGCTGCTCGTCGCCCGCACCTACCACGAGCAGCGCTGGATCGCCGGCGAAGGCGTCGAGTTCGCGCTTTACGACCTGGCCGCCGACCCGCTCGAGACCCGCAACGTCGCCGGCCTCTTCCCCGCCGAGCTAGAGCGCCTGAAGCGCGCCCTCTGGGCCTGGGACCAGGCGCCGAAGCTCGACGTCGAAACCGATCCCCCGAGCCCCGGCTGCGCTCCCGGCAAGCCGAAGGACATCGATCCCCAGACCCGCGCCCTGCTGCACAGCCTCGGTTATCTTTGACCCCAGGGGCATGCCGCCTGGCCCCTGGCCACTCTGGCGTTGGAGGGCTCCAGAACCCGAGGGAATGGATATCCATTCACGGCGTGAATGATATTCATGCACGGCGTGAATAGCCGCTACTCGCTTGACAACTCTGCCCGTCATACATATGGTAGCGCTACATATGGAGACACCGAGCTCGGACGACCGCGAACGCAAGAAGGGCACCGCCGAGATGCTGGTCCTGGCGCTGCTCGAGGACCGCGCCCGCCATGGCTACGAGATCGCCAAGCTCATCGATCAGCGCTCCGAGGGCGTGCTCGCCTTCCACGTCGCGTCGCTCTATCCGCTGCTCTACCGCCTGGAGCGGCGCGGCCTGATCGCGGGCCGCTGGATCGAGAAGGCCGGGCACCGGCGCCGCCGCTACTACCGGCTGACGCCTGAGGGCCGCAAGATGCTGGCCGCCCAGCGCCGCGACTGGTTGGAGTTCATCCGCGCCCTCGAGCGCGTGGCGGGCCTCGGCCATGCGTGACTGGCGCCAGCTGGTGCGCGAGCGCCTGCCGCGGCTGCCCCTCCCCGGACCCCGCGAGCAGGAGATCCACGAGGAGCTCGCGCTGCAGCTCGAAGAGGCCTACGAAGAAGCGCGCGCCGCCGGGGCCGGGGAGGCGGAGGCAGAGGCGGGCGCCCTGTCGCAGCTGGGCGACTGGCGCCGGCTGGCGGCCGAGATCGCGAGCGCCGAGCTCGGCGCGGCGGAGCCGCCGCTGGACGAACCGGCGCCGGCCGCTCTGATCCCGGCGCCGTCCAGCCTGGGCGGGCGGCCCGGCCGGCACATGTGGGACGCCTTCGCACAGGACCTCCGCCACGGCTTGCGGGTCTGCGCCGCGACCCCCGGCGTGACGGCACTGGCGACCGCCATGCTGGCGCTCGGCATCGGCGCCAACGCCGCCATCTTCAGCCTGGTCGACGGCATCCTCCTCCGTCCCCTGCCCTATGCCCAGCCGGAGCGGCTGGTCAGCGCCTGGCAGGTCGGCGCCCCGAAAGGC
>DASZHY010000509.1:0-4848 GCA_035949675.1 Thermoanaerobaculia bacterium
CTGCTCGACGAGCCCTTCGGCGCGCTCGACGCCCGCGTCCGGCTCGAGCTGCGGCGCACCGTCCGCGCCATCCAGCGCGAGCTGGGCATCACCACTCTGTTCGTCACCCATGACCAGGAGGAGGCGTTCGAGCTCGCCGACCGGGTGGCGGTGATGAACTTCGGCAGGCTGCTCGAGGAAGGGCCGCCCGACGAGCTCTACCTGCGGCCGGCCACCGAGTTCGTGGCCACCTTCCTCGGCACCGCCAACCTGATGGTGGGCGAATGCTCGAGCGACGGCGTGCGCCTCGGCCCGGTGCGTTTCCCGCTCGGCACCAGCGGCGGCACGCCCTCCGGCGCGCCGCGGCGCGTGCAGGTGCTCTTCCGTCCCGAGGACGTGGCGCTGCGCGTCTCGGAGGAAGCGCTGGCGAGGCTCGCGAGCCCGCCGCTGGGCCGGGCGGTGGTCGAGCAGCGGGCCTTCGTCGGCTCCTACGAGCGGCTGCGGCTGCGCCTGCCGCCGCTGCCGGGGGTGCGGCCCATCGCGCCGCCGGTGCCGTTCGGCAGCGACGAGGTCGTGGTCGAGGCGACCCGGCCGCAAACCGAGGCGCGCTCCTACCCGCTGCAGGCCGGCGACACCACCTGGGTGGGGGTGCGCCGGGTCCACGCCCTGGCCCATCCCGGCCTGCGCCTGCTGCTGCTCGCCGACGGCACGCCGGCTTCTCGAGCGGCGGTCGAGCTGGGCGGTCAGTTGGCGCGGCTGGTGCACGCCCGCGTCACCGTCCTCGGCCACCGCCCGGGTGCCTCCGCGGCCGCCTCCGGCCGCGCCGCGGCGGGCTCCGGCCGCGCTGTCTGGGCGGTGACCGGCTCCGGCCGGGGCGCGTCGGTGGCGGCAGTGGCGGCAGGGGCGCGAGGGGCGCCGGCGGCAGAGGATCTCGAGGCGCTGTTGCAACAGGTGCGCGAGACCCTGGGCAGCGGCCTGGCCGCCCTCGAGGTGCGCGCCATCGCCGAGCCGCCGGAGGTCGCGGTGGCCGAGGAGGACGCGCGCCAACCCGCGGACCTGGTGGTGGTGGGGCTGCCGGCCCGCGACGGCGTCGACCTGGCGGAGCGGCTGCTGGGCGGCGGCGCGCACAACCTGCTGCTCGCGCCCGAAGGCGCCGCGCACGCGATCGAGCGGCTGCTGATCTGCGTCGCCATCGGCGAGCCGGGCAAGGCGGACGTCTCCTTCGCCGGCCGGGTGGCGCGCCATCTGGGTGCCGAGGTGACGATCCTGACGGTGCTCCCGGAAGCCGCCCGCGGCGTCTCCGCCGCCGGCGCCCAGCGTTTCCTGGCGAGCTGCGCCCGCACCCTGGCGCGCCAAGGGGTGGCGGCCAGCACCAGCACCCGGTTCGGGGCGCCGCGCGACGAGATCCTGGGCGAGCGCGCCGCCGGGAACTACGACCTGCTGGTGGTCGGCGCGCCGCTGCCCGGTCTCGGCGGGCGCATCGACCTGGGTGGCCTGATGAGCCGGCTGGTGCGCGAGTCCGAAGTGCCCGTGCTCATCGTGCGCTCGCCGGAGGCCGCCGCATGAAGGCGCGGGCTGCACTGGCTGCAAGCAGCGCGCTGGCTGCAAGCGCCGCCGTCGGCGCCCTCGCCGCGACTGCCGCCCTCGCCGCCCTCGCCACCCTCGCCGCCTTGGCGAGCGCCGTCGCCCCTGCCGCCGGTCCCGCCGGCGCGCCGCCCAAGGAGATCGAGCTGCTCAACGTCTCCTACGATCCGACGCGTGAGCTCTACCGGGATTTCAACGCCGCCTTCGCGCGCGCCTGGAAGGCCAGGACCGGCCAGGCGGTGACCGTCCAGCAGTCGCACGGCGGTTCGGGCAAGCAGGCGCGCGCGGTGGTGGACGGACTCGAGGCCGACGTGGTGACGCTTGCTCTGGCCTACGACGTCGACGCCATCGCCGCCGCCGGCTTGCTGCCTGCCGGCTGGCAGAGCCGCCTGCCGGACAACAGCTCGCCGTACACCTCGACCATCGTCTTCCTGGTGCGCAAGGGCAACCCGAAGCAGATCCACGACTGGCCGGACCTGCTCAGGCCGGGGCTGCAGATCGTCACTCCCAACCCCAAGACCTCGGGCGGCGCGCGCTGGAACTATCTCGCGGCCTGGGGCTTCGCGCTCGCGAGCTACGGCCAGGAGGCCAGGGCCCGCGATTTCGTCACCCGCCTCTACCGGCAGGTGCCGGTCCTCGACACCGGCGCGCGCGGCTCGACGGTCACCTTCGTGGAGCGCGAGATCGGCGACGTCCTGATCGCCTGGGAGAGCGAGGCGATGCTGGCGGTCAACGAGCTCGGCAAGGGCAAGCTCGAGATCGTCACGCCGGGGATCAGCGTGCTGGCGGAGCCGCCGGTCGCGGTGGTCGACAAGGTGGCGGCAAAGCACCGGACCCTGGCGGCGGCGAAGGCCTATCTCGACTACCTGTACTCGCCGGAAGGCCAGGAGATCGCCGCCCGCCACTACTTCCGGCCGCGCAGCCCGGCGGCGGCGGCCAGGCACGCGGCGCAGTTCCCGCGCCTGCGGCTGTTCACCGTCGACCAGCTGTTCGGCGGCTGGGCGAAGGCGCAAAAAACGCATTTCGCCGACGGCGGGATCTTCGACCAGATCTACAGAGTGGGGCGATGAACGCCGGTAGTGTCATGGCGGCGGGGCGCTCGCGGCGCGGCGTGCTGCCGGGCTTCGGCCTGTCGCTGGGCTTCACGCTGACTTATCTCAGCGTCATCGTGCTCATACCGATCTCGACCCTGGCCTGGAAGAGCGCCAGCCTCACCTGGGGCCAGTTCTGGAGCACGGCGACGGGGCCGCGCGAGCTCGCGGCCTACCGGCTGAGCTTCGGCGCGGCGCTGGCGGCGGCGGTGGTCAACCTGCTGTTCGGCCTGCTGTTGGCCTGGGTGCTCGAGCGCTATGCCTTTCCCGGCAAGCGGCTGGTCGACATGGTGGTGGACCTGCCGTTCGCCCTGCCGACCGCGGTGGCGGGCATCTCGCTGGCCTCGCTCTACGCCAGGCAGGGTTGGCTGGGCCGCTGGCTGGAGCCGGCAGGCATCCACGTGGCGTTCACCCCGCTCGGCGTGATGGTGGCGCTGATCTTCGTCGGCCTGCCGTTCGTGGTGCGCACCGTGCAGCCGGTGCTGCGCGACCTCTCGCCCGAGATCGAGGAGGCGGCGGCGACGCTCGGCGCCGGCCGCGCCCAGACCTTCCTGCGGGTGCTGCTGCCCGAGCTGCTGCCGGCGGCGCTCACCGGCTTCGTGCTGGCGCTGGCCCGCGCTCTGGGCGAGTACGGCTCGGTGATCTTCATCGCCGGCAACATGCCGATGCGCTCCGAGATCACCCCGCTGCTGATCATGATCAAGCTCGAGCAGTTCGACTACGCGGGCGCCACCGCCATCGCCCTGGTTTTTCTCGGCGTCTCTTTCTCGCTGCTGCTGCTGATCAACGTGCTGACATGGCGGCGCCGGCGCGGCGGCGCCGGAGCGCTCGGGGCATGAGGCCCGCCGGCGGCTCCGGGACGTTGGGGGCCCCCGCGCGCTCGCGCCACCTGGGCGAGTCGCGGGCGGTGCGCTGGCTGCTGATCGGTCTCGCCATGGCCTTCCTGGCGCTGGTCCTGTTCGTGCCGCTGCTGGCGGTGTTCGCCAAGGCCTTCGAGAAAGGCGTGGCGGTCTTCGCCGCGGCGGTGCGCGACCCCGACACGCTGGCGTCGATCCGGCTGACGCTGCTGACCGCCGGCATAGCCGTGCCGGTCAACGTGCTGTTCGGCCTGGCGGCGGCCTGGGCGGTGACTCACTTCCGCTTCGCCGGCAAGAACCTGCTGGTGACGTTGATCGATCTGCCGTTCAGCGTCTCGCCGGTCATCGCCGGCATGATCTTCGTGCTGCTGTGCGGCGCCCGCGGTGTGCTCGGCCCGTTCCTGGCCGCGCACGACATCAAGATCATCTTCGCCCTGCCGGGCCTGGTGCTGGCGACCATGTTCATCACCTCGCCGCTAGTGGCGCGCGAGCTGATCCCGCTGATGCAGGCGCAGGGCGACGAGGAGGAGCAGGCGGCGATCACTCTCGGCGCTTCCGGCTGGCGCACTTTCTGGCACGTCAGCCTGCCGAAGATGCGCTGGGGGCTGCTCTACGGCGTGGTGCTCTGCAACGCCCGCGCGATGGGGGAGTTCGGCGCGGTGTCGGTGGTGTCCGGGCACATCCGCGGCGTCACCACCACCATGCCGCTGCAGGTCGAGATCCTTTACAACGACTACCAGTTCGCCGCCGCCTTCGCGGTGTCCTCGCTGCTGGCGCTGCTGGCGCTGGCGACGCTGGTGGTCAAGAGCCGGATCGAAAGGAAATCGGCAGGGCGATGAGCGCTAGACTTGCAATTCCATGCGCCGCCTCAGCCTCTCCTCGCTGTTGATCGCGCTCAACGCCGGGCTGGTGCTGGTGGCGGTGGCGGGGCTGGCGGCCGGCGCGGTGCGGGTGCTGCGGCAGCTCGCCGACCGCCAGGCGCTGGCGCGAGCCGATCTTGCGGCGCTGAGCGCGGTGGCCGCCATCGAGCGCGCCGGCGATCGGGCGCTGGCCTCGGCGCGCCTGCTGGCGGACCGCCCGGCGGTGGGACGGATCCTGTCGGCGGGCGACCGCGCCGCGGTGGACGCCTGGCTCGAGCGCTTCCGGCGCACCAGCGACCTCACGGGCTGCGCGTTGTTCTCCGGCGCCGACTCCGGCGGGGGCGGCCGTTTGCTGGCGAGCGCCGGCCCGCCCCTGCCCTGGGAGGCGCTGCGGCGGCGGGAGGGCGGCCGCTCGCTGCGCGCCGACGACCACGGCCGGCTGGTCCTCGCCGGCTCGGCGCTCTCGACCGCGGCGCC
>DASZHY010000510.1:0-17085 GCA_035949675.1 Thermoanaerobaculia bacterium
GGTGGTGCCGATCGGCGGCGGCGGCCTGATCTCCGGCGTGGCGATGGCGGTCAAGGGCGTCCAGCCGCGGGCAAGGATCGTCGGCGTCGAGTCCGCCGGCGCTCCCGGCATGCGTGACAGCGTCGCGGCCGGCCACGTGGTGACGCTCGACCGCGTCGATTGCATCATCGACGGCCTGCGGGTCAAGCGGGTCGGCGAGACGACCTTCGAGGTGGTCCGGCGGTTCGTCGACGAGATCGTGACCCTGCCGGACGAGGACATGTTCGCCGCGATGCTGTGGACCATGGCGCGCGCCAAGCTGGTGGTCGAGGGCGCGGCGGCCGCCCCGGTCGCGGCGCTGCTGCACGGCCTGGTGCGCGCGCCGGCCGGCGCCAAGGTGGCGTGCGTGCTGAGCGGCGGCAACGTCAACCTCGATCAGCTCCGCGGCCTGAAGTGGAATTGAGGTAGTCCGGCGCTCGGCTATACTGCGGCGACCGTCTGCGCGACGACTGCCTGGCGATCGAGGAGCGGTCCAATGCCGGTATCCGCGGCCAGCTCGCGGCTGGTCTACGAAGGGCTCAAGGGGTGCGGCGTCCGGCTGCTGTCGGTGCTGCCGGAGACCTGGCTGGTCCACCTGGTGAGCCTGGCGGAAGCCGACCCGGAGATGACCCTGGTGCGGCTGGCCAAGGAGGAGGAAGGCGTGGGGGTGTCGGTCGGCGCCCATCTCGCGGGCGTGCGGTCGGCCATGTTGATGCAGAACCACGGCCTGCTGGCGAGCGTCAACGGCATCGTCTCCCTCGCCCAGCTCTACCGGGTGCCGCTGCTGATGCTGGTGAGCTACCGGGGCGGCTTCGGCGAGGAGCACCCCTGGCAGACCGAAGGCGGCGCGGTCACCGAGGAGGTGTTGCGGGCGCTGCGCATTCCCTACCTGGCGCTGGAGCGGGCCGGCGAGGCGGCGGCGCGGCTGCGCCAGGCGCAGACCCTGGCCGAGGCCAGCCTGCGGCCGGTCGCCCTGCTGCTCTGCCGCGACCTGATGTGGGAGGACTGATGCTGCGCCTCGAGGCCATGCGGGCGATCTATCCGCTGCTCGCCGAGCGGATCGTCGTCACCAACATGGGCGCGGCGCCGGCGGAGCTCTTCTCGCTCGGGCATCAGCCCGGTTTCTTCTACGTCTGGCACTCGATGGGTCTCGCCTCCTCGGTGGCGCTGGGGATCGCCCTGGCGCGGCCCGAGCTCGCGGTGGTGGCGCTCGACGGCGACGGCTCGGTGCTGATGAACCTCGGCACCTTCACCACCATCGCGCGCCACCGGCCGCCCAACCTGCTGCACGTGGTCTTCGACAACGAGGTGCTGCTGTCGGTCGGCCGCAGCTTCGCGACCGCCACCGCGACCGGCAGCGACCTGGCGGCGATGGCCGCGGCGGCAGGCATCCCGAAAACCGGCACCTTCCACACGCCCGACGCGCTCGCCGCCGCCTGCCGCGACGCCCTGGCGGCGGCCGAGCCGGCGGTGCTGGTCGCCAAGGTCGAGCCGGTGGGGCCGGCGAGCTACTTCATCGACCTTCACCTGCTCGAGAACCGCTTCCAGTTCGAGCGCCATCTGCGCGGGCTGCGCAGCGGTCGAGGCCAGACAGGAGACACAGCATGACGGAGGTCCTCGCGCAGCTCGTCGCGGCGCTCGACGCCGGGCAGGTGCGGGTCATCGACCTGACGCAGCCGCTGGGCCCCGACACGCCGGTCATCGGCCTGCCGCCGCAGTTCGCGGCTTCGCCGGGCGTCACCGTCGAGGTGCTCTCGCGTTATGACGAGAGAGGCCCGGCCTGGTACTGGAACGCTCTACACCTGGGCGAGCACACCGGCACGCATTTCGATGCGCCGGTCCACTGGATCACCGGCAAGGACCTGCCGGACAACGCCTGCGACACCATCCCGGCCCGGCGCTTCGTCGGCCCGGCCTGCGTGCTCGACGTCAGCGCCGAGGTGGCCGCCGACGCCGACTTCCTGCTCACCCGCGAGCGGGTGCTGGCATGGGAGGCCGAGCACGGCGGCATCCCGCCTCGGGCCTGGGTGCTGGTGCGCAGCGGCTGGAGCCGCCGCGGCGGCGCCGACTTCCTCAACGTGGCCGCCGACGGCCCGCACAGCCCGGGCTTCCATCGCGGCGCGGTCGAGCTGCTGGCGGACGAGCGCGACGTCCTCGGGGTCGGCGTCGAGACCGTGGGCACGGATGCCGGCCAGGCCTTCGGCTTCGAGCCGCCGTTCCCTTGCCACACGCTGATGCACGGCGCCGGCCGCTTCGGCCTGGCGAGCCTGCGCAACCTCGACCGGCTGCCGCCAACCGGCGCCGTCGTCATCGCCGCGCCGCTCAAGATCGTCGACGGCAGCGGCAGCCCGTTGCGCGTGCTCGCGCTGGCGCCGGGATAGCGGCGCCCGCCCGCCACCCGCACCGACTCCGCACCGGCCATGGCGCATTCATTGTTCGCCCGCAAGCCGCTGCAACGGCTCCTCGCCGAGGCCCAAGAGGAGGGCGAGGGACGCCTGCGCCGCGCGCTCGGCCCGGTGCAGCTCACCGCGATCGGCATCGGCGCGATCCTCGGCGCCGGCGTCTTCGTCACCACCGGCGCCATCGCCCGCCAGACCGCCGGTCCGGCGCTCCTGCTGTCCTACGCGGTGGCCGGCGTCGCCTGCCTGTTCGCGGCGCTGTGCTATGCCGAGTTCGCGTCGATGGTGCCGGTCGCCGGCTCGGCCTACACCTACGCCTATGCCACCCTGGGCGAGCTGCCGGCCTGGTTGCTGGGCTGGGCCCTGGTGCTCGAGTACGCCGGCGGCGCCGCGCTGGTCGCCAACGGCTGGTCCGGCTACCTGCAGAGCGTCCTGGGCTCGTTCGGCTGGAAGCTGCCGCTGGCCATCGCTGGGCCGGTGGTGCGGTACGATCCGCAGCTCGGCCGTCTGCTCCCGACCGGATCGCTCGTCAACCTGCCGGCCGTGGCGATCATCGGCGTCCTGATGATCGTGCTGATCGCCGGCATCCGCGAGAGCGCCCGCTTCAACGGCGCGATGGTGGTGGTGAAGCTCGCGGCGGTGCTGTTCGTGGTGGTGGTCGGCGCCTGCTACGTCGAGCCGCGGAACTGGCGCCCCTTCGCTCCCTACGGCCTGGGGGGCATCGGCGCCTTTGGCAAGGTTTTCTTCGGCGGCGCCGACGCCGGCGGCAGGCCGGTCGGGATGCTGGCCGGCGCCGCGCTCGCGTTCCTGTCATATTTCGGCTTCGACGCCGTCTCCGCCCAGTCGGAGGAGGCGCGGCGGCCGCAGCGCGACGTGCCGATCGGCATCATCTGGTCGCTCGTCGGCTGCACCGTCCTGTACATGGCGGTCATCGCGGTGCTGACCGGCATGGTGCCCTACGACCGCCTGGACCTCAACGCGCCGCTGGCCAACGCCTTCGAGCAGGTGGGGCTGGGATGGGCGAAGCTGTTGATCGCGCTCGCCGGGGTGGCCGGCATCACCACGGTGCTCCTGGTGCTGCTGCTGACGCTGCCGCGCATCCTGCTTGCCCTGGCCCGCGACGGCCTGCTGCCGTCGCGGTTCTTCGCCGCCGTGCATCCGCGCTTCCGCACCCCGTACAAGGCCACCCTGGCCACCGGCCTGCCGGTCGGCGTCGTCACCGCCCTGCTGCCGATCGACGTGATCGTCAACCTGGCGATCATCGGGACGCTGTTCATCTTCGTGGTCGTCTGCACCGCGATCCCGGTGATGCGCCGCTCCCACCCGGCGGCCGAGCGCCTCTTCCGGGTCCCCTGGGTGCCGCTCGTCCCCATCCTCGGCGCCGGGAGCTGCCTGCTCCTGATGTGCGGCCTGCCGTCCGAGAACTGGCTGTACCTGCTGATCTGGTTCGCGCTCGGGATGCTGATCTACCTCTGCTACGGCAGGCGCCACAGCGTCCTGGCGCGCCAGGGCCCGTCAGTCGACGACCAGCCGTAGCCGCTCCTCGGCCGCCGCCACCACGGCGGTCTTGCCCCAGGCAAAGTCCAGGCGATCGATCTCGATACCGTCCCCGAAGATCACTCCGTCCTCGTTCATCTCCGAGACGACCTCGAGGCTCTCCCCGGCGTCGAGGCTGCCGCCGTCGAGGTCGGTGCCGGTGGTCCTGCTGGGGAAGGCTTCGCGCACGAAGAAGACCAGCTTGCACTCGGCCGGCCGCGGCAAGACGACCGGGGCCCGGCGTTGCAGCTGGATGGACCGCGCCCACCCCGTCGCGCCCGTGCCGGTGCTGACGATCAGCCCCGAGGACGACTGCCGCTCCGCCCGGCCGGCGACGCTGATCCGGTAGCGCGCCGACTGGTGGGTGCGGTGGCCGACGAACACCTCGTTCAACGCCAGGAGGCGCTGGCCGTCGTCGAGCCGGGCCTCCACCATGGTCCTGGTTTCGACCCGGCAGCGGCCCGCCGCCGCCTCGTGGAGCAGCTCCGCCACCGCGCCGGGAGAGTGCCGCACCAGGACGCCGTCGACCGAGGCGCGGTCCGGGTTGACCCCCAGCACCAGCTGGCCGTCCAGGTACTTCGCCACGTTGGCCACCAGGCCGTCCTGGCCGAGTGGGACCACCAGGTCCGCGGGTTCGAAGACGAACGAGGCAAGGTCGTCGCGGGTCACCCGCGACCGCCGCCACTCGAGGGGGATCGCCTGCAGCACCCGCAGCAGCGCCTCCTCGAATCGCAGGTGACGCTCCTCCACTTCCTCGAGCCGCTGCCCGCGGCGCTCCAGGAAGAAGCGTGCCTGCGCCCGCGTGCCGTGACCGGCCACCAGGGCCTGGAAGTCGGTCGGCCGGGTCACCACCACGACGCGGGGAAGCCTGCCGGCGGTCATCGCGGCCGTCCCTCGGCCTCGGGCCGCTGGCCGCCGGCACCGCCGGCGCTCGAGACGCTGCCGGCATCGCGGGCGCCGCCCGTGTCGCTCGCGGCGCCCGCATCGAGCGCGCCGCTCGCGTCGAGCGCGTCGAGCGCGCCGCCCGCTTCGAGCGCGCCCGCCGTCAGGCTTTCGGCTGCGAGCCGGCCGGCGGCGCCGCCGCCCTGCCCTCCGGGCGCGAGCCATTTGGCGCCGGCCTCGAGCAGGTTGGCCAGCAGCGGCCCGATCAGGTCGGTGCCCAGGTTCAGGTGGTCGATGCGCTGCAGCTTGCCGGCCAGCTCCCTGCACGCCAGGCCGAAGATCACCGCCGGCGGCATGCTCTTGAGCACCGCCATCTGCCGGCCCTCGAGCTCGACCCGGATGCCCTCCACCGCCCCCAGGCTCTCCGCCTGGGCCTGGCCCTGGACGCGGATCTCCTGCGCCGCAGCCTCGGACTCGACGCGCCGGGCCTCGGCCTCCGAATGGACCGCGATCGTCCTGGTGGCGGCCGTCTCGGTGGCCCTGCGGCGGGCGTTCTGCCCTTCCTGGTCGATCAGGTGCTGCTCGCGCCGCGCCAGCTCGATGCGGTTCTGGAGCTCGTTGTCCTGGATGGCCCGCTCCTTCTCCACCGCCAGGGCGCGGCGCTGGAACGCCGCCTCGTCGGCTTCCTGCTTGATCTCTTCCCGCATCGGGGTCTCCAGGGCCTTTTCGAGGTCCGGAGTCGGCTTCACGGCCGAGACGCGGACCGAGACCAGCTCGAGCCCCATGACCTCCAGCAGACCCTCGGCCCGTAAACCCTCGCCGATCCGGTCCCGGATGCTCGTCTGACCGCTGGCCAGGATCTGCCGCAAGCTGGCTCCGGCCATGGTGTCCCAGGCGTATTGCTGCGCCATCTGGGCGAAGATCTGGGTGATGCTCTCGAGCGGCTTTTGCCGGAAGGTCCCCGAGTAGAGATCGAGGGTGAAATCCACCCGGGCGGCGACCTTCACGGGATCGGCGACCCGGTAGGTGATGACCGCCTGGGCACTGATGTCCTGGAAGTCCGCGGAGCGGCCATGCAGAACCACCGTGAGCTCGCGGTCGTCGACCGGGACCTCGGCGAGACTGTCAGTCATCGGGCGGAACCAGCAGGCCAGGCCGCGGCCTTGGCTGAGCAGGCGGGTGCGGCGGAAATGCAGGACGTGGGAGCTGGCGTCGCTGCGCAGATGGCGGCGGAACGGGTAGCGGCGGATCTCGGCCATGGCAACCTCCTTAGATGCCACTAGCATATATCCTAGATGCATCTAAGTCAAGACCTCCCTCACCGCCTTCGCCCCCTCGCCTGCCTCGGGCGCCGCCGGCCGCTAGTGGCCCGCTCGGTTAATTCGTATGCCAATCGCGCCGCAATCCGCGTTCCTGGCAAGGCGTCGCCGACGCAGGCATAGTTGAACTTATGTCGAGGAGGCGCAACGCAGCCAGGGACGCGGAGGGCAAGCGAGTGGTATGCGAATTAACCGAGCGGGACACTAGGTCCCCGTCGCGCGGTCGAAGCGGAAGAGGGCGGCGGGACGATGCCCGACGTCCTCCTGCACCTCGCCGGTGGGGCGCAGATGGCCCGAAGCCAGCATGCGGCGGCGGAAGGAATCCTTGTTGAGCTTGCGTCCCAGCACGGTCTCGTGGACGCGCTGGAGATCCAGCAGGGTGAATCTCTCGGGCAGCAGCTGGAAACCGACCGGAGTGTAGTCGAGCTTCCCCCGCAGGCGCTTGACCGCCATGCCGAGGATCTCGGCATGATCGAAGGCGATGGGCATGGGCTTGCCGTTGGCCTGCAGCACCTCGACCGGACCGCCGGCCTCCCCGGTCCACGGCACCCGCAGCGGTGCCACCATCCCCGCCATCCCCTCGCCGGCCTGCCGGCGTTCGAGGGACTCGCGGTCCACCAGCGCCATGTGGGCAACGCTCAGGATGCGAGCACGAGGATCGCGCTGCGGCGCGCCGAAGGTGAAGAGCTGCTCGAGGAAGATCCCCTCGAGGCCGGCCTTTTCCCTGAGCGCCCGCGCCGCGGCGGCCGCGAGCGATTCCTCCATTCCGACGAACGTCCCCGGCAGCGCCCAGCGGCCCTTGTAGGGATGCTGCTGCCGCTGGATCAGCAGCGTGTGCAGGGCCCCTTCCGCGGGCGCCAGCAAGACGACGTCCACCGCCACCGAGGGACGATCGAAGGCGGCAGGATCGTAGTCCTCGAGGAACCTTGCCTCCGCTCTGGCCGCAGCCACCGCCGCCTCCGATCCTGGCCTTCGGTTCGCCAATCGACCCCCTTCGATACGCAAAGCATATATCTGTCCCAAGCCGGCGGCAAATGGGCGGCAGACCCGCCCCGCTGCGTCGCCCTGCGATAGACTGGCACTCCTTTTTCGACAGGAGCGTCATCATGCCTTGGAGACAGCGTTGTCGGGTCGGAGCCGTGGCGGTTCTGGCGTTGCTCGGAGCTGGGTTGGCGGCGCTGGCGACAGTCGCGGCAGGGGCGGCAGGGCCGGCGGGCGTGCCGGCCGCCGTGGCGGACAGGACCGCCATCGCTGCCGGTGCGGAAGCCGCCGATCCCGGCAAGCGCTGGTGGGCACACGTGCGCTATCTGGCTGATGACAAGCTGCAGGGCCGGCTCACCGGCAGCCCGGGATACGTCGCGGCGGCCGCCTACGTGGCGGAGCGGTTCAAGGAATACGGCCTTGCACCGGCCGGCACCGACGGCTACCTGCAACCGGTGCGCTTCGAGGTGCAGCGGGTGATGGCCGCGGCCTCAAGCCTGGCGCTTCAGCGCGACGGGCGGGAGGAGGCGCTGGACATCGGCCGCGATGCGCTGCTGGGCAGCCGCTCTCCGCAGCCCGGGACCGTGGCCGCTCAGCTGGTGTTCGTCGGCTATGCCCTGCACCTTCCAGAGGCCGGGTACGACGACTTCGCGGGCCAGGACCTGGCGGGCAAGGTGGTGGTCTACGTCAACGGCGGCCCGGGCGACATCTCCGGCAACTTGAAGGCGCACGCCCACGCCGGGCCGGAGTTCGGCAAGGCGCTCGAGCGGACGGGAGCGATCGGGTCGATCTCCATCCCGAACCCGCGCTCGATGGACATTCCCTGGGCACGCATGGCGCTCTCGGCGTCGCAGCCGGGGATGCGGCTCGCCGAGGCCGCGCTCCAGGACACCCGAAAACCGATGTTCGCGGCCCTGTTCAATCCCGCGTCCGCGGACAAGCTCTTCGCCGGCTCCGGTCACACGATCGCCGAGCTGCTGGCGTTGGCGGACGCGGCGCGGCCGCTGCCGCGCTTTCCGCTGGCGGTGGCGCTGCGGGCCAAGGTCGTCACCACGACCGGCCAGGTAGAGGCGTCCAACGTCGTCGGCCTGCTGGCAGGCAGCGATCCCGCCTTGAAGGATCAATACGTGGTGCTCTCGGCCCATCTCGATCACCTGGGAGTGGGCGAACCGATTCGCGGCGACAGCATCTACAACGGCGCGATGGACAACGCGGCGGGCGTCGCTTCGCTGCTCGAGATCGCCCGCGCCCTGCACGCCGGCGGCGAGCACGGCCGCAAGCCCAGGCGCTCGCTCATCTTCCTGGCGCTGTGCGGCGAGGAGAAAGGGCTCCTGGGCTCGCGCTACTTCGCCGGCCATCCGACCGTGCCGGGGAGCGCGCTCGCGGCCGACCTCAACGTGGACATGTTCCTGCCTCTCTACCCTCTCCACTTTCTCACCGTCGAAGGGCTCGACGAGTCGTCGCTGGGAGACGACGCGCGGGCGGTCGGTGCGGCGGCCGGGGTCGAGGTGATCCCTGACCGCTTCCCGGACCGCCACGCCTTCATCCGCAGCGACCAGTACAGCTTCATCCGCAAGGGGGTCCCCGCCCTCGCCTTCAGCTTCGGCGCCGCGCCCGGCTCGCCCGAAGCGAAGATGCAAAAGGATTGGCTGACCAATCGCTACCACGCGCCCTCGGACGACGTCGACCAGCCGGTGGACCTGCCCGCCGCGGCAAGGTTCAACCAGCTGATACTGGCGCTGGCCGAGCGGGTCGCCGATGAGCAGGCGAGGCCGGCGTGGAAGCCGACCAGCTTCTTCCGCCGCTTCGCGCAACCGGACGCTCGATAGCCGGCGCCCGATTACTGACCGACGACGCGGACGACGCTCGTGGTCTGGAGATTCTTCGCAGACTTTTGCAGCGCTATCAGCTCCGAAATGAGACTGAGCGCCTGCATGGAACGACCAGGATCCGGACAGATATCTGTCGGCTGTCGGCTGACTTGGTGCGCTTCCGGAACGATGTAGCGCTTTTCGCCGTAGTTGACCGTCACATCTCCTTTGCTACAGCCTTCCATCTTGGAAGCAGCCCTGGCGACGAAGACTGTCTCTTCACTCGAACCCTTATGCATGATTGCCTTCACCAATGGATGTGAGACTGTCTCAAAGTACCTCGTGAGCTCCCCCAGGTAATACACGATGGCTTCGGGTGAACGCAGGATCAGCGTCTCGGTCGGCTTGGCTGTCGCGTCGTTGGCGACTTTGACACCTCCGGCTACGGTTGTCGCCTCCACGCCAACCGACTCTTCATCGCAGTGATCCAGCGGGTCGGGCTTCGCCTGGCCGGGCGTCGACTGAGGCGCTGCCTGGGCCGGCGCTATCTGGGCTGGCGCTGCCTGGGCTGGCGCTGCCTGGGCTGGCGCTGCCTGGGCCGGCGCCACGAACTGTAGATCATCGGTGATTCTGAGGGTTTGGAACTTGCCGCTGGGCTTTCCCTCCCCGTCTTTTAGCTCATGCACGGTAAGACCATCGTCAATCGCAGCCACCAGATCTGACAGCTGTCCCAGCTGCTTCTCTGTCAACAGCGGTCCCACCTTCTGGCAGGACTTGACGGTCTTGACCTCGTACGCTTTATTGACAAAGGCGTCGACCCATGTCTTGAAGGCAGCGCTACCCGGCTGATTCAAGATCGTTGTCCCATCGTCCTTGACAACTCTCGTGACAAGCATGTTCAAAAGCAGTCCCGGCGCCCATCCCTGGCCGTAAAAGTACGCCAAGGTCTTCTTGTCCACCGGTGTCAGGAATCCTGTCATGAATTCCTGAGTATTCAATGGAGTTACGTCAAAGGTCGGATTCAGATTGAAGGTGCTGCCCGGCGTCGCCGAGAACAACCCCGTCATCGCCCCAGTCATCGCTCTGCCGTATTGCGCGAACGGCACCATGGCGCTGAGGGTCCCCTCGGCCTTGGTGCTGCCGGTGACCTTCGAGATCGTGCTGAGATACATCGGCCGCCGTTCGTCCGACCTGATGACGTTGAGCAGCAGTGTCTCGTTTTCGGAATCCTCCAACGACAGGTTATAGCTGACCGCACTCGTCCGGATCGTTCTCGCGACGCAGCCATCCAGCAAGAAGAGGACTGAAACGAGTAGAACCAGTTTCTTCAGCATGATCGCCTCCGTGGCCGGGTCACTATTCGACAAGAGTGCTAGGGCTTCGCAAGTAGCCAAGTGCGGAAACGCTTGTTACCGCGATGTAAACCAGAAGCTATGATTCGACTTTTTTCAATCCTACCCTCACTCATTCCAGAAGACAAATCGACATATGTACATTGTGCCCTGGCCTCCTTACAGGACGTGTCGGCGCCGCGCCGCTCGACAGCTGGGCAATGAGCTGGCATCAACACATCTGTCCCAGATCGGCCTTCGGGGTTGGTGGTACCGAGGCACTACCAGCTACACTGAGGCGATGTCTCAGCCCGCCACCCTCGACGAGGCCGCCGCCGGCTTGCCTCGGAAGCCGCTGAGCCTGGCGCCGGTCGCGGTCACGGTGCGACGCCTGCCGGGCGGCGGGATGCTGCTGGCCTCGCGGGAGACGTTGCGCCCTTACCCTCGCTGCCTCGGAGAGCTGCTGCGCACCTGGGCGGCCGCCGCGCCCGACCGAGCCTTTCTGGCTGAGCGCGACCAGCGCGGCGAACGCGCCGAGCCTGGCGAACGCGGGGAACGGGACGAACGCGACGAACGCGGCGGGAGCGACGACCGCCGCCAGTGGCGCCGCATCGGCTACGGCGCGGCGCTCGCGGCGGTCGAGCGGATCGCCGGGGCCCTGCTGGCGCGCGGGCTGGACCGCGACCGCCCGGTGGCCATCCTTTCCGAGAACGGCATCGACAACGGCCTGCTGCAGCTGGCCGCCATGCACGTGGGCATCCCGGTGGCGCCGATCTCGCCTGCGTACTCGCTGCTCTCCCGCGACCACGCCAAGCTGCGGTCGATCCTGCAGCTCACCCGTCCCGGCCTGATCTATGCCCGCGACGGCGCCGCTTACGCGCCGGCCTTGGCGGCGGCCCTGGCGGCGCTGCCGGGCGGCGTCGAGCTGGCGGTGAGCGCCAATCCGCCTGCCGGCCGCGCGGTGACCGGCTTCGACGAGCTGCTCGCCCACCCGCCGGGGCCCGCGGTCGCGGCGCGCTTCGCCGTGGTCGGCCCCGATACGCTGGCCAAGATCCTGTTCACCTCTGGTTCGACCGGCGTCCCGAAGGGCGTCGTCAACACGCAGCGCATGCTGTGCTCGAACCAGCAGGCGATGGCTCAGATCTGGCCTTTCCTGGCGGAGCGGCCGCCGGTGATCGTGGACTGGCTGCCGTGGAGCCATACCTTCGGCGGCAACCACAACTTCAACATGATGCTGCGCAACGGCGGCACGCTCTACGTCGACGGCGGTAAACCGGCTCCCGGAGCGATCGCGGCGACGGTCGAGAACCTGCGCGAGGTGCCGTCGACGATGCACTTCAACGTGCCGCGCGGCTTCGACATGCTGATCCCTTTTCTCGAAAGCGACGCCGCGCTGCGCGCCACCTTCTTCCGCGATCTCGACCTGCTTTTCTACGCCGCGGCGGCGCTGCCGCAGAATCTCTGGCAGGCGCTCGAGCGGTTGTCGATGGCGGCGGCCGGCCGGCGGGTGGCGATGCTCTCGGCCTGGGGCTCGACCGAGACGGCGCCGACCGCGACCTCGGTGCACTTTCCGATCCGGCGGGCCGGCGTCATCGGCCTGCCCGTGCCGGGCACGGAGATCAAGCTGGTGCCGGCCGGCGGCAAGCTCGAGCTACGCGTGCGCGGCCCCAACGTGACCCCCGGCTACTGGCGGCGGCCCGGCCGCCCGGCGGAGAGTGTCGCCGCGGCAGCTCGGGGCCTCGCCGCCGAGGTCTTCGACGAGAACGGTTTCCTCAAGACCGGCGACGCCGGCAAGCTGGCCGATCCGCGAGACCCATCACGGGGCCTCGTCTTCGACGGCCGGCTGGCCGAGGATTTCAAACTGTCCTCCGGCACCTGGGTGCACGTCGGCGAGGTGCGCACCCTGGCGATCGCCGCCGGCGCACCGGTCATCCAGGACGCCGTGGTGACCGGCCACGACCGGCCGGAGATCGGCTTGCTCGTCTTCCCCAGCCTGGCCGGCTGCCGCTCGCTGTGCCACGGGACGCCGCCGGACGAGCCGCTCGAGGAGCTGATCCGCCGGCCCGAGGTGCGCCGCCACCTGCGCGCCGGCCTCACCGCCCACAATCGAGCGAACCCCGCCAGCAGCCGGCGCATCGGCGCGGCCCTGCTGCTCGCCGAGCCGCCCTCGATCGACGCCGGCGAGATCACCGACAAGGGGTATGTCAACCAGCGCGCCGTGCTGGCGCATCGTGCCGCCCAGGTCGAGCGGCTCCATGGCGCGGGGGCCGGCGCCAATGCGGAGATGGCGGAGCTGATCAGGCCGGACGAGGAGGAGACCGAATGAAGTCCCGCCGCGCGCTCGCCTGCATCTGCAGCTCAGCCCTCTGCCTGGGGGTGTTGGCCCCCCTCGCCGCGAAACCGGCTGCAGCCCAGGGTCCGGCCGCGCGGCCTGCCACCGCCGGCGCTGGCCGCAAGGCGGGCCCGGCAGCCGGCCCGGCGCCGCCGGTCGGGGTACCGGCCGAGGCGGATTGCCGCCTGCCCGGCTTCAAGTTCGCGAGCGGCGAGACGCTGCCGGAGCTGCGCCTGCACTACATCACGCTCGGCTCTCCAGCGCGGGACGCGGCCGGAGTGGTGCGCAACGCCGTGCTCATCCTCCACGGCACGACCGGCAGCGGCCAGGCCTTCCTCGCCGAGACCTTTGCCGGCCAGCTCTTCGGCCGCGGCCAGCTGCTCGACGCGTCGACGCACTACGTTATCCTTCCCGACGGCATCGGCACCGGCAAGTCCAGCCGGCCGAGCGAAGGGCTCCACATGCGCTTCCCCAAGTACACCTATGACGACATGGTGCGGGCCCAGCACCAGCTGCTCACCCGCTGCCTGGGCGTCAATCACCTGCGCCTGGTGATGGGCACCTCGATGGGCGGCATGCAGACCTGGATGTGGGGAATCGCCTATCCCGGCTTCATGGACGCGCTGATGCCGCTCGCCAGCCTGCCGGTCGAGATCGCCGGGCGCAACCGGATGCTGCGCCGCATGATCGTCGACTCGATCGAAAGCGACCCCGAGTGGAAGCAAGGCGAATACACGCGCCAGCCGCGAGGCCTGATCTCGGCGATCCACGTCCTGCTGTTCATGGTGTCGAGCCCCTGGCAATGGCAGAAGGAGGCCCCGACTCGAGTGCAGGCCGAGGCGCTGCTGGCGACCCAGATCAAGCGCTGGTCCGACAGGCTCGACGCCAACGACACCATTTACCAGTTCGAGGCGTCGCGCGATTACAACCCGCTGCCGCGCCTGGGCGAGATCCGCGCGCCCCTCTATGCCGTCAACTCCGCCGACGACCAGGTCAACCCACCGGAGCTCGGCATCCTCGACGAGGCGATCCGCCAGGTGCCGCGCGGCCGCTACGTCCTGCTGCCGGTCACGCCCGAGACCCACGGCCACGGCACGCACTCGCTGCCGGCCATCTGGGGCAAGTATCTCGAGGAGCTCCTCGCCGCCTCGGAGCGTCCGGCAGACGGCGGCTGACCGCCCGGAGGACATTCGGGCGCTGTCATATATTGGCTGTCCCTGCCCCACTCAATCCCAGAACACCGCGACTCGGCGAACCGGCCGGGACGGGCGGAGGCGATGAGCGGCGACCCTGCGCAACAGCTCGAGGAGCTCCACCCGGCCAGCTTCGGTTGGGCGCTCGCCTGCTGCCGGTGGGATCGCGAGGAGGCTGAAGAGGTGCTGCAGACGACCTACCTCAAGGTGCTCGACGGCAGGGCCCGGTTCGCCGACCGGTCGAGCTTCCGCACCTGGCTGTTCGCGGTGATCCATCGCACCGCGGCCGAGCGCCGGCGCGGCAGGTGGTTGCGGCTGCTGGCCACCGCGCGCTGGCTGAACGGGCACGTCCCGCCGGCGCCCGCGGCAACGCCTGAGAGCGCCGCCGGCGAGTCCGAGGCCGTCCTGGGCTTGCGCCAGGCGCTGCACGAGCTGCCATCCAGGCAGCGCGACGTGCTGCACCTCGTCTTCTACCAGGACCTCACCGTCGAAGGGGCGGCACGGGTGCTCGGCATCTCGGTGGGAACCGCCCGCACCCACTACCATCGCGGCAAGGAGACCCTGCGGCAAGTGCTGGCTCTCCGGGGGCGGCGATGACGGTCCATGGCGGCGACGACGGCGACGGCGGCGCCGCCATGGGCGCCGGCTCCGATCCCGGTCCTGATGCCAACCTCGACCGCGACCTGCGCGACAGCTTTGCGGCCCTGCGCCGGCAGGAGGAGGCGGCGGCTCCCGGCTTCGGGACCCTGTCGGAGCTGGCGGCAAGGCGCCGCCGCCGCGCGCGCAGCCGTAACCGCCGGTTGCAGCCGCTGGCCGCCGCCGCCACCGCGGCCGTCGCCTGCGCCGCCCTGGTCCTCGCCACTTCCCCCTGGCTCAGGACGCACGCGCGCCCGGCGGGGACGTACGCGCCCGCGCCATCCATCAGCGCCTGGCGGCCGGCCACCGACTTCCTGCTGCGCACGCCCGGGCATGAGGTCCTCGTCAGGCTGCCCGCCTTCGGCAGCAGCTCGGCCATGGGCGGCGTCGACCCTTACTTCCGCGACCTCTATGACTTCCACGGTGTCCACGACTCTCACCGGCAGGGCGGCACCGCTGCCGGCCACGGCAACGTCACAAGGAGACCCCGAGCATGAAACGCCATCACTGCATCCTTTTTCTGGCGGCCTGGATGGCGCTCTCCGCGGCGGCAACGGCGGCGCCGCCTCCGGCGCCGGCGCCGGCCCCTCCGGGCGACGACCCGGTCGCTCAGAACGTCTTTCCGCCCGAGCTCATCATGAGGCATGGCGGGGAGATCGGCCTCGACGCGGAGCAGCGGACCGCCATCAAGGACGCCGTGCTGCAGGCCCAGACGAAGTTCCTCGGCGCGCAGTGGGAGGCGCAGGAGGAGACCGCCAAGCTGGTCCATCTCCTGCAAGCGCGGCCGGTCGACGAGAAAGCCGTGCTGTCCCAGGCCGACCGGCTGATGGACCTCGAACGCCAGATCAAGAAGACCCAGCTCTCCCTGCTGGTGAGGTTGAAGAACCTCCTCACCCCGGCCCAGCAGGCTCGCCTCGCCGACCTCCGCCGCGCGGCGGATTGAGGGGAACGAAAGACTGGCAGGGAGTCCCTCAGAGCGGCGCCGGTGGAGCCTCGGCGCGCGGCCAGCGGCCGGCGGGGCCTGGCTCGTGGCGCAGCGTGCGCAGGACGCGCAGGAGGGCGATCGGGTTGCCGAGCAGCATCGAGTTGACGATCAAGGAGTGCGGCGCATCGTAGCGGGCGTACAGGCGCCGTAGTCGCCGCTGCAGCCTGCGGACGTGGATCCAGTGTACTTGCGGGAAGAGGTGGTGGGTGAGGTGGGTGGCGGCGGTGTAATGGTTCACCCACGAGAAAAGACGGCCCAGCCTGGTGCGAGGCTCGAGGTAGGTGGCCTGCCGGAATGGATGCGTGAGGTCGCTCGGCGCATGATCGGTCAGGTTCATCAGGAAGCTGGCGAGCAGCGCCACCACCATCGTCGCGGGCAGGAACAGGAACAGCGTCTCTCGCCAGCGCAGCGCGAGCAGGACGACGATCCAGACGGGGACGCACCACCGCGTGGCAACGATCTCCCAGTAGTCGGCAGGCTTGGCGCGCCGCAGCGCGAGGATGTAGGACGGCAGCGGCGAGAGCGGCAGGTAACCCCAGGCCGAGCGCGCCACTTCCGCACCCAGGTAGCGGCCGAGGGCGAGCCAGCCGCGCAGGCCCGCTGCGCCCTGGATGCGTGCCAGGGTGAGTTGCGGATCATCGGCGGGGTCGTTGTAGCGATGGTGCTCCCAGTGGTGATAGCGCACCTCGAGCGGGCTGGTGAGCAAGAGGACGCCGAGAGCACGCACGCCGGCGTTCGCCCAGGCGCGGGAGAAGGGCGGCCAATGATTGAAGTAGTGGATTGCCACGTCGAGCGCCAGGCTCGAGTAGATCGCCCAGGGCACCAGGAGAACCACCTTCACCGGCCAGGGCAGAGGGCCATAGACCAGCAGGTAGGTGCCGGCGATCAGCGCCACCCATTCGGTCACCAGCAGCGCATTGGCGCGGTCCTGGCGGCGGATGAAGCGCGGGTGGTGGCGCTGCAAACGCATGAGCCGCCGGGCCAGCAGGCGGGCGTGCCGCAGGTCGGCAGCCACCGAGGCGGTGGGCGGTGGGCTCTCTGTGCCGGGCACCGAGAAACTCTACCTCAATCCATCGGCGGCAGCCCGGGGCGGCGGCTGGCGGCGAGCAGCTGCGGCCGGGGCGGCGGCCCGCCGATGAGCGACCGGTGCATCAGGCGCCACAGCGGCACCTGACGCATTCCGGGTTTCGCGGGCCGCGTTACTTGGCGGCAAGCTTGTAGCAGCGTTCCTCGTCCTGCTTGATCCAGGCGCCGTTCTGCTGCAGCTCGCCGAGGTGGGTGACCTCGTTGTCGCCGTGCCTGACGAAGGTGTCGCGGCTCGGCATCTTCGTGCCCATCATGTGGACGTCGCCGACCCAGACCATCTTGTCGCCCTCCCAGCCCGCGCTCGCCTGGGTGCCGTAGCCGCCCATGCTGTCCACCTGACCGGCGACCAGCTTCTTCAGCTCGTCGCTGTAGCCCCAATGCTCCACCGCGGTGATCGGCATCGGGTTGACGTCGGTCTTCTGCTCCTCATAGCGCAAGGTCATGAAGAAACCGTTGAGGTCCCAGGCGATGCTCACCTTGGCGCTCGTCGGGTGACCCTTCCCCTCCACGTAGCCGGTGCCGGCGCATTGCCAGCTGCCGGCGAAGAAGTTGAGCTGGGCGAGCGCCGGGTTCGGC
>DASZHY010000511.1:0-2054 GCA_035949675.1 Thermoanaerobaculia bacterium
TACTGGGCGTTGGGCGCCGGCACCAGAATGTCGACCCCCGGCGCCGCGACCGCGATATGCGTGCCGCGGTTCGCCTGGGGCATGAGCGCGTCGTTCACGTCGGTCGCGGTGACGGCGATCACGTTGGGGTCGGCGGCGGGAAACAGCGGCTCGGACTTGGGCCCGGCGTTGCCGGCGGCCGCCACCAGCACGATGCCCTTGTCGCAGGCTTTCTTGAGCGCGAGCTGGACCAGGGGATCGCGCGGGCCGGCGAAGCTCATGTTGATGACCTTGGCGCCCTTGGCGATCGCCCAGTCGATTCCCTTGAGGATTTGCTCGGTGGTGCCGTAGGCGCTCTCGCTGTCCGATCCGAACGCGTTGACGGCGAGGATTTTCGCCCCCGGCGCCACCCCGACCAGGCGGCGGTGCGACGCCATGGCGCCGGCCATGCCGGTGCCGTGCGGCTGCGGCTTGAACTCGAGCCCGATCGGCTCCAGCCGGTCGGCGATCGCGCCGGCGATATCCGGATGGCGCTGGTCGACCTCCGAATCGATCATGGCGACCTGCACGTTCTTGCCGGTGACGACGCGGTGCACGTCGGTAAGCCGCCATTTGTTGACGATGTACTGGAAGCCGTCGGCGGCCGGCGTGCGCCGCGCGGCGTTGAGGTCCTGCTGCAGCCGGAACACGTAGTTGGGTTGCGCCGTGGCGGAGATTTTCTCCGCCTCCATGGCGCGGATCACGTCGGCGACCGAGCGGCCGCCGCCGATGCGGAAGCGGTAAAGGCCTTGCCCGACGAGATCGAAGCGCGAGTAGCCGAGCTGGGTGAGCCCGAGCCGCGCCGCCACCCGCTGTACCGTCTCGGGCGGGACGTCGGCGCCGACGTGCAGCACCATCTCGTTCTGAATGAACCGGCTCTCGCCCATGGGCGGCACGCCGGTGAAGCCGGGCTGTCCCGGCAGTGGGCCCCAGCGCGCGCGGAACGCCGCCACGCGCGCCGCGTGGCTGTACTGTGCCGGCCCGCGGCTCAGTGCCGCACGATGCCCGAGCATCCCGCGCCCGGCGACGGATCCGGGGCGGCCGCTGAAGCGGGAGCCGGATTGTCCGCCCGCTCCGACGCTCGGCCGGCCCGCGGCGCCGGGCCCCGTGCGGCCGGGGCCGGTGCCGTAGCGCTGCATGCCGGCGCCACCTGGACCGCCGGGACCGCGGAATGCGCCCGGCCCGCGAAACGCGCCCTGGCCCCGGTACATCCCGGCACCGCGGTAACCGGCGCCGGCCCCGCGTCCGCCGCCCTTGCGCACCTCCGCTTGCGACGCGGCGACGAGACTCAGCGCCGCCGTCGCGAGGACGACGGTGATCAGCCCGCGCCGTAACGCGGCGCCCGTTGATTTGGGTGAATGTCGTGGCCGCCGAAGCATCGCGGCCGATTCTGCGGGCAACCGTGGCGGGCGTGTGGCGGCGCCTTCTTCATCCCTCCCCCCAAAAGGCGGCCTTCGGCCGCCGTCTAAGTGTTAAGGACGCCGACGCGGAGCGTCGGCTATGCGCAGCGAGCGGTGGGGAGGGTGGCGAGCGGAGCGAGCCGGGTGGGGGGCCTTTTCTTGATGTGTCGTGTGCTGGAGCTCCCCCCACCCCTGACCCCTCCCCACCATTCGCTCCGCGAATGGGGGGAGGGGAACCCAGAGAGCGAAGCGAAGTCCGCGATTCACCGCTGGTTTGTTAAATGTGCCGACCCCCGATATCGTGAGCCGATGGCCCTGCTCGACGTTCGCGCCGTGACCCGCAGCTTCTACGGCGTCGCGGCCCTGCGCGGCGTCGATCTGACGGTCGAGCGCGGGCGCATCACCGGGCTGATCGGGCCGAACGGCGCCGGCAAGACCACGCTGTTCAACTGCGTCAGCGGCCTGGTGCCGCCGGATTCCGGCCGCATCCTGTTCGACGGCGCCGACATCACCGGCGCGCGTCCCGACCGCATCGCCCGGCGCGGGCTGGTGCGCACGTTCCAGATCGCCCGCGGCTTTCCCCGCCTCACCGTCATCGAGCATCTGCTGCTCTCCGGCCGCGACCAGCCGGGCGAG
>DASZHY010000512.1:0-11065 GCA_035949675.1 Thermoanaerobaculia bacterium
CGCAGCAGCTCGAGCCGCAAGGCCCAGCGCCCCTCGCGCAGCTGCTCGTCGAGCATCTCGAGCAGCACCCGCGCGCGCTTGTCCTCGCCGTTGCCGGCCAGCGCGCGCGCCACGCCGACGAAATAGTCGAGATCGGCCGGATCCGCCTCGAGGCGCGTCAGCCACTCGTTCTCGACGCCGTCGAAGTCGCCTTTCGCCAGGAGATTCTGGGTGGTGCGGGAGATCGCTATGCGGAAGAGGAAGATACCAGAAGACGGGATTCATTCTATAAGCTGGGCCGCGATGTCCGACGACGGGCGAGAGGAGCTCAGGGCGGCGGGCCGGCCGGCCCAGCCGGCCCAGCCGGCCCAGTCGGCAATATCGGGTGCGACCCGAGAGCTGCCTAAGGATCCGGCGCAGACCTTCGAGCTCGAGCGCCGCCTCCGCGAGGCCGGCACCGAAGAGCTGCTGGCGCTGGTCCGCGAGCAGGCGCCGGAGCTGTCGCCGGTGGCAGCCCGGCTGGCGCTGCAGAACCCTTACGTTTCGGCCGAGGCGATCGAGGTGCTCGCCGCCCAGCCGCGCCTGCTCGCCTTCTACGAGGTCAAGCGCGACCTGGCGCACTGTCCAGCCACGCCGGAGGTGCTGGCGCTGCGGCTGATCGCCGGCCTGTTCTGGGCGGACCTGGTGGCGATCGGTCTCGACACCCGCCTGCACCCGCGGCTGCGGCGCACCGCCGACCAGTACCTGCTGGCACGGCTGCCGGGCCTGTCGGTGGGCGAGAAGATGTCCATCGCCAGGCGCGCCGCGCCCGCCATCCTGGCCCAGCTGCGCCACGACCCCTCGCCCCGGGTCATCGGTGCGATGCTCGACAACCCGCGCCTGACCGAGGGCACCCTGGCACCGCTGGTGCATGGTGAGAGGACGGCCGCGCCGGTGCTCGAGCTGATCGCCGGCGACCGCCGGTGGGGTTCCCGCTACCCCCTGCGGCTGGCGCTGGCCCGCAATCCGGCGACGCCGCTGGGCACCGCGCTCCGCCTGCTCCCGGCGCTGCAGAAGCCCGACCTCAGAGCGGTGGCCGGCGACCCCCGCCTGTCCGAGCCCCTCCGCCGGCGCGCCCGCCTCCTCCTGGGAGACCTGAGGGGCGAAGGAGCTTAGGCGTTAAGAATTTGACGGGGGCGGAAGGGCCGCGTAAAGTTAGAGGTCGCCCGTGCCGAGAGCCGTGCCGAGAAGACCACGATTTACGCCACGCCAGACCCACCTCGACGGCACGCCCGATACAGAAGCGCGCCAGGTGGCCGGAGGTGTCACCGAGCCCGCCGGCCACCAGGCTCCGGTGGCTCTGGGCGCCGCCGCTGGGTCCCATGGCCCCCCTGGAAGCCTTCTTGCTTCCGGCAGCTCCATGGGCGCGGGAGGGCCGAAACGCACGGTGCTGCGACCGCCACCCTGGGACAAGTCCGGCGAGGCCGCCTCCGGCTCCTCGTTCGGCAGCTGGCTGCGCCGCCAGCGGGAGGCCCGCCAGATCAGCCTGCGGGAGGTCGCCGATCGCACCAAGATCAGCATGCGCTATCTCCAGGCGATGGAGGACGACCGCTTCGAGGTGTTGCCGGCGCCGGTCTTCGCCAAGGGCTTCCTGCGCGAGTACGCCCGCTACGTCGGCCTGTCTCCCGACGAGGTGGTCAACCACTACCTTTCCGTGCAGCAACCCCAGGCGAGCGAGCTGGGCGAGGTAGGCCGCCGTGAACGCCGGGCCGGCGGCGCCTGGCCGCACTGGCTGACGCTGGTCTTCGCGGTCCTCCTGCTGCTCGGCCTGACCGCCCTCCTGGCCTTCCTCTCGGACCGCTGGCGCCAGCGCCGCGCCGGCACCGCCGGCGAGCCGCGGCCGCCGATCGTGGCGCCGCTCGCGACCCAGGTCCCGCCAGCCCCGTCGGTGCCGGCGGCGCCGCCCAGCGCGCCGCTCGAGGTGACCGTCGATTTCAACCAGGAGTGCTGGGTGGAAGCCGTGGTCGATGGCGGCACCCGCCGAGCCGAGATGCGGGAGCCGGGCGAGTCGATGCAGATCGGGGCCCAGCAGAGCGTCGTCTTCAGCAAGCTCGGCAATGCCGCGGCGGTCGACATCCAGGTCAACGGCTATCCCTATCCGTTCGACAAGAAGCACGGCGAGGTCATCAAGGACCTCAAGATCGATCTCGACACGGTGCGGGCCCTGAAAGCGAAAAAAGAGGGCCACTGAGTTGGCGCTGGCCTTCAACTCCCTGGTCGAGGAGGTCCTCTCCGGCGGCAACCGCGAGCTGCTGGAGCTGGCCGCCAACGGCTTTCTGCCCCTGCCGCCGGAGCAGCTGCTGCCGCTGCAGGTCAGGCTCGCGCGGGGCGGCGACGCCGAGATCCGCGAGCGCGCCATCGCCAGCTTGCGTGCCATGGACCCGCGGCTCGCCTCGGCCTTCCTGGCACAGGCGGCGGGACCCTCCGAGCTTGCCTTCTTCGCCGTCGAAGTCAACCATCCGCTGATCCTCGAGACCATCCTGCGGCGCCGCGACGTGCCGCGCCTGCTGCTCGTCGACCTTGCCCGCCGCCTGCCCGGCGACCTGCAGGAGCTGCTGCTGCTGCGCCAGGACGCCATCGTCGAGGAGCCGGCGATCCTCTTCGCTCTTGAGGACAACCGCCAGATCACCCCCTACACCCAGCGCCGCATCAACGAATACCGCGAGCACCTGCTGCCGCAGAAGAGTCCCGCGGTCCGCGCCGCCATCGCCGAGGCCGCGGAACGCATCACGGACGAAGAGCTGGTGGAGGCGATCGAGGCGGTGCGCCTGGTGGTGCCCGACGGCGAGATCGAGGATCGCACTGGCCTTTCCGAGGGGCAGATCCGGATGCTCACCGTGCCGCAGCGGCTGCGCCTCACCCGCGGCGCGTCGCGAGTGATGAAGCAAATCCTGATACGCGATCCGAATGCCCAGGTGGCAATCGCCGTCCTGCACCACAACAGCTTCTCCGAACAGGAGATGGAGCAGATCGCCCGCAGCCGAGGGCTGGCCGAGGACGTGCTCCTGGAGGTGTCGAAGCGACGCGAGTGGGTCTCGCGGTATACCATCTGCCGGGCGCTGGTCACCAACCCCAAGACACCGGTGTCCATCTCGGTGCGTCTGATGCCCAAGCTGTCGGTGCGCGACCTCAAGCTGGTGTCGCGCGACCGCAACGTCGCAGACGCGGTGCGCACCAGCGCCACGCGTTTGTATACAATCAAACAAAAGTAAAGCGCCGAGGAACCTCGACAGGACGCGCCGATGGCGAGAGACTTCTATGCCGTCCTCGCGGTGGCCAAGACCGCGACCGACGATCAGATCCGGCAGCGGTTCCGGCAGCTCGCCCGCGAGCGCCACCCGGACCGCTTCTCCGGAGAGGAGAAAACGCGGGCCGAGCAGGAGTTCCAGGAGATCACCCAGGCGTTCAACGCCTTGACCGACCCGGAGCTGCGGCGCCAGCACGACATGGACATCTCGCGGCGCCAGGAGACGCCCTCGGACCCCAAGCAGGTGGCTCGGGTCTACCTGCAGCGGGGAGTCAGGGCCTACAAGGAGAAGAACCTGGTCGAGGCGGCCGACAACTTCGATCGCGCCACCCGCTCCGATCCTGCCAGCGCCCAGGCCTGGTACAACCTCGCCCTGACCTGCAGCCAGAACCCGGGCTGGCTGGCGCGGGCGTCGGCGGCGATCGAGCGGGCGTGCGAGCTCGAGCCGATGAATCCAGGCTACTGGAAGGTGGCCGGGCGCATCCTGGCGCAGGCCGGGCACCCCGAACGGGCGGCGGCGGCATATCGCAAGGCGATCGACTGGGGGGAGGACGACCCGGCCGTCCACCGCGCCCTCGAGGAGCTGTCCCGGTCGCCGCGGCGAGGCCTCTTCGGGAAGAGCAACTGATGCTGCGCGTCAAATCCTGCGGCCTTTCCGACGTCGGCCTGACTCGGGTCCACAACGAGGACTACTTCGAGATCGATCCGCGCCACCGCCTCTACGTGGTCGCCGACGGTATGGGCGGACACAGCGCCGGCGAGGTGGCGGCACAGATCGCGGTCAAGGCGATCCATGACTTCATCGAGAAGTCGGTCGAACGCGACGCCACCTGGGCGCTGCGCCTGCCCCACGCCCACGCGAAGCTTGCCGCCGCTTCGCCGCCGGCGTCCTCTCCCGCCGCCGCCTCCTCCTCCTCCTCGGTGTCCCCCCTTGCCTGGCAGAGCAGTGATCGCGGCGAGGGCGGCGATGGCGACACTGCCGGAGTTGCCGGCGCTGCCGGAGTTGCCGGCGCTGCCGGCGCTCCCGGAGATCGTCGCGGCCGAGCCGGCCGCGCCGGAGCGGCTGGCGCACCGGCCTTGCCGGGAGCGGCGGCGGCGGACCTGGCCGCGGTGGACCCGTCGGCTCCGGCCCGCCAGAGCGCGGCCCCCGACCAGGCGACCCCCGCCATCCGGGCCAGCGACGAACGCCTGGCGCGCCACTCGCGGCTGCTCAAGATGGCGGTGCGCAAGGCGCATGACAACGTGCTGACGGCGATCAGCAAGGACGGCTCGCTGCACGGCATGGGGACGACCGTCGTGGGGCTGCTGCTGGCGGGGCCGACGGCGGCGGTGGCCCACGTCGGCGACAGCCGCGCCTACCGGCTGCGCAACGGCCGCCTCGACCAGCTGACCCAGGACCATACCTGGGTCCACGAGCAGGTGGTGGCCGGGCTGCTGTCGCAGGAGCAGGCGCGCTCGCACCCGCTCAAGAACGTGGTCACCCGCGCCCTGGGAGGCGAGAGCGAGGTGGTGGTCGACGTGCGCGAGGTGCAGGTGCAGCCCGGCGACCTCTACCTGCTCTGCTCGGACGGCCTCACCGGCATGCTCTCCGACGCCGACATCCGCGAGCGGCTGGGCTCCGGCCGCAGCCTGCACGAGATCTGCCGCTCGCTGGTCAACGAGGCCAATGCCCGAGGTGGCCTCGACAACGTCACCGTCGTCCTGCTCTCGGTCGAGGACGAAGATGACGAGGATCCGGTTTAGGGGGCAGGGGACGCCAGTCGCTCCTCGCGTGAGCTGACGATCACCAGGCAGCGCGGCGCCCCGCCATCCTCGTTGCCGGCGGCCCCGGGCGCTTGCAGGTCGGCGCGCCGGCGGTAGCCCGCGAAGGCGGCGGCGCCGGTCGGGTCGGCAATCCAGCCATGGTCGGCCAGCTCGCGGCGCGCCGCGGCGATCTCGTCCTCGCTGACCCGGGTCACGTCGCCGCCGCTCGCGGCGACGCTCCGCTGCATGTCGGCGCGGCGCGGCGGATGGCCGATGGCGATGCCGGCGGCGGTGGGGGCGCCGGGGCGCGCCTGGCCGGGGCCGTCAGGCGACAGTGCCGCGTAGCCCTCGAGCTGAACGGCGTGCAGCGCCGGCAGGGAACCGATGACGCCGGCCCGCGCGAGGGCCGCGAGGCCGAGCGTCAGGCCAAGCAGAAGGGGGCCGTTGCCGGCCGGCAGCAGCCAGTGGCCGGGAAGCGGCAGGCCGATCACCTCGGCGATCTCCCAGGCAAGAGTGGCGGTGCCGGCCAGGAAGGACGGCTGGAAGAAGGGCGCGGCGTAGGGCAGGCGCCGGCGCCATTGCTGGGCGGCGGCGTGCGTGGCGTCGCGGTCGCCCGGCACCAGCTCGACGACGGCGCCGGCGGCGCGGATGCGCTCGACCTTGATCGCCGGCGTCGCGGCGGGCACCAGCACCGTGCAACGGATGCCGCGCGCGGCGGCGGCCCGGGCGACGGCGATGCCGGCGTTGCCGGAGGAGTCCAGGAACATCTCGCGCACGCCGCGGCGGTCCGCGGCGGCGGCCATCACCTCGGCGCCGCGTTCTTTGTACGAACCGGCGGGGGCCGATCCCTGCTGGCAGATCCACACCTCGCTGCCGCCGTCTCCGGGCGTGTAGAGGCCTGGCGGGCAGGCCAGGGAGCGTGCCGGCAGCTCCTCCGGGTCGAGCCCCAGGGCCGGCGCCCAGCGGCGCAGGGTGGCGCCGGGCGCTGCGACGACCTCGGCCGGGGAGGCCGGCCCGCCGGCTCCCGGCAGCGGGCTCGCCGGCCGCCGCCAGGCAAAGCCGTCGCCGTAGCGCCAGGCACCGCCGCACAGCGGGCAGACCGCGGGGAAGCCAGTACCGGGATAGGTCTCGCCGCAGGCGCCGCAGGCGAGGTCGTCGAAGAGTGGCTCGGGCATGCTCACCTGCGGATTCACCTGCACATTCTAGTGTCCCGTCTCGGCAGTTCGCGTCATGCCCTGACTCCGTCACCCCGTCACCCCTACTTGCCGCGGTGCCGCTAGAATCAGGACGGCCATGGGCGAGCTGGGGCGCATCGCTGTGATCGGAGGTGGTCCGGCGGGAGGGTCGGCGGCGCTGGCGCTGGCCAGGGGTGGCGCGGCGGTGACTCTCTACCTGCCCGAGCGCCCGGGCGAGAAACCCTGCGGCGGCGCCATGCCCGAGCACGTGCTGCCGCGCATCGCCGGCTTCGATCCTGCCGCCCTGCCGGCGGTCGCCTCGCCGAAAGTGCGCCTGGAGGACGGGGCGGGCTGGCGTGTCGACAGCACGCTCGAGGGCGTCCGCATCTTTTGCCGGCACGAGCTCGACCGCGCCCTCGTCGCGGCGGCGAGCGCCGCCGGAGCGCAGCTCGAGCCGCGGCGGGTCGAGGCGCTGGCGCCCTGGCTTGACCCCGGAGAAGGCGGAGACCTCCGGGGCGTACGCGTCACCGCCGGCGGCGAGACGCGCTGCTACGGGTGGGTGATCGGCGCCGACGGCGCGCGCGGCCTGTCGCGACGCACCGCGGGCTTGCGGCCGCAGGGGGAGAGCATTGGCCTGGGAGCCACCCTGCGCGGCCTGACCGTGAGCCGGCTGGTGCTGAGCTTCCCGTGCCTGGCCGACGCCTACGCCTGGATCTTCCCGCGCCCCGGCGGCGCCTCGGTGGGGATCGCCTACTCGCAGGCCCAGGTCGACGACCGCGCTGCCCGGGCCGTGCTCGACGAGATGCTCGACCGCCACCTGCCGCCAGGCTGGCGCGCGCTGCCGGGTCCGCGGTACCGCTATCCCATCCCGGTGTACGGGCCGTGGACGGTGCCGGGGGTGCGCCGGGCGTTGCGGCGGCGGCTGTTGCTGGTGGGCGACGCCGCGGCCCTTGCCGATCCGCTGACCCGGGAGGGCATCCGCTACGGCATGCTGTCGGGGCTGTGGGCGGCCGAGAGCCTGCTCGCCGGGTCGCCCTGGCGCTATCCGGCGCGCCTCGGGGCGGAGCTGGGCGAGGAGATGGAGCGGGCCGAGCGGGCGCGGGGCCTGTTCTTCACTGGCCCGGTGGGGCGCTGGATGCTGCCCGCGGCGCGGCTCCACCGCGGCGTGCGGCGGGTGCTCGCCGACCTGCTGGGCTGCCGGCAGCCCTACTGCACTCTGGAGAGCCGCTTGCTGCACGAGGCGCTGCACCCTTGAGCCTGGTGTCCCGACACCCGATCCCGGAGGCGCCATGACCACCTTCTACCTGCCTTCCACCTTGCGGCCGCTGGCCGGCGGGGCCGACCAGCTCGAGGCGGCGGGCGCCACCGTCGGCGAGGCGCTGCGGCAGCTGGAGCTGGCCCATCCGCGCCTCGCCGGCTGGGTGCTGGACGAGCGCGGCGGCCTGCGCCGGCACGTCTCGCTCTTCGTCAACGACACCCCGGCGGCGCCCGACAGCCCGATCGCTCCGGGTGACCAGGTCTACATCGTGCCCGCCATCTCGGGCGGCGCGGGCGCTACGTCCGGCGAGGTCGAGGTCCTGGCCGGCACGCGCAAGGGCCTCTTCGTGCTGCGCGGCCCGCGCGGCGGCAGGCTCGAGGTCACGGCGCGGCGCTTCGCCGGGCAGCCAGTCGAGTACGCGGTGCGCGACCCGCGCAGCGGGTGCTGCCTCGCCTCGGTGACCCACGGTCATTTCGGTCCGCACCTGTTCCTGTCCCACGATCCCGAGGCGGCGGACGGCTCCTGGGAACAGGCGGCCGGCCCGGCCTTCCCGGCCGACGGGGGAGCGGCGGTCGAGCGGATCTGGGTGGTCGAGCCGGGGAGCGAGGATGGGGTCCTGTGGGCCGGCGTCGCGCCCGCCGCCCTGTTTCGCAGCGACGATGGCGGCCGCTCCTGGGAGCTGGTGCGCGGCCTGTGGGACGAGCCGAGCAGGCCGCAGTGGCAGCCGGGCTTCGGCGGCCTCTGCCTGCACTCGATCTGCCCGTGGCCCGGAGAGCCGGCGAGGCTCGCGGTCGGCATCTCCGCGGCCGGAGTGTGGGTCACCGAGGACGGCGGCCTGAGCTGGCGGCGCGGCACCAGCGGCCTGGTCCCCCGCTACATCCCCGAGCAGGCGCGGCCGACCACCACGAGGTTCTGCATCCACAAGCTCCTGCGCGCCGAGCGCGAGCCGGCGACGCTCTACATGCAGTTCCACGGCGGCGTCTACCGTTCGCAAGACGCCGGGCTGACCTGGGTCGACATCGGCACCGGCACGGGGCTGCCCTCGGACTTCGGCTTTCCGATGGTGCTCGACCCTCGCGACCCGGCGCGCGCCTTCGTCATTCCCCTGACCGCCGACGCCGACCGGGTGACGCCCGAGGGCCGTCTCCGCGTCTACGAGACGCTCGACCGCGGTGCCAGCTGGCGTCCGCTCGCCTCCGGGCTGCCGCAGGAGAACTGCTACCTGACGGTCCTGCGCCAGGCGTTCGGCCACGACGGCGGCGACCCCATTGGCCTGTATTTCGGCGCCGAGTCGGGCGACCTGTACGCCTCGTCCGACGGTGGCCGCACCTGGTCCGCGGCCGTCTCGGGCCTGCCGCCCATCCACTCGGTCCGCGCCCACCTCGTCGCCTGACACGCCCCGCGGGTGAGGAGGGCGGCGGAGGGCCTGGCTGGTGCTGGCCGGGGCCCTTACGGGACTGCCTTGCAGCCGCTGACGCCCGTGGCCGTCCGTGGCCGGTCGTCGCGCGTGGCGGCCAGGTCCTCGCGCTCGGCGGCACGCGGTCGCCGCGCCGGCGGCGCCGGCCGCTCCGGCCTTGGCAGGAAAAGGTGGAAGCACAACACCGCCAGCAGGCCCTGCTTGGAGTGGGCGAAGCCGTGCCGGACCAGCTCCCGCTGCAGGTGCCGCGCCTCCGCGCCAGCTCCGTCGCCGCCCTGCCGGGCCAGGGCGGCGAACCAGATCCCCAGCTCGCCGTCCACGGCCACCAGGCCAATGTCCACGTTGCCGCGGCGGACGACGGCGTAGGTGCCGCGATGGCCCGGCGCCGCCGCCTCGCCGTCGAGCCGCTTCATCCGCGCGCGCAGGAAAGCCGCGTGGTCGGGCGACAGCGCCAGTCCGGAGCACTCTTCGGCCTGGCCTACGACGGGGTCTGGCTGCCCGATCGTTCCCATGGTCGCAGCTCCATTTTCGCAGCTCCTCCGGCGATGCGTTATCCTTGCCAGATGGGGCTTTTGCACCGGACCATCATGGGCGGCAAGGAGCCCGCCGCGCCTGACCGGAACCTTATGCGGCAGTTATTTCTGGCTGAATTTGCCGGTCTGGGGCACCCGCATCCGGCGCGTGGCTGCCGGCGCCCGCCACCGAGCGCATGAGCTATCGCTTTGCGCGGGTCGAGGTCGATACCGCCAGGCAGGTGGTTTCGGTCGATGGCCGCGAGGTCCCCTGCCAGCCGCGGGTCTACCAGCTGCTGGTCCTGCTGTGCGCCGCCGGAGGGGCGGTGGTGCCCCGCGAGGCGATCTTCGCCCGCCTCTGGGAGGGACAGCCGGCAGCCTCCGACGAATCCCTGACCCAGCTCGTTCACCGCTTACGGTCCACCCTCGGCCCCGGCAGCCAGGTGGTGCGCACGGTCCGCGGCGTCGGCTTCCGCCTCGACTGCGAGATCGAGCGCGCCGGCGACCCGCTGCCGGCGTCCGGCGAGACCGCCGGGCCTCGGATCGGCGCCGCGGCGACGGGCGCCAGCGCCGGCCCGCCAGCGCTCCCCGGCTCCCAGCGGCTGGCAGGCGCGCGCCGCTTCAGGGCGTTGCTGTTGCTGCTGCCGCTGGCGGCCGTCGCAGCCTGGTCGTCGCTGCCGAAGCCCTGGCAGGTGATCGACTCCGGATACGCCCTCGAGCGCGGCGACATTGGCGCCGAGCGGCGGGAAACGATCGACCTGGTGGCGAGGGCCTTCGCCGCCGAGCGCATCGGCGACCGCGCCCAGGCGCGCCGGCTGCTGGAAACCGCCCATGCCACCGATGGCGCGACGCCGGTGCCGGCGGCCTTTCTCTGTCTCTTCAGCCCGTGGGAGGAGCGGACGGGCGAGGCGGAGCGCTGGGCCAAGGCGGCGGCGGCGCGCCTGCGGCCCAGCTCGCCGCCCTACCTGCACCTGCTCGTCCGCTACGTCGCCGCCACCGCCGTGGACAGAGACCGGGACTGGCTGGCAGCCGACTCGGCCCTGCTCGCGCTGCGGCCGTCGGCCTGGTCGCTGCGGCTCGCCCGCGCCCACTACCACATCGCCGTTCGCGAAGAGCCGGCGGCCCTGGCCGATCTGCAGAAGATCCCCATCCATGCCCTGAACGATCACAACCTGTCTACGGTCCTCGCCGACCGCGCGTCGCTCGGCGACGTCGCCGGCGCCGAGCGCGACTTCAACGAGGACCGGTTGCGCGGACAGGAGGCGCTCGCCTGGTACGTGCGGGGGCGCATCGCCAGGAGCAAGCGGCACGCGCGCGCGGCGCGCGAAGCCTTCGACCGCGAGCTCGCCATCGCCAGCCGCCAGAACCAGCCGGACCTTGCCACCGACGCCCGGCTTTTCAGCGGGCTTTCGGCCTGCGAGGAAGGCGACCTCGCGGACGCGGCTTCGCGCTTCGATCTGGCGGTCGCGGATGCGCTCGACAATCACCACTCCGGCATCGCCATCGAAGCGCTCGGCCTCGGGGCCTACCTGGCCTGGCGGCGCGGCAACCTCGCCGGGCGCGACCAGCGCCTTGCCGAGGCGGCAGGCCTGCGCGCCCAGCCGGCATGGATCCATCAGGCGGCGCTCACGCTGCTGGCGCTGTGGACGGGGGCGCATCCGCCGGCGGAGCCGCGGGCGCTGGCGGCGCGGATGA
>DASZHY010000513.1:0-7745 GCA_035949675.1 Thermoanaerobaculia bacterium
AGGGAGTAGAATGGCAGCACATCAGGTGAGATGTCCGTCCATGATGGTAGCGGGGCCCAGTTCATCTTGGAAAGGTCGGACTAGAGCCTGGGTGCTCGCCGGTGGCGCGATTGCCGCCGCGGTGGCGCCCGCCGCTGCCGAACCCGGCAGCCCCTGGGTTGCGCTGGGGCCCTACGGCGCCACGGTCAGGGCACTTGCCATCGACCCCTCGCGTCCGTCGGTAATGTATGCCGCCACGAGCGCCGCCGGCGGGGTGTGGAAGAGCCGGGACGGCGGCATGACCTGGGCAGGGGCCTTCAGCGGCCTGCCGCAGTTCGGAGCGGCGGCCCTCGCCATTGATCCTCGTAACACGTCGACCCTCTACGTGTCGTTCCCTCAAGGCGTCTTCAAGAGCATCGACGGCGGCGTCAACTGGAGCGCCACGGGCACCGGTCTGCTGCCAGGGGCGGGCGCGCTGGCCATCGACCCCTCGCATCCGCAGACGGTGTACGTGGCGAACGGCACCGGTCTGGCCAAGAGCACGGACGGCGGGGCCGCCTGGGCGCCGGCCCAGAGCGGGTTGCCGTCCGCGGGCGGCGTGCTGGCGCTGGCCATCGACCCCAGCGCACCGCAGACGATCTACGCCGGCGTCGCCGCCGGCGGCAACGGGTCTGCTCCAGCCGGCACCCACGGCGTCTTCAAGTCGATCGACGGCGGAGCGAGCTGGCAGCCGGCCGGCGCCACCTCGCCGCCCGTCACCATTGCGGCTCTAGCCATCGCTCCCGGAGCACCGCAGACCGTGTACGCCGGCGGCAAGGGAGGGATCTACAAGAGCTTGAACGGCGGGGCTTCGTGGACCCCCTCGTTCGCCTCGGCATCCGACCTGTTCCGGGCTCTGGCGATCGATCCGGGACCGGTGGGTACCGTCTACGCCGGGAGCGCGAACGGTTTCATCGGCGCGAGTGCCGACGGCGGCGGTAACTGGTCGGTGACGACCCCGACCTCCCCGAGCTCGCCGCTGCAGTCCGTGCTAGCGCTGGCGATCGATCCGGCTGGCTCGGGTACGATCTACGCCGGGACCGCGAGCGGCGTGACGACCGGCGGCGTCTACAAGAGCGGCGACCGCGGGGCCACCTGGACGAGCAACAGCTTCGAAGGTGTGGCGACGACCGATCTCGATGGGCTCGTCGTGAGCCGGCCAGGGCAAGCGGTCGCGCCGGATTTCCTCTTCGCCACCACCGCCGGACAGCTGGTCGGCAGCCCGGAGGGTGGCGTCACCTGGACGTCCGCCGCGCTTCCCAACGTGCCATTTCTTTCCGGCGACGAGGTGCTGCAGTTCGCAAGCGATCCGGTGCGGTTGTACCTGTTCGCCGTGGACGTGGTCATCGCCGCCGGCCACGCGTCAGTCGGCCTTTTCGAGGGCGGCCTGGGGGGCTGGGGGCAGCTGCCGAACCCGCTGGCGAATCTCGGCTGGGTGGCGATCGATCCACAGGATGACAATATCCTGTACCTCGGCTCGCCGCTGGTGCGCAGCGCCGACGGCGGCGCCACCTGGACCGGGTTTCAAGGGAGCGTGCTGCCGGCGGCAAACCTCGCTCCGGTGCTGATCGATCCGCTCGCGCCCACCAACGTCTACGCCTGGGCGAATGCCTCGTCGAACCTCTACAAGAGCACCGACCGCGGCCTGACCTGGTCGCTGGCCGGCGCGACGCTGGGGAGTCTCGACGTGCTGCGGGTCGATACCAGCTCGCCGGCGACCCTGTACGCCGCCGCCGGCGGCTACGTGGAAAAGAGCACCGACGGCGGGGCGAGCTGGCAGGTCGTCTACATCCCCGCCGATCCCGTCCACCACGGCGCGTCGTGGATCGCCGTGGCGCCGGTCGTGGAGTCCACCATGCCCGCGACGGTCTACGCCGTGCTCGCGGGAGCCGGCGTGGTGCGCAGCGCCGACCGCGGGGTAACCTGGAGTGCCCTGCCGACCGGCGGCCTGGGGGGCGCCGTCAAGAGCCTCGAGGTCGACCCGCAGGACCCCTGGCGGCTGATCGCCAACGTCGCCGGCGCCGGAGCTTGGGCGATGACCGTGCCGGCGCTGCCCGGCCCTTGCGTTGCGGGAGCCGGGGCCCTGTGCCTCGACGGCGGACGGTTCCAGGTCGCTGCCGGCTGGCAGACCACGAAAGGCGCGGGCGGAGCCGCGACCCTGGAGCTGACACCGGACACCGGCGCACTCTGGTTCTTCAAGCCCGAGAACCTCGAGCTGCTGGTCAAGGTGCTCGACGGCTGTGCGCTCAACGGCCGGTGGTGGGTGTTCGCCGGCGGCCTCACCAACGTCGGCGTCACCCTGACGGTCACCGACACCCAGACCGGCGAGTTCAGGACCTACACCAGCCCGATCGGCGTGCCGTTCGCACCGCTCCAGGACACGACGGCCTTCGCCAACTGCCCGTGAGCGGCGGTCGCCGGCGGCGCCGGACGGTCGGCGGCCAGCCGGCGCCAGCGCCGGCCGAGCGCGTCGCTCGCCTCACCCGTGCCCGCGCTTCGGCTTCGGCGGCGGCAGGTGGCGGGCCTCCCAGATGTTGCGCGAGAGGCCGGCGATGAAGCGGTTGGCGTTCTCCTCCTTGTCGAAGCCGGCGGTGAGCACCACCAGCACGTAGGGCGTCTCGCCGGGCGGCAGGACGATGGCGGCGTCGTGATGGATGCCGGTGATGTCGCCGGTCTTGTGGGCCACCGGCGTCCCCGGCGGCAGGCCGGCCGGGATCTTGTCGTTGAACTCCTGCGCCTCGAGCACCTCGATCATCGCGGCGGCGCCGCGGTGCGAGATGGCCGGCGCGGCGACCGGCTCGTTGGCGCCGGGATCGGGCGCGGCGGCCGGGCCGGCGGCGGGCTCGGCGGCGGCCCGCGCGATGGTGGCCAGCAGCAGCATCAGGTCGGCGGCGGTGACCTCGTTGTTGAACCCGGCCTGATACGCCTTCTCGTCCTCGACGCCGCGCAGGATCTGCAAGTTGTAAGCCCCCAGCTGACGCATCTCGTCCATCACCCACGAGGCGCTGAGCTGATCGATCAGCAGATTGGTCGCCAGGTTCGAGCTGCGCACGATCATGTGCCGGATCAGGTCGCCGACCGGCCGCGTCGAGCCCACGGCAGCGTAGAGCTCGGGGTCGCCGTCGTCCTCGGCGGCCAGGTGGAAACGCGAGCCGTCGACGATGCTGCGAAACTCGTTGCGCACCGTGATCGGCTGATCGATCTTGAGAATGCCCTGGTCGACGGCGGCCCAGGCGGTGATCATCACCGGCACCTTCATCGTGCTGGCGGCGTGGAAGGGGCGCACCTCGTTGCGCAGCACCTTGCCGCCGCTGGCGAGGTCGAGGTAAGCCACCGCGACCGTGGCCGTGCCGGTGTGCCGGTACGCCCGGTCCACCGCCTTCTCGACGGCTTGCGTCTGCGCCGAGGCCGGCCCCTCCCAGGGCGCACGCGTCCCCCAGCCGGTGGCACAACCGGCGAGACCGGCGAGCAGCGCCAGAGCGGCGAAGGCCGTGCCCGCGGACACCGCCGCCGACCGAACGAACGATCGAACGAACGGCATGGACGGCGTGAGCAGCCTGCGCATCAATCCCCCTCCTTGCGGGTGCCGGCGCCGATGACCAGCACCAGCTCGCCCTTGATCGCCGGCCGCGCCTGCCAGGCGGCGAGCTGGGCGGCCAGCGGCGCGCGCACCACCTCCTCGTGCAGCTTGGTCAGCTCGCGCGCCACCGCCGCGGGGCGGTCGCCCATCTCGGCCAGGGCGTCGGCGAGGCTCGGGAGCAGGCGATGCGGCGACTCGAAGACCACCAGCGTGTGCCCGAGCTCCGCCCAGCCGCGGTAGAAGTCGCGGCGCTTGCCCTGCCGCGGCGGCGCGAAGCCGGCGAAGGTGAACGGGTACGGCGGCAGCGCCGAGGCGATCAGGGCCGCCACCACGCTCGACGGGCCCGGCACCGGCTCGATGCGGGCGCCCTGCGCCGCGGCGTCGCGGACCAGCAGGTAGCCGGGATCGGAGAGGAGGGGCGTGCCGGCGTCGCTGGCCAGCGCCACCGTCCGGCCCGCCGCCAGCTCGGCCAGCAGGCGCGGCAGCCGCTGGCGCTCGTTGTGCTCGTGCAGCGAGACCAGCGGCCGGCGCAGGCCGAGCTGCGACAGCAGGCGGCCGGTGTGGCGGGTGTCCTCGCAGGCCACCAGATCGGCGGCGGCGAAGGCGTCGCGGGCGCGCGGCGACAGGTCGCCGAGATTGCCGATCGGCGTCGCGATCACCAGCAGGCGGCCGTTGTCACCCATCAAATCGCACCCATCAACTCGCGCCCATCAATCGCGGGGAATCTCCTGGTCGAGGTTGATGGCGCTCCCCGACAGGCGCGCGATCAGCATCAGCCGGCGCTTGAAGCGGTTCGCCTGCTCGAGCTGGACGATGCGCGCGACCGCCGCCTCCTCGTAGCCGCGGTCGACCACCTCGGCGGGGCGCAGGCCGAGGTCGAACAGCAGGTACAGCACCTCGTCCGCCACGGCGTAGGTGACGCCCAGCTCCCCCTCGTCGGTCTGCCCCGGCCACAGGTCCGCCGAGGGCTGCTTGGACACCACCCGCGGCGGCAGCTCGAGGTGCGCGGCGAGCCGCCAGACCTGTTGCTTGTAAAGATCGCCGAGCGGGTTGAGCGAGCTGGCGTTGTCGCCGAAGACCGTCGAGTAGCCGAGCAGGATCTCGGTCTTGTTGGAGGTCCCGAGCACCAGGCAGCCGAGCTTCTTGGCCTGGTCGAAGAGGATGGTCATGCGCTCGCGCGCCAGCTTGTTGCCGCGGCGGCGCTCGGCCTCGGCGGCGCCCTCCGGGATCTCGAGCGCGAAGTAGGGATCGGCCATCGGCGAGATGTCGATCACCCGGTGCTCGATGCCGAGCTGCTCGGCGACCGCCCGGGCGTCGGACGCCGACTCGGGGTTGGAGGTGCGGTAGGGGAGCACGAAGGCGTGCACCCGCCGCGGCCCGAGCGCGCGGGCGGCGAGCGCGGCGGCGAGCGCCGAGTCGACGCCGCCCGAGAGCCCGACCACCACGCCCGCGGTGGCGCTCGTCTCGACCGCGTCGCGGATGAAGGAGGTCAGCGCCGCGACGGCGAGCGGCGCGTTCAAGGCCAGCCGGCCGGCCACCTGCTCGCGGCGGATCACCGGGCGGGCTCCGGGCCGGTGATGTCGTTGCGGTCGTCGGCGAGCAGCGGCAGCTTCCAGCGCAGGCGGTCGGCGTCGCGCAGATCGAGCTCGGCGATCAGCAGGTGCTCCTCGAGAAAGGGGGCGCGCTCCGCCAGCTCGCCGCCGGGACGGACGATGTGGCTGCCGCCGGTGTAGAACGAGCCCTCCTCCCAGCCGACCCGGTTGCAGTAGACCACCCAGCAGGTGTTGAGCAGCGCGGTCGAGCGGGTCAGCACCTCCCAGCTCTCGGCGCTCTCGGGCACCTCGCCGCCGCCGATGCGGCCGGGCGCGGCCGAGGGCACGAGCAGCAGCTTGGTGCCGCCGAGCGCCAGCCGGCGGGCCAGCTCCGGGTGCCACATGTCCTCGCAGATCAGCACCCCCGCGCGGCCCCAGGGCAGCGGCGCCAGCTCCAGGCGGCGGCCGGCGGCGAGGAAGCGCTGCTCCTGGAAGATGCCGTAGGTCGGCAGGTAGAGCTTGCGATGGACGAAGGTGGGATGGCCGTGGCGCAGCAGCGCGGCGCTGTTGTAGAGCGCCCCCAGGTGGTCCTCCTCGACGAAGCCGACCACCACTGCCATCGGACCCGCCGCCGCGGCCAGCCGGCCGAGAGCGGCGGCGCTGGCGGCCAGGGCCACGCGCGGCGTGAGATGGAGCAGGCGGTAGCCGGTCAGTGACAATTCGGGGAAGACCAGCAGGTCCACTTCCCGCTGCCGGGCGCGCTCGATCCAGGCGAGATGGATCTCGACGTTCGCCTCGACGTCGCCCAGCCGGCAATCGCTCTGGGCGAGGCCCACGGTGAGGCGGGAAGGGATGTCGGACATGGTATCCACGGATGCTAGCATGGCGCCCGTGACCGTCCGCCGAGCCCGCCGCCGCCCCGCGCATAGCTCATTCGCAGCGGCGGCAATGGGGGCAGGGCGGGTGCCGACGGCTGCCAAGGCCGCGGTGGCTGCAGGGCTATGGCTGGCGCTCGCCTTCGCAGCGGGCACCAGCGCTGGCGCCGAATCGCCGAACGTGCTCAAGGACCGCGTCCTGGCGGTCGTCGACGAGGACCCGATCCTGGCCTCGGACCTCGACCGCGCGATCGTCCTCGGGCAGCTGCTGGCGAAGCCCGGCGAGTCGCAGAGCGTCTTCCGCCGGCGCGTCCTCGACGATCTCACCGCGCAACGCCTGCGCTTTCACGAGATCGACCGCTTCGGCCTCGAGCAGGTCCCGGTGGACCAGATCGTAAAGCAGGTGGCCGAGGTGCGGGCCCGCTTCAAGGACGAAGCCACCTTCCGCCAGAAGCTGCGGGAGGTCGGCCTCGACGAGGCGGCGCTGCGCCAGCTGATGGCCCGCCAGCTCGAGGTGCTGGCCTTCGTCGACGAGCGCCTGGGGCCGCAGGTGTTCGTCAGCCTGGACGACATCTCCAGCTACTACAAGAACGTCCTGACGAAGGAGCTGCAGCAGCAGCGCCTGCCGGTGCCGCCGCTCGACGAGGTCCGCGACAAGATCCGCGAGGTGCTGCGCCAGCAGCGCCTGACCGAGGAGATCGACCGCTGGACCGAGGAGCTGCGCCGCAAGGCGAACATCGTCGTCTACTTCGACAAGCCCGGCGGCGGCCCGCTGCCGCCAGTCGTCAAGCGCATCGAGCTGGGAAAGAAGCCGAACATCCCGCCGCTGCCGGATAATGCTCCACGAAAAGCGGCCAAACAAAAAGCGGCTCCGCAGAAGCCCGCCCCCGCCCCGCAAAAGCCCCCCGCCTGAGCCGGCCGCCTGCCCGAGCGGTACCGGTAGGCGAGGGCGGGCCAGGGCGGCGAGGCCGGCGAAGCCGCTGCCGACCGGCGCCGTAACCTTGTTGCCGTCGTTTCCGTAGTGGTGGCATGAGCGCGCGCCGCGGCTGGATGATCGCGTCCGTCGATCTGACGGAGGCGGCGCGCCGGCCGCTGTTCTGGCTGTGGGCCGTGGTGATGGCCTTGAACGCCTGGCTGATGTCGCGCGGGATCTGGATCTACCGCTCGGTGGACACCTCGCTGGGGAGCCCGCGGGCGTGGGCCAACTCCGAGTTCCAGATCGGGTTCGTGCTGCCGCTGTTGAGCTTCCTGCTCATCGCCTTCTTCGTCGCGGTCGCGGCCGGCATGCCGGTGATCCGCGACCGCGAGCGCCGGGTGGACGCGATCCTTCAGGCGACGCCGCTGACTCCCGGCGAGTACGTGTGGGGGAAGTTCATCGCCGCCCTGGCGGCTTGCCTGGCGGTCATGGCCGTCTTCCTGGCGGTCCTGCTGCTCTTCGTCCACGGTTTGCCGGATGCCTCCACCCCGGACATCTATGGACCGTTCGAGGCGCTCGCCTACCTGCGGCCGATGCTCCTGCTGCTGCTGCCCGGGCTGGTCTTCACCGCCGGCGCGGCCTTCCTCATCGGCGCGGCGACCGGCAGGCCGATCCTGGTGTTCCTGCTGCCGGTCGTCCTGCTGCCGTTCCTGCAGGACTTCGTCTGGCGGTGGTTCCCTCCCGACCTCGGCCCGGTTGCCGGCGCGGCGCTGCGCTACCTCGACCCTTCCGGCTTCCGCTGGCTCAAGGAGACCTGGCTGCGG
>DASZHY010000514.1:0-7860 GCA_035949675.1 Thermoanaerobaculia bacterium
CCGCGCGGCGGTTGCCGGCGGATGGTGTTGACCAGGATGAGCAGGTCGCTGCGCGGCCGCCAGTCCACGTCGTCGCGAGTGCCGTAGAGGACCGGCGTCGAGTAGAGCGGAATGAAGACGAAGTCGCTCATGGCCACGCGCATCGCATGCTCGAGCTTGATGCGCCGGGTCAGCATGTCGAGCGTCGCCTCGCTGTTCTCGATCAGTGCGTCGAGCGCCGGGTCCTGATGGTGAAAGAAGCTGCCCGCGCCGTACCCGTTCTGGGTGGGGCTGTGCGCCACGACGTCGAAGAAATCGCTGGCGTCGCCGGAGGGCGAGATCCATGAATTGAACCGGAGGTCCGCCTCGGGAGCGGCCGCCCCGGGGTGCACGCGGATGCCGGCGCTCAGCAACTGCCGCACCATGGCCGCGAGCTCGGCGCGCGGGACCTGGTGGATCTGCAGCGCGAGGTCGAGGCCGCCCGCGTATCCCGCGGCGGCGAGGAGCGCGCGGGCCCCCGCCGGATCGGCCGCGGGCGGCGGGATGCCCGGAGCGAAGCCGAAGACATTGCGGGTGACCATCTGGCCGATCGGTTCGGCCTCTCCTCCCAGGGCCTGCGCCAGCGCGCCGCGGTCCAGGGCGAGCGACAGCGCCCGCCGCGGCCTTGGATCGTCGAGCGGCCGCCGGTCGCTGCGCAGCTCGAGATAGGCCACGCCGAGGCTGGTCTGGCTGACGATCCGGCAGCCGCGAGCCGTCCGGATGCGCCCCAGGTCGGCGGCGCCGGCCTCCTCGACGATGTCGAGGTCGCCGTCGAGGAGGCCCTTGACCCGGGCATCGCGGTCGGGAATCACCAAGAACTCGACGCTCTGCACGGTTGCAGCCCCGCCCCAGTAGCGGTCGAAGGCCCGCAAGGCGACGCGCTTCCCTGGCTCATGGAAGACCAACCGGTAGGGGCCGGTGCCAACGGGCTGCGAGATGACCGGCGGCGAGCCGGCGGGCACGATCAGGACGAAGGCGATCTTGTTGAGCAGGATCGGGTAGGGCCGCCGGGTGGTGATCTCGACCGTGTGCGCATCGAGAGCGAGCACCTTGTCGATGGCGATGAGGTAGGTGCCGATCCTGCTCGGGGGAGCTCTGCGGGCACGGTCGAAGCTCCACAAGACGTCACGGGCGGTGAGCTCCTGCCCGTCGTGGAAGGACACCCCGCGCCGCAGGTGGAAGATCCACGTCAGCTCGTCGCGGTTCTCCCAGCTTTCGGCGAGGGCCGGTGCGACCCGATTCCCGGCATCGAACGCCGTCAGCGCGTCGTAGACATTCCGCAGGACATTGATGGTCTGGAGCCCAAGCTCGCCCCCGTGAGGATCAAGGGTGAACCAATCGCTGAGGAGGGCGATCCGCAACGGCCGCACCGGAGAGACGGGCGGGCGGCCACAGCGCGACGAGAGGGACGAGAGGAGAATCCCGGCCGCGAGAGCCACCAGGCCCCTGTGCATCGACGGCTCTCCTTTGAGTCCTTTGTTGAAGTGAAGACTAGCACGGGCGGCCTGCGGCCGCCGTCACCGGGCCTGGCGATAGAGCGCCAGCAGCTCCTCGAGCCCCAGCCGCTCGGCGCGCACGTCGTCGCGGAGGCCCATGCCGGCGAGCACCGCCGCCGCGCCAGGCGGGGGACCTGACCGGGGTGCAGACCCTTGTCGACCAGCCACATCGGGATGGAATTGCCGACGTCCAGAATCGGCTTTGACTGCGACACTGGCACGCGTTAGACTAAGCAGCGAGTATACGTGTCTTGATGGACACGTGCCCTGACCGAGAGGAAGTCACGAATGCGTTCGAAGATCCAGTTGCCTGTCATCTCCCTCCCGAAACCCGGCGGCGGTCCAGTTCCTCCGCGGCCCTAGAAGGGCTTCGGGTTGGCTCGCGCCAGCGCGAGCTCTTCGAATCGCTGGTCGGCGCGAAACGGCGCCAAGTCTGAATCCTCCCTCGCCTCCTTCGCAACCAGATCGAAGTTTTCGTCGCCCGGAGCGATGGAGCTGAGAGCTTGCCATGCCGCGGGAAACCTGTTCGCCTTGTCCAAAGCGATCGCCAGGTTGTATTTGGCGAGCGCGAACTGCGGCCTGATCTCGATCGCCTTCTGGTTGCTGGTCACCGCGCTGCCATATTCCTCCAGGTCGAACTGCACGAGCGCCAGCTGAAAATAGGCCAGGTAGTGGTCCGGTGCGTCCTGGATCGCCGCGCGGAAGCACTGCGCTGCCTTCGCCAGGAACCCGGCCTTCTTTCTGGCATCCTCTTGCGACGCCTTGAGGTAGGCGATGCCCAGGACGTATGTGACCACGGGTCCCTCGTATCGACCCTCCGATTGCTCCTGTACCTGCCGCAAGCGGGAGATCGCCCGCAGGGCGTTGCCTTGCACGAGGGCCGCGGTGCCGACTTGCGTAAGCCGCTCCCAGTAGCGCTGCTTGTCGTGAGGAGTCAAGAATCGGACGGCGTCTTGGAACTGGATCAGCGAAAGCTGGAGATCAGCTTGCTCGTAGGCGTGATGCTCGCTCGGCGAGAGCAAGCGTTGCCGGACCTCCTCTCCCTCGGCAGGAATCGTCAGCTCGATGTTGGCAAGCGCCTCCCGCAGCGACGCGGGCGACCCCTCGATCATCTCGATCGGGCCAATCTTCTTGAAGAGATAGATCAAGCCGGGCCCGAGCTGGGAGCCGAGCGCGGTGACCAGCAGGATGAGAGCGAGGGTGCCGAGCCGCGCGGCGTCCGCGGCCGGCTGCGACACCTCGCGGCCGAGCAACAGCAACGCGAGCAGGAGGGTGATCCCGGCCACCAGATGAAAGACGTGATCCGGGAGCCACCTCCGGTGCGCCACGAGCCACGCGGCGACATCCTTCCGCCAAGCGAAGGCGATCGCGGCCACCGAGATCAGCAGGGCTGCTCCAAGCGCCTGCAAGAGGAACGCCGGCCCGCCGGTCTTCCCGACGCTCGCCAGGATGCGGGCCTGACCGCCTCGGAGCCTCTGGACTCGCAAATGGGGCCCCCAGAATGCCAGCAAACCTCCGCCCAATCCGGCGGCCGGGTGTTCGAGAACATAGAGCGAATCGCCCGCGGCCACCACGCCCGTAGGGGCCCACCCGGGATCGCTGCGGTAAAGGGTCGTCGTCGCTCCGCCGGGCGCGACGGCAAGAAGACGCCCGCCGGCGTAGTCGGCGGCAACGATCTGCCGCGGCCCGACGTCGAGCCCCAGCAGCCGCGGCGCTGGTTCCCCCTTTCCGGCCGGGAGCGCGTGCGCCAGAGTGCTCACCGTGCCGTCCTTGGAAACCCTGCGCACGAGGGCACCGTCGGTCAGGTACAAGGCGCCGTCCCAGCCCCACCTCACGGCGCCGATCGCCTCGAACCCGGCAGCGGGGCCTTTCCCATCCGCCTGTCCGAAGGCGCCGCCGGCAACCAGGACCGCATGACCGCCAGGCGTCAACCGATAGAGAGCGCCGGGATAGGGCCCGTCCTCGCCGTCGGCAATGCCGTAACGGTTGCCTCGGCGGTCCAGGAGCAAACCTGCCTCGGCTACGGGTTCGAGAGTGGGCGCGCACGGCTCGCGCCGCTGGCCGTTCAGGGCGATCTCCCAGCGTCCCCGCCGCCACCGGCGCCAGCGGGAATCCCAGAGCAGCTCATCGCCCACCAGGCTGCCCGACGGGTCCAGCAGCAGGTCATGGGCGTGGAGCCCCCGGGCCATCGCCGCCGGGTTATCCAGGGCATCCAAGCACCAGAGGACGTCCTCGTCGGTGTCCACGAAACAGACGCGCCGCGCGAGGTCGATGGTGATGCCCCACCCGGGTCCGGACGTCGCGCTCCCTGCTTTCTCCTGTGCCGAGAGACCCGCCGCGACTCCAGCGCTGGTGATCGCTGCAACGGTGATCAACGCCGCGAGACCACGGCCGCGATGCCGCATTGACAAGGAGAACCTCCGTGTTTTTATGCACTTAGATTAGCATCACGCCCAACCTGGAACAATTCCCCAACCTGCACCAGGATAGCTGCCAGGCGCGATGCTAGGCCGGCCGCTGCGAGGCTCGTCAGCCGCCCGGCCCGCCCCTCGAGGCAGCTCCAGCGGTCGGCCCCTTGAGCGCGGCCTGGCGATGCAGCGCCAGCAGCTCCTCGAGCCCCAGCCGCTCGGCGCGCACGTCCTCGCGGAGGCCCATGCCGGCGAGCACCACCGCCGCCCGCTCCCTGCCCCAGCCGGCCGCGAGGGCGTTCCTCAGGGTCTTGCGCCGCTGGGCGAAGGCGAGCCTGACGGTGGCGAGGAAGGCGGGCATCTCGTCCTCGGGCAGCGGCGGCGCCTTGAGCTCGAAGCCGACATAGGCGCCCTCGACCTTGGGGGGCGGACGGAAGCTGCCGCGGCGCACCCGGCCGAGCGGCACCGCGCGCGCATAAGCCGCCACCAGCACGCTCAGCGACCCGTACGCCGCCTCCCCGGGCCGAGCGAGCAGCCGCTCGGCCACCTCGCGCTGCACCAGGAACGCGGCGCGCGGCACCCGCCGGTGATGCGGGAGCAGGGCGCCCAGCAGCGCGGTGGCGATGTTGTAAGGCAGGTTCCCCGCCGCCAGGGTGGGCGCCGGCAGCCGTCCCCAGGGGAGGTCCAGGGCGTCCTCGACCACGATCGCCACCGCCCCGCGGGAGGCCCCGGCGTGCCCCGCGATGCCGCCGCTCGGCGTGCCCGCGCCCAGCCGCCGCCGCAGCTCGGCCGCCCACTCGAGGTCCACCTCCCAGGCGAGGACCCGGGCGCCGGCCGCCAGCAGCTCGCCGGTCAGCACTCCCCCTCCGGGCCCTACCTCGACGACCCGCACGCCGCCCGGTTGCAGGAAATCGATCAGCGGCCGGCAGAGCGCGCCGGACACCAGGTGGTGCTGCCCCAGGGCCTTCTTGAGCCGTGGCGGGCGCATGGCGGTGAAGTTATCAGACTGTGCCGAATTGGCCTGTGCGGCACGCCGCGGCGGCCGGCGAAGCGGCGTAATTCCTTGTGGCATCGGCCTTTCCGTCCCTTGACGGCAGTGGCACCCCACTTGCAGTCCCGCCTTCCAGGAACATGCCGCGTCTGCGGTGGACGTCTGGCCGGTTCCACACCGAGGTAGCGATGGAGCCATCCCTGATGACCCTCAACCGCGACGTCGAGCGCGAGACCCTGACGCTCAAAGGGGTCGAGGCCGAGCTGCGCAAGGTCATCGTCGGCCAGGACTACCTGCTCGACCGCCTGCTGGTCGGCCTGCTCGCCCGCGGCCACCTGCTGATCGAGGGCGTGCCCGGGCTGGCCAAGACGCTGGCGGTCAAGACGCTGGCGCAAACGCTGGCGCTGCAGTTCCAGCGCATCCAGTTCACCCCGGACCTGCTGCCCGCGGACCTCGTCGGCACGCTGATCTACGACCAGCGCACCGGCGACTTCCTGCCGCGCCGCGGACCGGTGTTCACCCACCTGCTGCTCGCCGACGAGATCAACCGCGCCCCCGCCAAGGTGCAGTCGGCGCTGCTCGAAGCGATGGAAGAGCGCCAGGTGACGCTGGGCGACCGCAGCCATGCGCTGCCCGAGCCGTTCATGGTGCTCGCGACCCAAAACCCCATCGAGCAGGAGGGCACCTACCCGCTCGCCGAGGCGCAGCTGGACCGCTTCATGATGAAGCTGCGCCTCGGCTACCCGTCGCGCGCCGAGGAGAGCGAGATCCTCGATCGCATGCTGGTCGAGCGCGACCTGCGGGTCAACCCGGTGCTCGACCGCGAGCACCTCGTGGCGCTGCGCACGGTCGCCGACACCGTGTACCTCGACAACAAGATTCGCGGCTACATCCTTGACCTGGTGACCGCCACCCGCGAGCCGCGAGCCGCCGGTCTTGCGGACCTCGCCGACCTGATCGCCTTCGGAGCCTCGCCGCGCGCCTCCCTGTACCTTGCCCGCGCCGCCAAGGCGCTGGCGCTGGTACGCGGCCGCGGCTACGTCATCCCCGAAGACGTCAAGGAGGTGGCGGCCGACGTGTTGCGCCACCGCATCATCCCGACCTACGAGGCCGAGGCCGAGGAAGTCTCGTCCGAAACCTTGGTGGCCAGGCTGCTCGAGCGTATCGAGGTACCGTAGTGGCCGGGCCCAGCCTGCGACGCCGCGGCGCTTCAACCTCCGGCCTTCCCACCGTTTCAGGCGCCCCATCCGCAACTTCCACCGCGCAGCGCGCCCTGGGCGCCTCCACCTCTCCCGACGTGCCAGCCAACCCGGGTACCTCTCGCGCTCCGGTCGCCACCCGCGAACGCGCGCGCATCCCCTTCGATCTGCTGCGCAAGGTGCGCCGCATCGAGATCGCCACCAATCGCCTGGTCGATCAGGGCGTAGCGGGCGATTACCACTCGGTGTTCAAGGGGCGCGGCATGGAGTTCGCCGAGGTGCGCCCGTACCAACCCGGAGATGACGTGCGGGGCATCGACTGGAACGTCACCGCGCGCATGGGTACGCCGTTCGTCAAGCAATACGTCGAGGAGCGGGACCTGACGATCTTCCTCGTCGTCGACGTCTCGGGCAGCTTGAGCTTCGGCTCGCGCGCCATCCTCAAGCGTGAGCTGGCGGCCGAGATCGCCGCGCTGATCGCCTTCGCCGCGATCCGCAACCAGGACCGGGTCGGCGCGGCGCTGATCTCCGACCGTCTCGAGCTGTTCCTGCCGCCGCAGCGCCGGCGCAACCACGTCCTGCGCCTGGTGCGCGAGGTCCTCGAGCAACCGGCGCGCGGCGCCACCGATCTCGAGCGCGGCCTCGCGGCGGTGCTCGCCACGCTCAAGCGGCGCGCGGTGCTGTTCCTGATCTCCGATTTCCTCGGCAGCCCGGCAAGCCGCTCGCTCAAGGCCGCCGCCGCCCGCCACGATCTCATCCTCGTCGAGGTCGTCGACCCGCGCGACCAGGAGCTGCCGGCGGTCGGCCCGGTGGTGCTGCGCGACGCCGAAACCGGCGAGACGGCCCTGATCGACGGCCGCCGCCTCGGCCGCCGCCATCGCGAGCGGCGCCGGCACGAGCGCGACGAGCTGCTGCGCCTCACCCGCCGTCTCAGCATCGACCGGCTCGAGCTGCGCACCGACCGCCCCTACCTCTCTACCCTGCTGGGGTTCTTCGAGCAGCGGCGCCGGAGGCTGCGGCGTTGAGCCTTTCGGTCGCCCGTTTCTTCGTTCTCCTGTGCGGTGTCGCCACCGGCCTGCCGGCAGCGCCCGCCCCAATCGCCGCCCCCGCTTCTCCACTCGCCGCACGTCCCGCCGCCGCGCCGCCCCCGGCCACGGCCGCCTGTCGCGGCGCCGGCTGCACGTCGGTCACCGTCACCCTGCCGGCGCGGGCGCTCACGGTCGGCGACCAGGCGGCGGCGGTGATCGCCCTGCGCGTGCCGGCCGCGGCCCGCCTTGCCGGCGAGCCGCGCTTCCCGGCCTGGCGCGGCGCCTGGGGCGAGGCCGAGGTGCGCCGCGAGGACGAGCCGCGCCGCTCAACCGGCCCGGACGGCGCGGTTGTCTACACCCAGCGCCTGGTGCTCGCGGCCTTCCATCCGGGCAAGCTCGAGCTGCCGCCGGCCGCCATCGCCGTGCCGCTCGGCGCCGGCACCGTCCAGGCCTGGACGCCGGCCGGCCTCGCCCTCGCCGTGCGCTCGGTGCTGCCGGCAGGCGCCGCCGCCAAGGACCTCCGCCCCAAGCCGCCGGCGCCGCTGCGCCAGCTGCCGCTCGGGGCCGCGTTCTTCTGGACCCTCGCCATCCTCGCCGCCGCCGCTGCCGCCGGCATCTGGGCGCTCTGGCGCCGCGCGCGGCGCCGCCAGTCCACCGCCGGCGCCGCGGCTGCCGTCAGGCCGCTGCTCGCGCCCCTGCCGGAGCTGCTGGCGGCCCTCG
>DASZHY010000515.1:0-2838 GCA_035949675.1 Thermoanaerobaculia bacterium
GCCCCCAGGGTCTGCGGCAACCGGGCCTCGGCGAGGCTGCGGCCGACCAGCTCCTCGGGGACCGGGACCATGCGCAAGGCGAAGTCCGGCGGCAGCTCGACGTACTGGCGGCTCGTGCCCGAGTCGCGGCTCGACACGAAGGTGGCCAGCAACGCCGGTCTGCCCAGGACTTCTTGCGCATAGACCGCCATCAGGTCGCGCTTGGCGAGCACCCCGAGCAGCCGCCCTTCGTCGTCGACCACCGGCAGGCGCTCGTAGTCGCTCTGGGCAAAGAGCTGCGTCGCGCGGTGCAGGCGCTCGTCCTTGGTCACCACGGTGCCGACCGGCACCATCAGGTCATGCGCCACCACCGCGGTCAGCGCCTCCGGGTGCTCGAGCACGTGCTTGATGTCGTGCAGCGAGATGGCGCCGAGCAGCCGGCGGTCCTCGCCGACGACGAACAGCCGCTGGCGGCGGCCCGAAAGGAACGTCTCGACCACCTTGCGGTAGTGGTCGCTCGGGTGCAGCACGTCGGGGTCGGGCCGCGCCAGGTCTTCGGCCTTGAGCCCGGCGAGCACCGCCTCCTCCATGCGCCACGGCAGCTCGATGCCGCGGCCGCGCAACGGCTCGGTGTAGATCGAATACCGCCGCAACCGCTTGGCGAGCAGGCTGGCGATGATCGCCGCCAGCATCACCGGCAGGATGAGGTCGTAGTTCTGGGTGAACTCGAACAGGATGAGGATGGCGCTGATCGGCGCGTGACTGGTGCCTGCCATCACCGCCGCCATCCCCACCGCGGCGTAGGCGCCCCAGTGCTCCGAGACGAGGTGCGGCCACAGCCAGTGCGCCGAGTAGCCGTAGGCGCCGCCGACCAGCGCGCCGAAGCACAGCGAGGGCGTGAACAACCCGCCCGACCCGCCACAGCCGGCGGTCAGCGCCGTCGCCACCAGCTTGGCCGCCGCCAGGCCCAGCAGCACCAGCACCGTCATCCCGAGCCGCGACTGCAGGTGCAGCTTCTCGGGCAGTTTCTCGGTGAGCGCCAGGTTGATGGTGCCGTAGCCGCGCCCCAGAACCAGCGGCACGTACAGACCCAGCACGCCGAGCAGCGGCATGCCGATGAGCGGTCCCAGCGGCCGCGGGATGAAGGTGAGCCACTTGAACGCCTTCCTCCCCGCCCCCACCCCGATCATGAAGACCAGCGACGTCAAGGCGCCGACCACCCCCAACCCGGCATAGGGCAGCAGCTCCCAGCCGTTGGTGAACGAGTAACCGTGCGCCTCGTAGAGCGGCGCATTGCCCACCACGGTGCGGGCGATGACGGTGGCGATCACCGACGAGGCGACGATCGGGCCGAAGATCTCGAGCGCGAAGTTGCCGAGGATCACCTCCATGGCAAACAGCGCGCCGCCGAACGGGATGTTGTAGGTGGCGGCCAGGCCGGCGGCGGCGCCGCAGCCGACCAGGATCTTGACGCGGTGCGGCGGCAGCCCCAGCCGTATCGCCAGCCAGGAGGAGATCATGGCGCCGAGGCGGATCATCGGGCCTTCCCGGCCCAGGGAGCCGCCGCTGCCGACGGTGACGATCGAGGCGAGCGCGTTGAGCATCACCGGCCGGCGCGGGATCTTGCCCCCGGAGAGCGCCACCGCCTCGATCAGCGTGGCCATGCCTTCGCCGCCGACCGGCTGCCGCCCCAGCCAGATGATCAGCGCGACCAGCGCGCCGCCGGCGGTGGGGGCGGCGATCACCACCCAGGGAGGCACCGTGGGCGCCACCGCCACGCCCAGGTCGCCGCGCGAGCCCCAGAGCACCGCCTGGACGCCCTGGATCAATCCCTCGGTCGCCATCCCCAGCAGCCCGCCCACCACCCCCACCACCCCGATCAGCAGGAAGAAGAGGCGCTCTTCGCTGGTGGCGAGGCCGAACCGCCGCGCCAGGGCGAACTCCAGCGAAGCGGCCCACTCCCGCCAGCGTCGCAGCCTGGCGGACGGGGCCGGGCGGGTGCCCGGCGAGGTGCTGGTGGTCGTGGTGGCCGGCTTGCTCACCCCGGCACGCCCTGGCGGCGGCCGCCGGCGGCCCTTCCGGGCTCCGATACCGGTCTCCAGGATGGCGTTCCGCGGCCCACGATTCGAATCTATCAGGGTCCAGGGACGACCCATAGGAAGTGTCGGGGCCCTGCGACGATGCCTCCGTGGTCGCTTTCTTGGGGCGCCGACCCGGTTCTGGTGAAATTGCTATTCCATAAACGTGCTCATTCGTGTATAACTACCCCTGAGTCGGGGCGCCCTCAGCGCCATCGACCCATCCTTCCGGGGCTCCGCCGAGGAGCGTCCGCCCTCGGCCCGGAACCCCAAGGCGGATTCTTCGCACTGCGGCACCCTCCCACCCCGCGAACGCGGCTCAGAGCCGCGCGCCCTCTCCAAGGGGACCGGGAAACCGGTCCCCTTCGCCTTTTCAGCCGGTCCCTTCGCCTTTTCAGCCCCGGACCCGGCCCGGGCTCCCGGGACCTGTCAGCCGAGGTTCTCGCCGGCGATCCAAAGGTCCCGCCGGCGATACCTCCCAGGGGTGGCCGCCGATACCTCCGGGGGGTCGGCAACCATACCTCTGAGGGGTAGGCAGCCATACCTCCGGGGGGTCGGCTGCAATACCTCCGGGGGGTCCAAGATGGACACCTCCCCGGGGTTCAAGGCCGCCTGGCTGGCCCGGGCTGCGCCACTCGAGCGACACTTCGATGCAACGATCTCGGTGTTTTTTCCGCGCCGGTGTCACTTTTTTTGCCCTTAAAGCAACTATAACTCTAGAGGGCTGAGCTTGCCCTGGTCGGAACCTTGGGGGGGTTCCACGAGCCAGGAGAGCCGCGAC
>DASZHY010000516.1:0-9439 GCA_035949675.1 Thermoanaerobaculia bacterium
CCTGCTGCTCATAGGCGGCGGGGGGCGACAGGAACATGAACAGGTCATGTCCCTTCTTGGCCGCCACCTCGGCGGCGGCGCGGGCGTTGATCTCGCCGATCGCGATGTGATCGACGATCACCTGTGTGTTGTGCTTCTCCCCCCACTGCTTGCAGAACACGCCGTCGAACCACTTGTCATAACCGGGCACGAAGTGGCTCCACTGGCAGATTTTGAGCGTCTTCTGCTGGGCGCGGCCCCGCACGGGGAAGATCAGCGAACCGGCGGCGACGGCGCCGGCGGTCTGCATGAACTCACGCCGCGAGATACCCTTGTTTCTCCTGGCCATAGCTCCTCCTTAGTGGTCCTGGTCAGATCGCGAACGGAAACGAGAAGCGGGCCTCATGGCCCACGAGTGCCCTTGGATCGACTCTTGAGGAGCACGGCGCCAGAGCCTTGTGCCGGGTGGCCGGGATTGTAACATGCAGCGCCCCGCCGGCCGCCCTCCAACCGGATCCCTACTCTAGCCAAGATCGGCATGCGACAGAAGGCGCCGGGAGTGCTCCATTCTTGTGTTGCTGGCCACAATGGTTAGACACTCTAGGCGTATAGCCAGCCTGGTCATATTCGGCCGGCATTCAGGCACCCCACGGTACACTCTCCCAGGGCGCGGCGAGGCTCGGCCAGCCTCATCGCTCCGGTGTAACGGCGACGAGCGGGCCGGTACCCATCCGGGCGTGGTGGGAGGCCTCGACGGCCTCGCGGAGGGCGCCGCCGACGGCATGGAGCGCGGGGAGTCCGACTCGGTGCGGCCTGAGCTTCCGGCAGTGTGCCGACGGCGCCGGGGGAGTCTGCTCGCCGGGCGAGCCGGCTCCCCCGCGTTGCCAGAACGACGGATCACGGTTCCTGCGGGACTCTCACCAGGTACTGGGCAGCGTTGACGGGGTCCATGACTCCCCCGCCGGTCTTGATGTCCAGCATCTTCACCAGGTCCGCGAGGTCGGCGTACTGGATCGCTGCGCGCGATGCGGCGTTGCGCTGCTTCATCGAGGGCGTGCCGTGGTGCTCGACGCCCCAGCGTTCCGAGAGGCTGCCGCTGCTCGAGTTCGCGCCTCTTGAGATGGGAATGATTCGCAGGTAGTGGAATCCCTTGAGGCGCGCGACCCTGCGATTCAGGACATGATCCAGCACGCGGTCGTGGAGAGGCTCATGGGGGAACGCCTGCGAGTAGGCGCACCGATAGGCCGGGAAGTCGACATGGACCCAGGCCTGACGCGGCGCGTGAAGGATCGCTGCCGCCGGGAGCTGCCAAATGGGCAAGCGAGGGTCTCGATCCGGCGGGTCGTACGCCTCGATCAGCAACGCCCGCGGCGGTGAGCCGCCGGCGAGCACCCCGACGATCCGGCCGACGTAGCGCTGGATGGCGAGCTCGTCCCTGGCGCCCACCGCGATGTAGAGGCAGGGGGGCAGGCCGGACCGCTGGGGGATCCGGAGCGCCTCCTCGTCGACTTCTCGAACGGGCACCATCCGCCCGCAGCTTAATCGCAGGAGACGACCTGCCGACAGGGGCGGCCGTCCAGGTGCTTATGCTCCTCCAGGAGGCCAGCCCACCAGGCGCGATCCCACAGAGAGACACAGACGGGCGTGGCGGACCGGCTGGGGGAGGCCGGCTTTCGGCGACCAAACCTAGCCGCGCCAGATTGCGCATTCCACCTCCGAAAAGGGAGCCGTCACGGTCGGCCCGTGCGCCTTGGATGCCACCCATCGCCTCGACACTACCAGGGGCCGGGGCCTCCCGCAGTAGGTTGCCGATGCTCCACGGGCGCCGGGGCTACCTGCCCTCTCGAGCCGGAGCACCGGAAGCGGCCGGCTGAACGCCGTCGATCTGCATCAGCTCCACCGCCTGCGCCAGGGCGCGAGCAGGCCGGCGGTGGTCCGCGTCTCTAAGTAGCTGAAATGTAAGTTAGTTAGCGCCTGGCATGAAGAACTGACGGAGGAGCATGCTGCGCGCGTCGAAAAGCTGATCTACCTAAGCGCTTAGGTAGTATCATGCTGATGTCGGGGGCAGGGGCTCCCACATCGGGGTTGGCTGTAGAGGCCAGTCTTTGCTACGGGAGGAGATGGGGCGGCGTGGCCGGGGAGCTCTCGGGCAAAGAGAGACGGCGCGAACTCTACTGCGAGGCGATCAGGGATGTCGGCATCCTGGTTCTCGTGTTCGCGCCGCTCGACATAGTTCTCGAGAAACCGAATTGGAGCGGCGTCTGGGTGGCTCTACTAGCCGGCGTCGCGGTCGTCCTGATTTTCATAGGAGTGCGACAGGACCCCAGGAGTCAACGACGATGATCATCTTCTTCCTTCCTGCGCTAGCGATCATCCTCCTTTACCTCGCTGACGTGGGGTGGGCTCGCGCCCCGCGTAGTCACGAAGGAAAAGAGAGGCAGCTCAGGCTGCCGCTAGAGCCGTCGCGTGCCGATTCTCAGGCGCGAGACGCCGAGCTACACTCCAAAGCCTCCTAGCAGTGGGCCCGAGCGTCCCGGCGCCGGGACCGACCCAGTTCGCCCTCCGCCTCAGGCCCCGAGCGCCAGGCGGTCGGCCAGGGCGTGCGGGAGGCCCGCCCTGAGGATGCGCTTCTGGGCGGCAGTGATGGGGTAAGGGATGCGGTACCAGCGGACCACCCGGCGATCGCTGTCGTAGGTCATGAAGGAGGCCCGGGGGTCGCGGTCGCGCGGCTGGCCGATGGACCCCGGGTTGATCAGATAGCGGCCGTCCCGGTCGAGCACCAGGGTACCGCTGGCGCCGCGCAGCGCGTTGACCCCCAGGCGGCGCCCCTCCAGCGAGAAGATCGACGGGATGTGGGTGTGGCCGAAGAAGGTCACCGCCGTGTTGAAGGACGAGAAGATCTCGAAGGCGTCGATGTCGGAGAACACGTAGGTGTCTTCGTCCAGGGGCGAGCCGTGGCAGATGGCGAGCCCGTCGGCGACCACGATCGGACCTTCCGGCAGCTCCCGCACGTACCGCAGGTTGAGGTTGGTGAGACGCTCGGCGGTCCATTGCGCGGCCTGAAGCGCCGTCTGATTGAAGTTGGTGCCCGGGTCGAGACCGGCGGCCACCTTGTCGTGGTTGCCGCGTACGATCACCAGCCGCGGCGCCAGCCGGCGCACCGCCTCGACCACCTGGTTCGGCGCGGCGCCGTAGCCGACCAGGTCGCCGAGCACCAGGACGGCGTCGAACCGCTTGCGCCTTGCCCGCCTGAGGACCACCTCGAAGGCGTCCCAGTTGGCGTGCATGTCGGAGAGGATCAGATAGCGCACCGCCGCTCCCGTAACAGCAGGCCGATCCTTGCCGCCACCTCCTCCGGCGCCTCGTCCGGGGCGACGTCCACGGTCAGGTCGGCCTTGCGATACGCCGGCAGCCGCTCGCGGTAGAGCGCCAGGACCTGCGCCTCCTCGCGGAACAGCGGCCGGTCCGCCTTGCCCAGCGCGCCGATGCGCTCGACGATGGTCGCAAACGATGGGTTCAGCCAGACCGACAGCCCGGCGTCCCGGATCAGCCTGGCGCCGAGCTCCGAGGTCAGGGTGCCGCCGCCGGTGGCGATCACCGCGTCGCCCCTGCCGACGACCGACTGCAGCGCTTCCAGCTCGAGCCGCCGGAACCAGGGTTCGCCCTGCCGCTCGACGATCTCCCGCACCGTGCTGCCGGCAAGCCGCTCGATCTCCTGGTCGAGGTCGACGAACGGCAGCGCGAGCAGCGCCGCCAGGCGCTCCCCCACGGTGGTCTTGCCGGCACCCATGAACCCGGTCATGAAGATCCGCATGCCTCAGCCTTCGCTCTTCGTCAACTTCCCTGGCCGCGCCTGCCCGAACGCCACCGCCGCTCCCGCCGCCGCTGCCGCCGCTGCCGCCAGCTGCCGGCAGCTCGCCCGCACCTCGCCGCGGCAGGCGGCGCCGAGCGCCACCGCCGCGTCGGCGCCCGCCGCGAGCACCGCCGCGACCCGCGACGCATCGATCCCGCCGATCGCCACCAGCGGTTTGGCGGTCCGCGAACGCGCCCAGCTCACGAACGCCAGCCCTAGCGCCGGATCAGCCGATCGCGATGATCGGGTGGGGCCGGTCGGGCCGATGGCGCCGGCGGGGCCGGACGGGCCGAATGGATCGGAGGGGTCGGAGGGGTCGGGGCCGGTCTTGCCCGTCGTCGGGAAGACCGGCCCGACCGCGATCAGGTCCACCTCCGGGTCGGCGTCGGCGGCGATGAGTTGCTGCTCATTATGCGTGGATAGCCCGATCCAAGGCGAATTTCCGACCGCTCGCCGCGCCGCGGCAGGCGGCAGGTCGGACTGCCCGACATGCAAACCGCGGACCCCGGCAGCCGCGAATAGGGCCACGAGGTCTCCCCGGTCGTCCAGCCAGAGGTCGGCGCCGCTCCCTTCGAGCGCGCGGCAGCTGGCCTCGACCGCCTCGTGCCACTGGCGGCCGCTCCATCGCTTGGCACGGATCTGGATGGAACGCACGCCGGCGGCAGCCATCTCCGCCACCGCCTCGGCCACCGGCAGCGGGGCCAGGGCCAAGGCGTCGGCAATGGCGTAGATCGGCCCCGGCTGCGGGCGCCCGCGAGCGCTCATCCGGCCTGCGCTTGCCGCTTCATGAAGCCTTCCAGGAAGCGTGTGGAGAGCCTGCCGGCGATGAGCTCCGGATCGCGGAGGATCCGCTTGTGCAGCGGGATGGAGGTGTGGATGCCCTCGACCACGAAGAAGTCGAGGGCCCGCGACATGCGGGCGATGGCCTCGGGGCGGGTGCGGTCGTGAACGATCAGCTTGGCCACCAGCGAGTCGTAGTACGGCGGGATGACGTAGTCCTCGTAGGCATGGGTGTCGACGCGGGTGCCGGGTCCGCCGGGGGGGTGGAAGGTCTTGAGCTTCCCCGGGCTGGGCACGAAGGTGTCGGGGTGCTCGGCGTTGATCCGGCATTCGATGGCATGGCCGCGCGGGTGCAACCCGCTGGCCAGGGTCAGCGGCTGGCCGGCGGCCACCTGGATCTGCAGCTTCACCAGGTCGATGCCGGTCACCATCTCGGTGACCGGGTGCTCCACCTGGATGCGGGTGTTCATCTCCATGAAGTAGAAGGAGCCGTCGGCGTCGAGCAGGAACTCGACGGTGCCGGCGTTCTCGTAGCGCACCGCCTCGCACAGGCGCACCGCGGCGGCGCCCATCCTGGCGCGCAGCTCGGGAGTCAGGGCCGGCGACGGCGATTCCTCGATCAGCTTCTGGTGGCGGCGCTGGATCGAGCACTCGCGCTCGCCCAGGTGGATCACCTTGCCGTGCAGGTCGCCGAAGACCTGGAACTCGATGTGCCGGGGCTCGACCAGGTACTTCTCGAGATAGATCCTGCCGTCGCCGAAGGCCTTCTGGGCCTCCTCGCCGGCGGCCATGAGCTGGCCCTCGACGTCGCCTTCCGCGGTGACGATGCGCATGCCGCGGCCGCCGCCGCCGCCCGCTGCCTTGAGGATGATCGGATAGCCGACCTCGGCCGCCAGCCGGCGGGCCTCGTCGGCGCCGGCGAGCGGCTCGCGGCTGCCCGGCAGCACCGGCACGCCCGCGGCGGTCGCCGCCTGGCGGGCCTGGGCCTTGTCGCCCATCGCGCGGATCACCTCCGGGCGCGGTCCGATCCAGGCCAGCCTGCACTCCCTGAGCACCTCGGCGAAATGGGCATTCTCGGCCAGGAAGCCGTAGCCGGGATGCACGGCGTCGGCGCCGGTGATCTCGGCCGCCGAGATGATGCTCGAGATGTTGAGGTAGCTGGCCGCCGAGGGCGGCGGACCGATGCACACGTCCTCGTCGGCATAGGTCACGTGCAGGCTGTCGCGATCGGCGGTCGAGCAGACGGCGACCGTGGGGATGCCTAGCTCCCGGCACGCCTGGATGATCCGCAGGGCGATCTCGCCGCGGTTGGCGATGAGGATCTTCTTGAACATGCGCGGACGTCAGCCTGCGGCGGGCTGCGGTCTGGGCGACACTAGGCGACCTGGATGGCGAACAGCGGCTCTCCGAACTCGACCGCCTGGGCGTTCTGGGGATAGATCTCGGCAACGACGCCGTCGACGTCGGACTCGATCTCGTTCATCAACTTCATGGCCTCGATGATACACATCACCTGCCCCCTGCGGACGCGCGACCCGATGTCGACGAACGGCGGGGAGTCCGGGGAGGGGGCGCGGTAGAAGGTGCCGACGATCGGCGAGGTGAGGATGTGCTGGTCCCTGGAGGCGCCAGCCGGCCCGCCCGCTGCGCCCGCGGCCCCTGCTGCAGCGGCGCCCAGACCGCCAAGACCGCCCAGAGGCAGGGTCCCCGGCGCCGCCTCCCCGGCATGGACGGGCAGGCCGGGCGGCGGCGCGGCCGCGGCCGGCGGCAGCGGCGCCAGGGCCGGCTCGCCCGCCATGCCCGCCATGCCGGCGGCGGCGGCCGCCGCCGCGTGCGCGGCGCCGGTCTGAGCAGCAGACCAGCCGCCGGCGGCGGCGGCAGGGGGGGCGGGGGCCGGATAGCCGTCGACCTTGAAGCGGAAGCCGGAGCGCTCGACCTCGAGGCTGCTCAAGCGGTGGCGTGCCACCAGCTCGATCAGCTCCTTCATCTGCTCGAATGTCAGCAATGCCGTTCCCCTTCTCCCTTGGAGCAGGTCTCTAGAGCAGGTCTTGTTCCAGCGCCAGCCGGGCCCGCCGCAGCTCGAAGCGCGCGCGGCCATAGTTGCCGTCGGGCCCCAGCACGAGGAGCAGATAGTACTCGTGGGTCACGACGCTGACGATCACCGTCAGGCGGTCGGTGAGCACCGAGAGCTGCTGCACCTCGCCGACCGCCAGCTCGCGGTGGTTGTCGCTGATGGACCGCGCCTGGGAGACGAGCTCGGCGGCCAGCACCTCGATGTCCAGATCGGGGTCCGAGCTCACCGATTCGACCGGGATACCGTCCTTGGCCACCAGCGACAACGCGAGAACCCCGCCGATGCGGTCGCTGATGCGGCTCAGCTGCTCAAGGAACATGGGGGCTCCTCGGCTGCCGCCGTAGGCGCGCCAGGTAGCTCTGCAAGAGATACGCCCTGCGCGTCTTGCGCGAGGCTCGAGGATCGTCCAGTCCGGCGAGCAGCTCGCCGCAAAGGGCGCTGGCGGTCAGCGGCGCCGCCGCCGGCTGCCGCGGCGCTGCCTGAACCGGCTCGGAGGCAGCGGCAGGCGACGGCGCGGCAGGCGACGGCGTGGCAGGCGACGGCGCGGCTGGCGACGCTGCGGCTGCCGACGGCGCGGCCGGCGACGGCGCGGCCGCTTCGGGACCGGGGGCTTCGACGACCGGCGGTGGCGCCATCGCCACGGAGGCGGCGGCCGGTGCCTGGGAGGCCTGCGCCGGCGCGGCCGGTTCCGGCACGGCGAGCGGCGGCGGGGGCGCCGCCGGGGAAACCGGCGAGGGGGCGGCAGCGGCCGGCGCCTGGCTGGCCAGCCGGGACAGACCCTCCCGCGCCGCGGCGTTGCCTGGCTCGCGCTCGAGCACCTCGCCGAAGAGCCGTCGCGCCTCGTTGAGGTGTCCCTGGCGCAGGTAGAGCTCGGCCAGGGTGACGGTCGCGACGGCGGCAGCCGGTGCCGTCACCCTCTGCGGTCGGGCTGCGGGCTCCGCGGCGGCGGCCGGCTCCTCGGCGACTGGTGCAGCCGGGGCGGGGGCCGCGGCGGCCGCCGGCTCCGGCGTTGCCGCCGCCGTTGCTGCCGGGGCCGGGCCGAGGTCCTCGAAGTAGAAGATCCGCTCGGTCCAGAGGCCCGCCAGGTATCGCCTGCGGCTCTCCTCCGGCGCCGGGTCCGGGAAGGGCTCCGAGCCGTTGCCCTCGCCCCGCGTTGTCGGAGCAAAGGGAGCCAAGGGAGCCAAGGCAGCCAGGGGAGCCAAGGGAGCCAAGGGAGCCTGGGGAGCGGGGGGGGCGGGGGGGGCGGACGGGGAGGGCGCCGGGGGCAGAGTGTCCGGAAGCACCCCGAGGCCGAAAACGTCCTCCTCGCCGGCAAAGGAGCGGGCCGGGGCTGCCGGCCCGAGGTCGAACACCTCCGCCTCTGGCGTCTCGGTTGGATCCATGCGCGACCTCTCTGCCGGCTCCTCCGGGCGCGGCCCATCCGCTTGCCGGGGAGGACGGCTCATCGCCACGACCCGCCGGCGCAGCTCTTCGATCTCCGGGTCGCTGTCGTTGAGCAGGCTGTAAAGATCGAGCCGCTGGCTCGCACGCTCGGGCTCGCTGGTCTCGAGATAGGCGCGGACCAGCAGCTTGTTCGCCACCATCTGCGTCGCGTCCTGCTGGACCACGCGCTCGAGCACCCCGCGCGCCTTGTCGGCGTCGCCGAGCTCTAGCAGGCAGCGCCCCTTGGCCACCAGCGCCGAGAGATAACCGGGGTGCTCCTTGAGGCCGGTGTCCAGCACCTCCAGGGCGTCCTGGACCCGGCCCAGGTGCCGGTACTCCTCGGCGAGCTGCAGAAAGATCCGCGACGAAGGGTCACCCTGCCAGCGCGTACGCAGCTGGGTGAGGCGATCCGGGAACCCGTCGGTCATGCAGCGCAGCCCCCGTGGGAGCGCCGGAGGCGGCGAGACAGGAGAGTGGCGTCCGGGGCGGCGGGCAAAGTGGCCGCATTATAGCAGGCAAGGCCGGCTCGACGGCCTTTTCTGCCAATGCCGGCCAGTACTTAGCTCCTTACGGCTGCAGCGACCCGAGCCATGAAACAGGTGCCGAAGCAGGCCAACCGTTTCGTCAGCGGGCGGCCCATGGCACCGCCCCGCCCGCTATGGAGAGACGACCGCGATCGTGACCGTGCCGTTGACCAGCACACCTCCGACGCCGGGGGACTGGGCGGTTACGGTGATTCCCGGGGTGCTGGCAGGCACCGAGGTGACCGTGAGCGTGGTCGTGGCCTTGGCGGTCATTAGATCCGTCGTCTGGCTGGGCTGCTTAATGGTGCCGAACGTCGTTGAGAAGATCACGAGAGCTCCCTTGATCTCTTGACCCTGGGAGTTGAGGACGAAGGCGGTCAACGTGATATTGGTGGTGCCCGAGCCGGAGGTAACCTGCCCCGGGCTCGCCGATACGGAAACGGCCGTCGCGGCATTGGGGTTCACCACCGAGACCATGGCCGTTGCGATCTGCAGGCTGCCGTCCGCGGCGGCGGCGGTGGCAGTGACAGTGATCGAGGTCTGGTTGGTCAGGTCCGACCCCAGGACGGTCAAGGTGTCCGTCGCCTCGCCCCCGCCATTGGTCTTCTTGAAGCCTCCCTTCGAGGCGAGCGTGCCCACGGTGGTGGTGAAGTTGACCTTCACGTCCGGCGCGGGTTGCCCCAGCGAGTCTCGCACCAGGGCGATCAGCGTGACCACCCCGCCGGTATTCGCGATGTTGGCCGGGAGGGCCTGCAAGGTGATGGTCTTGGCGCCGCCGGCGATCGGCACCATGAGGGCCATCGCCGT
>DASZHY010000517.1:0-34332 GCA_035949675.1 Thermoanaerobaculia bacterium
GCCGGCAGCTCGGCGACGGCCTCGAGCACCACGTAGCGGCCAGGCAGCGCGTTCCGGAGCGCGGCATGGCCGCCCGCCGGCACGCGCTGGCCGGGGGCTCCCAGCTCCTCGTTGCAGGCGGCGAGCACCAGTGTGCCGCCGTCGGGCAGGTGGCCGCGCGCCTCGAGACAGAGGGCGAGCAGGAGCTGGAAGACGACGAGCGGATCGCCGGCCAGCGGCCAGAGATCGGGAGGGTAGCGGGTGATCACCGTGATGGATTCCGGGAAGGCGACGCGGGCCAGCTTCTGCAGGTCGGCGAGCAGGTACTGCGGCTGGAACACGGTGGGCTCGCCGGCCACCCCGCGGGCCAGCCAGTGCAGCTGGCGCCCCGCGTGCTGCAGCCGCCGCGCCAGGTCCTCGAGCGAGGCCAGCACCAGGCGGTCGTCCGCCGCGCTGCAGCTCGGCTCGAGCAGCTGCACCGACATCATCACCGAGGCCGCGAGGTTGCTCAGCTCGTGGGTGACCCCGCCGGCCAGCGCGGCGAGGCTGTCCAGCCGGTCGAGCCGCAGCTTGCTGCCGCTGCCGGAGCTCATCCGTTGCCATCCTGTTCCGGGGGCACGCGGGCCATTATAAACTACTCAAGTTAACTTGCCACCCCTGACCTGCGGGGGCCGCGCCGGCCGCGCTTGCCCCCTGCCGCGCCCTTGGACCCCGCCACCCAGGAGGGATACACTCTGGCCGCCATGCGGCTGGGGGACCTCGAGCTGAAGCTGGTCTCGGACGGCGGGTTTCGCCTCGACGGCGGCGCCATGTTCGGGGTGGTGCCGCGCACCTTGTGGGAGAGGGTCAAGCCTCCCGACGAGCGCAATCGCATCCGCATGGCCACCAACTGCCTGCTGGTGGCCCGCGGCAGCGAGCTGCTGCTGATCGACAGCGGCATCGGCGACAAGCACGACGCGCGTTTCCGCGACATGTTCGGCATGGAGCCGGGGGCGGTGCGGCTGCCGGAGGCGATCCGCCGCGCCGGCTACACGCCCGAGCAGGTGACCCACGTGCTGCTGACCCATCTGCACTTCGACCACTGCGGCTGGAACACGCGCCGGGCGGCGGTCGCCCCGGCGGGCCATGCGGCCCCGGCCGCCCCCGTGGACTCCGGCGAGGAGCTGGTGCCGACGTTCCCCAACGCCGTCTACTGGCTGGAGCGGGGCGAGGTCGAGCACGCCCGCCACCCCAACGAACGGGACCGTGCGAGCTACGACCCGCGCAACTGGGAGCCGCTGTTTGCGGCCGGCGTCGTGCGGCTCTACGACGGTGACCCCGGTTGCGAGCCGATCCCGGGCGTGCGCGCCGTGCGCGCGGCCGGGCACAACGCCGACATGTGCATCGTGCTGCTCGACGGCGGGGCTGGCTCCCATGGCTCCCATGGCTCCGATGGCTCCCATGGCTCCCATGGCTCCCATGGCTCCGACACCGGCGGCGACCGGCTGGATTCGGCCGAGGCGGCGGACTTCGGGGGCAAGGCCGTGTTCTTCGCCGACCTGGTGCCCACGGTGGCCCATGTGGCCTACCCCTGGATCATGAGCTACGACCTGTACCCGATGACCACGCTCGAGAACAAGAAGATCTGGGTGCCGCGGGCGGCAGCCGGGGGCTGGCTGGCGATCTTCCAGCACGAGACCGAAGCGCCCCTGGGAAAGGTGGTGCAGGAGAAGCCGGGGCGGTTTCGCGCCGAGCCGCTGGCGGTGGCCGGAGCGGCGGCGAGCGCCGCGGCCCCGGCGACCTCGGCAGCCACGTCGGTCACTGCGGCCGCGATCAGCGCGGGCGCGGCCAATCCGTCGCCCGTGCGCTGATCGGCGTTTCGCCACGGCCGCCGCGGTCCATCCGGTCCGCCGCGGCCCCACCCTGCCGGCAGGGCCGCCCGATCGCCGGCCCGGCCCCGCCCCGGCATATCGCTGCCAGGGTTGCAGTTCTAATGGACGATGTGGTCGCATGACCCGGGAGACCTGATGGCGCAAGAAGACTTCGACCTGATCATCATCGGCAGCGGCCCCGGCGGCTACGTCGCGGGAATCCGCGCCGGACAGCTGGGCTTGAAAGTGGCGGTGGTGGAGAAGGACCCCAAGTTCGGCGGCACCTGCCTGCACCGCGGCTGCATCCCGACCAAGGCGCTGCTGCACACCGCGGCGCTGCTCGACGAGATCCGCGGCGTCGCGGAGCACGGCATCCAGGTCTCGGCGCCCACCCTGGACATCGCCCGCGCCCACGACCGCAAGCGCAAGGTGGTGGACAAGAACGCCCGCGGCATCGAGTCGCTGTTCAAGAAGTACAAGGTGACCGGCATGATCCAGGGCACGGGGCGGCTGGTGGCGCCCCACCAGGTGGAAGTCGACGGCAAGGACGGCAAGCGCGTGCTCACCACGCGCTTCGTGATGATCGCCACCGGCTCGGTGCCGCGCGACGTTGCGATCGCTCCCGCCGACGGCGAACGGGTGCTCAACTCCGATCACGTCCTGCTGCTCGAGCGGGTGCCGAAGTCGATCGCGGTCCTGGGGGCCGGGGCGGTCGGCACCGAGTTCGCGTCCCTCTACGCCTCGTTCGGCAGCGAGGTGACGCTGATCGAGATGCTGCCGCGCATCCTGCCGATCGAGGACGAGGAGGTCTCGGTGGAGCTCGAGCGCGCGCTGCGCAAGCGCAAGCTCAAGGTGCTGACCGGCGCCCGCCTGACCGGCGCCGAGCGCAGCGAGGGCGGCGTCCGGCTGACCATAGAGCGCCAGGATGCCTCCCGTCGGGCGGGCGCCGCGGGCGCGCCGGAAGTCATCGAGGCCGAGCTGCTGCTCTCCGCCGTGGGCAGGCGCCCGGTGACCGAGGGCGTCGGCCTCGAGGCGCTGGGCATCGAGCTCGAACGCGGCTACGTGAAGGTGAACCCGCTGATGCAGACCAGCCTGCCGCACGTCTACGCCATCGGCGACGTGGTCAACACCCCCTGGCTCGCCCACGTTGCCTCGGCGGAAGGCATCCTGGCGGTCGAGCACATGGCCGGCAAGACGGTGCGTCCCATCAACTACGACCGCGTGCCGTCCTGCACCTATTGCGATCCGGAGGTGGGCAGCGTCGGCCTGAGCGAGGCCCGGGCGCGCGAGCGCGGCTACGACGTGGCGGTGGGGAAGTTCCCGTTCACCGCGCTCGGCAAGGCGGCGATCGTCGGCCACACCGCCGGGTTCGTCAAGGTGGTGCGCGAGACGAAGTACGACGAGCTGCTGGGCGTCCACATCATCGGCGCCAGCGCCACCGACCTCATCGCAGAGGCCTGCGCGGCGCTCCAGATGGAAGCGACCGACGAGGAGCTGATCCACACCATCCACGCCCATCCGACGCTCTCGGAGGCGGTGGGAGAGGCGGCGCACGCCGCCTCGGGGCACGCGATTCATTTCTGAGTCTGAAGCGGGCGACGAGAGGATTTTCATGGCAAGAACCACCGGCACCGGCAGCGCCCGGCGGCCAAGGGCGGCACGGTCGGCACGGGCGCCGAAACAGGAGGCGGCCGGCCTGGCGGCCACGGAGCTGGGCCCCGCCCAGCAGCTCGAGCTCTACCGTTTCATGAAGCTCAACCGCATGGTCGAGGAGCGCCTGGGCAACCTCTACCGCCAGGGCAAGGTTGTGGGCGGCCTGTACTCGAGCCGCGGGCAGGAGGCGACCTCGGTGGGCAGCGCCTACGCCCTCGCTCCCCAGGACTTCATGGGACCGCTGATCCGCAACCTGGGGTCGATGCTGGTGCGCGGGGTGAAGCCGCGCGAGGTGATGATGCAGTACATGGCCAAGGGCGGCAGCCCGACCGGCGGCAAGGACGGCAACACCCATTTCGGGGACGTCGGGCGCGGCCTGGTGGCGCCGATCTCGATGCTCGGGGCGCTCATCCCGGTGATGGCCGGAGTGGCGCTGGCCGGCAAGATGCAGGGGCGCGACCTGGTCGCCCTGACCTACATCGGCGACGGCGGCACCTCGACCGGCGACTTCCACGAGGGGCTCAACCTGGCGGCGGTGCTGAACGTGCCGCTGGTGGTGATCGCCGAGCACAACGGCTACGCCTACTCGACGCCAACCTCGCGCCAGATGCGCATCAAGGACATCGCGGTGCGGGCCGCGGCCTACGGCATCCCGGGGGAGGTCGTCGACGGCAACGACGTGCTGGCGGTCCACGCCGTCACCAGCCAGGCGGTCGAGCGCGCCCGCGCCGGCCTGGGTCCGACGTTGATCGAGGCCAAGACCTTCCGCATGAAGGGGCACGCCGAGCACGACGACGCCGGCTACGTGCCGCCGGAGCTGTTCGAGCAGTGGCGGCGGCGCGACCCCATCGAACGCTTCGAGCGGCACCTGCTCGAGGGCGGCGTCGCGACCGCGGACGAGCTGGCGCAGGTCGCGGCGGCCATCGACGCAGAGCTGGTGGCCGAGATGGATTTCGCGCTGGCGTCGCCCATGCCGCCGCCCGAGCGGGCCTTCGAGGGGGTCTACGCCACATGACCGCGGTGACCTACCTGGAGGCGATCCGCCAGGCGATGTGGGAGGAGATGGAGAACGATCCCCGGGTCTTCCTGCTCGGCCAGGACGTCGGCACCTACGGCGGCCCGTTCCGGGTCACTGCCGGCATGCTCGACCGTTTCGGGCCCGAGCGGGTGATCGACACGCCGATCAGCGAATCGGCGATGGTCGGAGCGGCGATCGGCGCCGCCATCCTCGGCATGCGGCCGGTGGTGGAGATGCAGTTCATCGACTTCATCTCCTGCGCCTTCAACCAGATCGCCAACTTCGCCGGTCCCAACCACTATCGCTGGGGGCAGCCCGTGCCGCTGGTCATCCGCGGGCCGGCGGGGGGCAACGTCCACGGCTCGGCGTTCCACAGCCAGAACCCGGAGTCGTACTTCCAGCACACGCCGGGCCTGAAGATCGTCACGCCGGGAACGGTTGCCGACGCCTACGGGCTGCTCAAGGCGGCGATCCGCGACCCCAACCCGGTGCTCTACTTCGAGCACAAGTATCTCTATCGCCGGCTCAAGGACGAGCTGCCGGTGGCGCCCAATCTGGAGCCAGGGCGGGAGGCGCCGCCGGCGGACGCCGGCGGGCTGGTGCCGATCGGGCGGGCGCGCCTGGCGCGGCCGGGCCGCGACCTGTCGGTCGTCACCTACGGTGCTATGCTGCACGTGGCTTTGGAGGCTGCGGAGCGCCTGGCCGCTGAAGGCATCGACCTCGAAGTCCTCGACCTGCGCACCGTCAAGCCGATCGACGAGGAAGCGGTTCTCGCGACGGTGCGAAAGACCAACAAGGTGCTGGTATTGACGGAAGAGCAGCTCAGCGGCTCGGTGGCCGGGGAGGTGGCGGCGCGGATCGCCGAGCGCGGCTTCGCCTGGCTCGATGGACCCGTCCACAGGCTCTGCTGTCCCGACACGCCGGTGCCCTACAGCCCGACCCTGGAAGAGGCGTACCTGCCCAACGTTGACAAGCTCGCCGCGCGCGTGCGCGAGCTGGCGAGCTACTGATCGCAAGGACTTTGCAAGCGGAGACGGATTGCCATGGCTACGGAAGTCGTGATGCCCCAGATGGGGGAGTCGATCGCCGAGGGAACCATCACCAAGTGGCTGGTCAAGGTCGGCGACAAGGTGGAGCGCGACCAGCCGCTGTTCGAGATCTCGACCGACAAGGTCGACGCCGAGATTCCCAGCCCGGCCGCCGGCGTCCTGCTCGAGATCCGCAACCAGGAAGGCGAGACCGTGCCCGTCAACCAGGTGGTGGCGACGATCGGCGAGGCCGGGGAAGCCGCCGGCGCGGGCGCCGGCGCCGGCGCTCAATCCGCGGCCCCTGCCGGCGCCCAGGCAGCGGCCCCTGCCGCCGCGGCCCAGGAGCCGGCGGCCGCCCCGGCGGCACCGCGGCCCGGGCCCGCCCCCGCCGCACAGCCGGTGGCAGCCTCCCCCGCCGCGACCCAGGAGTCGCCGACCGCCGCGGCGGAGCCCGCGGCCCCCGAGGAAACGGCGCGTGAGGGCCTGGCCGCGGCAGCGGCGGCGTCCGCCAGCGGCCCCCGCCGTGTGCCGTCCCCGGCCGGTGCCGGCTCGCCGGCGGCTCAGGAGGGCGAGGACGTACGGCGCGACGAGGGCGAGTCGGAGCTGGCCCGCGAGTCCGACCGCGAGGAGCTCGGCGAAGGCGAACGGTTACGCAAGTTCTCGAGCCCGCTGGTGCGCAGCATCGCCGCCAAGGAGGGCGTCAACCTGCAGGAGGTCGCGGGCACCGGCGCTCAGGGCCGGGTGACCAAGGGCGACATCCTGAGCTTCCTCGAGCAGCGGCGGGCGGCGCCGGCGCCGCTGGCGCCGGTGCCGCCGCGGCCCGCGGCCGTGCCGCCGCCGGCATCGGCACCGGCCGGACCGGCGGCACCCGCCGCTCCCGGCGGCGCACCCGGGGCTCCCCTGCGCCCGACCGGCGGTTTCTACGTGCCGGCCTACGGCCCGGGGGAGAGCGTCGAGATCGAGCCGATGTCGAAGATCCGGCAGATCACGGCGGCCCACATGGTCTACTCCAAGGCCACCTCGGCGCACGTCACCACGGTCTTCGACTTCGACATGACGCGCATCGCCCGCGTCCGCGCCAAGGCCAAGGACGGCTTCCTGCGCCAGGAGGGCACCAAGCTCACTTTCATGCCGTTCATCTTCAAGGCGGTGGTCAATGCGCTGAAGGCGCACCGCAAGGTCAACGCCGCGATCGACGGCACCAGCATCGTCTACAAGAAAGACATCAACCTCGGCATGGCGGTGGATCTCGGGCACGGCCTCATCGTGCCGGTCATCAAGCACGCCGACAACCTGAACCTGATCGGTCTGGCCAAGGCCGCCAACGACCTCGCCGAACGCGCGCGGGCGAAGAAGCTCAAGCCCGAGGAAGTGCAGGGAGGCACCTTCACCATCACCAACCCGGGCGTCTTCGGCAGCCTCTTCGGCACCCCGATCATCAACCAGCCGCAGGTGGCGATCCTGGGTGTCGGCGCCATCGAGAAGCGGCCGGTGGTGGTCGAGGACGCGGACGGCAGTGACACGCTGGCCATCCGGGTCCGCTGCTACTTCGGCATCACCTACGACCACCGGCTGGTGGACGGCGCCGACGCGGACCGTTTCATGAACGACGTCAAGAAGACCTTGGAGACCGATACCTGGACCGAGCTCGAGCCCTACATGTGAGCGCCCTGCCGGTTCGCTTCGGCCGGCGGTACGAATGAGCAGACAGGTGAGCAACCCGAAATCCGACCAGGACGGAGACCTGACGCGGCGCGTCGAGGGCGGTGACGGCATCCTGGTGGTGCGCGGCAGCGCCACCCACCGCGACTGGAACGGCATCCGCTACAAGACCGGCCTCTCGGCCAAGAACGTCGGCGCCCGCCGCCTGTCGATGAACGTGGCGACGATCCCGCCGGGCGGGGTCGCCTACGCTCACGTCCACGTCGACTTCGAGGTGATGCTCTACATCCTGGCCGGCCGCGTCCGCCACGAGTACGGCCCGGACCTGGCAAAGTCGATCGAGAACCAGGCCGGCGACTTCATCTTCATCGAGCCCGGCGTTCCCCACGAGGTCTTCAATCTGAGCGACACCGAGCCGGTCGTCGCCGTGGTCGCCCGCTCGGACGCCAGCGAGTGGGAGAACATCGTCCCCTACCAGCGCAGCCGGTGACCGCCGGCTGGCGCCCCGTCACCTCTGCTGGCGAGGAGCGGCGCCTGTGCCGCCCGCCGGCGCCGGTGCAGGCGCGGACGCGGGCGGCTGCGTAACCAGCGCAAGGGCCCTCTCGAGCACCTCGTCGCGGCCCGCCGCGATACCCCTGCGGGTCGGGGCGACGGCAACCGTCGGCTCGACGGCGCCGCCCGCGGGCAGCCCGCCTGCGGCGGGACGGGCGGCGGGACGGGTGGCGGTCCAGATGACGGTGAAGCCGGCAGGCAGCGGCGCGCTGTCGACGCTGTCCCGGGCGCCGCCGGAGGGAGAGCCGACGATGGCGCCCAGATGCAGCTCGGCGACGGTGGCGAGGAAGCTCTCGGCGGCGCCGACGTCGCGGGCGCTGCCGAGGAACGCCAGCCGGCCCTGCAGGCGCGGCGCCGCCGGCACGACCGGCGTGGCGATCGGTTCGTAGCGCACTGCTTCGCGGTCCGGCCGCGGCCAGACCGGGACCATCTCGCGGCGGGTGTCGACGGGCGCCGCGATCAGGTGGGCGAGCAGCCAGTCGGTCGTACGCACGTAGCCCCGCAGGTCGAAGACGATCCCGGCCGCGGACGCCAGCCGGGGCAGCGCGGCTGCGAGGTCGCTCTCGTCGAGCCGGCCGAGGTCCACCACCAGGACTCCCGGGCCAGCCTCGCGCACGGCATCGCGAGGCGCCGCCGCGGCGGCCGTCAGCTCGCCGGGCGCGACGCTGTGGGTCACCGTCACCGCGTGCGGCCCTGCCGGCGCGCCCGTGCCGTCCCGGCTGGCGGTGCCGTTCGCCGAGGCCGCGGGGGCCGCCGGCGCCGCCGGAGCGGCAGGCACGACGTCGAGGCGCAGCGGCTCGCCGCGCTCCCCCAGGGCGAGGCTCGCCAGCGCCCGCCAGCGCCGCCACTGCGGCGTCGCCGCCGCGACTTCGGCCTCGGCCGCCCGCAGCTCGGAGCGCACCTCGCGGCCCTCGATGCGCGTCACCGCGTCTCCCGGGCGCAGGCCCGAGACGCCGGCGCCGACGTCGGTGACCACCAGCTGCCCCTCGATCCAATCCCAGTGCAGCGGCAGGCCGAAGTTCCGGCGGTCGCCTGCCGCTGCGATCGTTGCCTGGCCGTCGTCGGTGGCAGCCACCATGCGCCGCAAGGCCACGAGCAGCGACTCGGTGCCGGTGCCCTCCGCCGCCTCGAGCAACGCCGCCGCCAGCGCTTTTTGCCAGGCGACGGCGCGGGCGACGCCGCCGGCGGCGAGGCCGGGGTGAAAATGCTGCAGGACGTTCCAGGCCAGCATGACGACGGCCAGCCGGGAATTGCGATCGGCCGGCGTTACCGGCACCGCGAGCGGTGTCGCCGCCGCCGGGGCCGGCGCCGCTGTCGCAGGCTTCGCCCTGGCGGTCGTGAGCTTCGCCGCGGGCGCCGCCGGCGCAGCCTTCGCCGCCGTCGCTGCAGCGGGAGTCGTCGCCGCTGCCGAGGTGCTGCCGGAAGACGCCGCGGCGGCCGGCAGGGTGCCCGCGCCGTCGGCCCACACCGCCAGCGGCAGCAGGCAGGTGGCGCCGCCGCCCAGGTCGGCGGCGAACGGCACCCGCGGATCGGGGTCGCCCGGCTGCCTCTCGCCAGGTTTGCCGCGGACGCGCACGGCGGAGAAGGGCGAGGGTCGTCCGGCGGCGCCGAGGCCGCGGTGCAGCCAGCTCACGATCCGCAGCTCGCCTGGCGGCACGCCGGCCGGCGGACCGAGGTCGAGCGGCGGCGGCCGGCGGCCGACCGGGAAGACCCGCAGCGTCGGCGCGAGCGGCGCGAACAGGCGCTGCAACGCGGCGGCGAGAGCTTCGCCGTCGGCCGGCGCGGTCGCCGCCGGATCGGCGGGATCGAGCTCGGCGACCGCGGCGGCGGCGAAGGCGCCCCAGTTGACCGCCGCGGCTTGGTCGCTGGGATGGAAGTAGCGGACGTAGCCGAGCAAACGGGTGAAGGCGACGAGGTTGATCAGGGCCCGCGGGCCGAGCGGCCGCGGCGGCGCGTCCACCGCGGGTCCCAGGGCCTCGAACGCGCCCGCGTCGATCCACACCCTGCCGTCGCCGTTGACCGTGAGACCGATGCCGATCCGGGTGGCGTCGGCGGCCACCTCGCCGGCGATGTCGTAGACCTGCCAGCGGGCGCCGGTGATCGGCCGGTCGGCCATGTTGTCGAAGAAGCCGGGCAGCTGGTCGGGGCGCTCCACCGCCAGCCAGAGCTGGGCGCGGCTGTCCTCGGTGCGCACCGCCGCCCGGAAGCGCACTCGCTGGCCGCGATAGGCCGCGGCATCGAAGCTCTGCATCAGCGTGCCGGAACCCGGGGTGCGGCTGAAGCTGACCCTGCGCACCACCGCGCAGGTGCGGCCCGCGAACGGCTGCTCGTCCGTCAGGTCGGCGCCGAACCCCGCCCGCTCCGAGGCCGAGGTCATCGTCCAGCCGGCCGGCATCTGCCCCGGCTCGCCCTGCTCGAAGTCGAGGTTGGCCGGCGCCGCGGGGAGGGACGGCGTCGCGGCGGCGGGCTCGCGCGGCTCCGGCGGCGGCGCCCCGGCGGCGAGCAGCAGGGCGCAAGGCACCAGCAGCAGGCGTTTCATCAGGAGGTCTCCGGCCGGCTGTCTCCGACTCTCGACCAGCTGAGAAGCTGGCGCGTCCCCGGCGGCGGGAAGTCTAACCGATGGCGAAGCCCGAACGACTGCGAGATGCTGATGGTCCTGGAACGGCGGCCGGCCGTCTGCGTATCAACCCCATGCGCTCGAACCTCCTGATCTATGGCGTCACCGGCTATACCGGCGGCCTGGTCTCGCGCCTGGCCGCCGCCGCCGGCCTGCCGCACTTTGCCGCCGGGCGCGACCTCGAGAGAGTGCTGGCGCACGCCGATCCGCTGCTGCTGCCCGCCCGCACCTTCTCGTTGTCCGATCCGGCGAAGGTCGCCCGCGGACTGGGCGCGGTCGCGGTGGTGCTCAACGCCGCCGGTCCTTTCGCCGAAACCGGTCCGCCGCTTGCCGAGGCGTGCCTGCGCGGCGGCGTCCACTACCTCGACCTGGCGGCTGGAGTGTCGGAGATCGAGGCGATCCGGCGTCTCGACGCGAGGGCGCGTGAAGCCGGCGTGATGCTGATGCCGGGCGTCGGCTTCGGCATCCTCCCGGCCGACGCGATCGGGGCCCGCCTCAAGCGCCGCCTGCCCGGAGCCGTCCGGTTGCGACTGGCCTTCGAGGCGGTGGGCGGGACGTCGCGCGGCACGCTCCGGACGCTCTTCGGCGACTTGCGGCGCGGCGGCGGAGTCAGGCGCCGGGGCGGCGAGCTGGTTGCCGCCCGTCCCGGGGAGGAGAAGCTGGTGCTCGATCTCGGCGGCGGGCGGCGCGTCGCGCTCACCGATCCCTGGCGCGGCGAGGTGGCGGCTGCCTGGTGGAGCTCGGTCTTTCCACAAATCGACGTCTATACGGTCCATCCCGCCCTGCTGCGCTGGCTGCTGCGCTCGCCGCTCGCCTCGCCGGCACGCGCCCTGCTCGCCACCCGTCCCGGCCAGGCACTGCTGCGCCAGGCGATCGAACGCCTGCCCGCCGGTCCGAGCGAGCGGCAGCTGGCCGGCGGCCTGACCCGGATCTGGGCGCAGGCCGAGGACCCGGCCGGCCAGCGCGTCGGGGCGCTGCTGCGCGGTCCGGACGCCTACCTCTTCGCCGCCCGCACCGCCCTGTGGGTTGCTCAACGCGTGCTCGAGGGCCGCCTGCGGGTGGGATTCCAGACCCCTGCCACCGCCTATGGCCCCGACCTCGTCGACCGTCTGGTCGAAGAGCTCGAGGGCGTGGCGGTGACGTGGAGCTGACCGTCGCCCTTCGCCGGAGGCGACCAGATCGACAGGCCCGACTGTGCACGCCGGCGCAGGAAGGCGGCCGAGCCCACCGGCGCGGCGAGGCCGCCGGCGCCGGTCTTCAGCCTCGACAGGTCACGGGCAGCGCCGCGCTTGCCGATCGCACCGCAGCCGTCGCAGCGCCAGACCTCGTAGTGCACGTCGCCTACCAGGTGCTCGGTCCGCTCCGCCATGTCGAGCTCGGCGAAGGCCGCCTCCCGGGCGAGGAGCCGCATGGCCGTGTGGCAGCTCGAACAGCGCCGCGGCCGCCGGCGCCAGGCCAGCCGTGCGCCGGCAACCGCCACGACCGCGACGGCGATCCCGGCCAGCAAAGCCCCACCTGCTGCGGCGCGGCTCGAGGCGTTCTCGGCACGGCCGGCAGGCGCGGCCCCGGCGATGCGCGCCGCGGGTGCCGGGGCTCCCGCGGTCGCCGGAATCGCCGGCGGCCTCGGCGGCGTGGCCGGCACCAGGGCGCGCCTGCTCGCCGGCTGGGTGCTCGCCGGGCCGGCCGGGAAGAAGGTAACGTCGAGCACCCGCTCCTTCGGCGCCGGCGCGGGGTCGGCCGCCGCCGCCAGCGCCGCCGGCGGCCGTGCAACAGCCGCGGCGAGCAGCGCTCCGCCCAGGGCGAACAAGGTCGAGAAGCCGCGGGCCGCGTCCATGGCGGAACCATCTTACGCCGCGCGCCCGCCGCGGTCACGCCGCCGCTCTCGCGGGACGTGCTAAACGCTCCTAGCGGCCACGCGGCTCCGGCCGTCTAAGCGTGGCGGGTGTTCTTGACTGAAGGGCGATCAGCCATGGTGTGGCAGGTCGCGGTCGAGCTCTCGCCAGATCTCCGCGAGGTCGAGCTCGACCTCCGGCAGCTCTGCCGAACGGTACCTGTCGTCCACGGGCAGGGCGACATGGAAGGTCCCCGAGTCGTTCACCAGGAACTCGATCTGGCGCTCGATGGGGTCGACGATCCAGTACTCTCGCACGCCGCTCTCGGCATAGAGCTTGAGCTTCTCGTTGCGGTCGCGCCGGGAGGTTCCGGGAGAGAGCACCTCGACCAGGAGGTCGGGGGCGCCCTCGATGCGGTCCTCGACGATCTCGAGGCGGGACGCGGAGACGTAGATCACGTCCGGCTGGACGACCGAGTGATCGGCAAGCGTCACGTCGAGCGGCGCGATCGCCGCGACGCCGCCAGTACGCCGGGCCACTTCGCGGAGCCACTGCGACAGGAGCAAAGTCACCGCCTGGTGCCGGAAGGTCGGGCTCGGAGTCACGTAGATCCTCCCCAGGATGAGCTCGCAACGCGGCTCGTCGGGGAGCTCCAGATAATCCCGCTTGCGGAACGGTCCCAGCTCCGATGAGGGCGAGGCCGGGCTCTGCCGCAGCATCTCGACAGCCATAGCGTCATCATACCCGGGCTCGCCAGGGCTCGCCAGCCGGGCCAAGGCGCGGTAGTGGTGCTACCCCAAAACTCTCTCGCGGCTCGCAGCTTGCATGCCCGCGCTCCTGTGCCGAGGACGTACACTTTCCAGGCGAGCGGCCACGGCTCGGCGCGCTCGCGGTGGCCCACCGGCGAGGGAGGAGCGCATGTACACACTGCCGCATGAGGTCAGACTGCCGCACGAGGTCTTTCCCTGGGCCACGGCGACGCCGATCGCGGCGCTGCTGGCCGGCGTCGCGTTGCTGCTCTTCGGCCGGCGCCTCTTCTGGCTCTTCGTGGGCGTGATCGGCTTCATGGCCGGCTGGTACCTGGCGATGGGCGGCGAGCGCCACGGGGCGACCGCCGGCGGGTTGGTGGTGGCCCTGATCGCCGGCCTGATCGGCCTGGTGCTGGCGCTCGTGGTGCAGAAGCTGGCGGTGGCGGTGGCCGGCTTCTTCGTCGGCGCCTATCTCCTGGCCGCCCTGCTCGGCTGGAGCCTGCCGCCGTTGCGCCCTGGCCAGCAGCTGGTCCTCCTGCTGGCCGGCGTGGTGGCGGCCGTTCTTGCGCTGGCGCTGTTCGACCTCGCCCTGATCCTTTACTCGGCGATCGCCGGCGCGGGGCTGATCCTCGAGAACGTCCACCTGCGGCTGGGCGGCAGCGGCCGGTTGCTGGCGTTCGTGGTGCTGGCGGCGGTCGGTGCGGCCTTCCAGGCCCACTGGCTCCAGTCGGTCCGGGTCCGGCGCGCCTGACGTCGCGCCGCGAGGCGAGCGCCGTCCCGCCGTCCGCCTGACGCGCCGGTGCGCACCTGTGACGTGTCGCGTTACATTTGCCTTGACAATCTAGGCACCGTGTTGCTATGCTCGCTCCGAACTTCGAGGAGGCGAACGCCAAAGACATGTCCAACCAGCCTTTGCCACTTCTCCAGGGCACTCTCGACGTCTTGATCTTGAAGACGCTCAGCCGGGGCCCGCGCCATGGCTACGCCATCGCCCGCTGGCTCGAGGAAGCGACGGAGGATGCGCTGCAGATCGAGGAGGGGTCGCTTTATCCGGCTCTCTACCGCATGGAGCGCCGCGGCTGGATCGAGGCCGAATGGGGCATCTCCGAGCTCAACCGCAAGGCCAAGTTCTATCGCCTGACGCCGGCCGGCCGCTCCCAGCTCGACGCCGAGACCGCGCAATGGGAGAGCTTCACGGCCGCCGTCTCGAAGGTGCTGCTGCCCGCGACTTAGCGTATGGCCCACTCCGCCGGACCGGTGCGCCGTTTCCGCTCGCTGCTCTGGAAGCCGGGGCTCGACGAGGAGATCGCCGACGAGCTCGCCTTCCATCTGGAGATGCGCGCCCGCGAGTATGCGGCCCGCGGTCTGGCGCCCGCCGCGGCGACGGCGGCAGCCCGCCGGCGTTTCGGCGACGTCGGCCGGGTGAAGGCCGAGTGCAGCGCCATCGGCGGCGGCCGCGACCGGGCGCAGCGCCGTGCGCGCTGGCTGGCCGAGCTCGGCCGTGACCTGCGGCTTGCCGGCCGCCGCCTGGGCGAGCGGCCCGGGCCGACCCTGCTCGCGGTCGTCGCCCTGACCGCCGGCCTCGCCGGCGCCGCGACCGCGTGGCGGATCGCGCGCGCGGTGCTGCGCCCGCTGCCGTTCGCCGAGCCGGCCAGCCTGGTGCGCCTGCGTCAGGTCAGCCCGGCCGGCGTCGATTTCGCAGCTTCGGTGCCCGACTTCGCCGACTGGCGCCGCTTCTGCCGGAGCTTTGCCGGCATTGCCGCGTTCGAGACCGCGGAAGCCAACTTGACCGGCCCCGGGACGGCGGCGGAGCCGCCCGAGCGCGTGCTCGCGGCCCGCGCCACCGCCTCGCTGCTGCCGCTGCTCGGCGGCCAGCCGCTGCTGGGGCGAGGCTTTGCCGCCACCGTGGCGGCACCCGGCGGCAACCGTCGCGTGGCGGTGCTGTCTCATGCGCTCTGGCGCCGGCGGTTCGGCGCCGATCCCCAGATCGTCGGCAGCACCCTGTGGCTCGACGGCGTGCCGCTGCGCATCGCCGGCGTGATGCCGGCCGGGTTCGCGGCGCCGCCGGGAGTCGGACTCTGGGTGCCGCTCGTCCGGCCTGCGGCGGCCGGCAGCGCCCGCGATCACCACCGCCTGGAGGTGCTGGCGCGGCTGCGGCCCGGCGTGTCGGTCAGCCAGGCGGCTGCCGACCTGGCGGCAGTTGCCGCCACCGCCGCCCGCTTCCATCCCGAGACCAACCAGGGTTGGGGCGCCCGTGTGGAGGCGCTGCCGGCGGCCTGGATCGGGCCGCGCTGGACGCGGCGCGCGCGCCTGCTGCTGGCGGCGGCGGCGCTGCTGTGGCTGCTCGCCAGCGCCACCGCGGCCAACTTGCTGTGGGCGCGTGCCGCCGCGCGGCAGCGCGAGATCGACCTGCGCGCCGCCCTGGGCGGCGGCCGCGGCCGCATCGTCCGCCAGCTGTTCGCCGAGGGGCTGCTGCTGGCGCTGCTCGGCGCGGTCGGCGGCCTGCTCCTGTCCGGTGCCGCCACCGCCGCGCTGCGCCAGGCGGCGGCGGGAGTGCCGCAGCTCGCAGGGCTCGCCGCGCCCGGGCCGCCCGGGCTGTCCGCGCTGTCCGCAGGCAGGCCCCAGCTCGACCTCGGCACCGCCGGCCTGGTGCTTGCCCTGGCGCTGCTCAGCAGCGTGGTGTGCGGCCTGGGTCCGGCGCTGCAAGCCCTCCGGCCGGGCCACGAGGCGGTGCGCCAAAGTGCGCGGCTGACCACCCGGCGCGAGGGGCGGGTCCGTGACGCGCTGGTGGTGGCGGAGCTCGCCTGCGCGACCACCCTGCTGGTGGCGGCCGGGCTGTTGCTCGAGAGCTACCTGCGCCTCGACCGCGCCGACCCGGGTTTCGACGCCGACCACGTGCTGAGCCTGCGCCTGGCGCTCAACGGCGAGCGCTACTCGCCGGCCGAGCGGCGGGCGCTGCTGCGCCGTCTCGAAGAGCGCCTGGGGCAGCTGCCGGGGGTGGCGGCGGCCGGCTTCGTGAGCACGGCGCCGCTCGCCGCCGAGCGGACCGAGGAGCCTTTCACCCTCGACCCACGGCCCGCCGGCGAGCACGAGTTTCGAGAAGCAACGAGTGTCGCGACTGGCGACGGGCGGAGCCGCGACCTGGCAGCCGAGTGGCGGGTGGTGACGCCGGGCTGCTTCCGCGCTCTCGGCCTGCGGCGCATCGCCGGCCGGCTGCTCGAGCCGGCCGACCGCGACGTCCAGCACCCGGTGGCGGTCGTCGATTCGACGTTTGCCGGGCGCGCCTGGCCGGGCGCGAACCCCCTCGGACGCCGGCTCCGCCGGCCGGGCGGCGGCCGCGAGCTGACGGTGGTGGGAGTGGTCGCCCCGGTGCGCGACGTCGATCTCGAGGCTGGGCCGCGCCCGGTCTTGTTCCTGCCGTACGAGCAGGTGCCCTGGCGGGCGATGGCGCTGGTGGTCCGGCCCGCCGCTGGCCCGCCGCCGTCGACCGGTACAGGGACCGCGGCGCCGTGGGTCGGAGCGGGCGCCGCGACGGCCGCCGGCAGAGCGGCGCTCGACGGCGCCGTGCGCGGGCAGATCGCGGCGGTCGACGCCGGCCTGCCGGTTTCGGCGGCGCGCTGGCTGGAGGTCGCCCGCCGCCAGGAGGCGGCCGGCCCGCGGCTGGGCTCGTGGCTGGTGGCGCTGTTCGCTGCCGCCGCCCTCGGCCTGGCGGTCAGCGGCGTCTACGCGACCGCCGCGGCGGCGGTGGTCCAGCGCACGCCCGAGATCGCGGTGCGCCAGGCGCTGGGCGCCGCCCGCGGCGACGTGCGGCGGCTCGTGCTGGGCCGCGGCGCGGTGCTGACGCTGCTCGGCCTGGCGCTCGGTTCAGGCGGCGCCCTGCTGTTCAGCCGGCTGCTCGCGGGGCTGCTCTACGAAACGCCGGCGACCCGGGTCGGCACCTACGCCGGCGCGGCGCTGCTGCTGGGCGGCGTGGCGCTCCTCGCGAGCGCTTTCCCGGCCCGCCGCGCCGCCGGCATCGCACCCGCCCTGGCGCTGCGCCGCGAGTAGTCATTCCCAGACGGCAGCGGTAACCTCGGGCGGCATGCCGTCCTTCGCGGCCTCGCGGCCGAGGTGCCGCACCAGGTCGCCGAGCAGCTCCAGGTAGGCGCCGAGCTCCTCTCGCACCGCCTCGTCGGTCGGCCGGCTGGTGAGCTGGCGCAAGGCGTTGATCGGCTCCAGGCGGAGCGGCTCGATTCCCAGTGCCTCGGCCGCCAGACGCGGCACGTCGGCGCGGGTGGCGGGCCGTTCGCCGCCCCGCGCGTGCAGCACCGTCTCGAGGATCGCGAACAGCCGCGGCAGGCTCTGGACGATTCCCGCCCACAGCAGGTCGGGGTCGGTGCCGCGGTCAAGGATACGGTGGCGCAGCCGGATCTCCAGGTTCTTGAGCTCCTGCAGCGCCGCGAAGCGCAGCCCGCGCGGCGCGATCTCCAGCCGATCGAGATGGACGTCGCCGTAGAGCACGCGGTGGGTGAGCCGGAGCTCCAGCAAGCGGGCGGGGAAGAGATGGGTGTCGACTCGCAGCTCGGCTCGCGTGGCGACGAACGACGACACCTGTGACTGGCGCTGGGCCGAGGTCAGCACCGGGGCCAGGGGCAGCAGCGCTTGGAGGGTGGCGTTGGCCACCACCACCAGGATGTTGACCTCGGCCGCGCCGGTGCCCGCGGCGTGGCGGCTCTTCGGCGTGCCGTACACGGCAACGCCGAGGAGGTTGTCCTCGGCCGCCTCGCGCAGCCGTTGCACCAGGCGCGTCAGCGTCCGTTCCAGTGCCGCCTCCGGGGAGAGACTCGTCTTTGCCATGGGCTCCTGCCGCTCCAACATCTCTCGACGATGTTAGCAGTTGAGGCGGCGCTTGCTCGTGCAACCGGCGTTGGGGGGCTGCGATAGAGTCCGGTCATGTTCCTGTTCGACGGCCCCCCGCACGGGCCGCTGCTGGTGCTCGCCCATGGCGCCGGCGCGCCCATGGACTCTCCGTTCCTCGTCACCATGGCAGCCGGGCTCGCCCGGCACGGGCTGCGCGTGGCGCGGTTCGAGTTCCCCTACATGCACGCGCGGCGCGAGGCTGGCGGCCGCAAGGCGCCTGACCGCGAGCCGGAGCTGCGCCGCGCCTGGCTCCAAGCGATCGAATCGATCCAAGCGATCGAAGCGATCCAAGCGATCGAAGGGATCGCCTCGAGCGAGACCCCAGGAGGCGGCGCCGACGTCTGGATCGGGGGCAAGTCCATGGGCGGCCGGATCGCCAGCCTGATCGCGGACCAGGCCGGCGTGCGCGGCCTGGTTTGCCTCGGCTATCCGTTCCGCCCGCCCGGCGCCGTTGCGGCGGTGGCGGAGAAGCGCACGGCCCACCTGCGCGACCTGCGCACGCCGGCGCTCATCGTCCAGGGCACTCGCGACTCCTTCGGCGGCCCCGCCGAAGTCGCCGGCTACACCCTCGCCGCCGGCATCCGCGTCCACTGGATCGAGGACGGCGACCATTCCTTCAAGCCGCGCAAGTCCTCCGGCCGCACCGAGTCGCAAAACCTGGACGAGGCCGTCGCGGCGGTCGCCGCTTTCATCGCCAGCTAAGACGCGGACGCCGGTGCGGCCGGCAGCGGCACCCGCTCGTACTCGCTGAGCAGCCCGACGTCGATGCTGAGGGTCCCTGCCGCGTCCAGCGGTTTGTACATGTTCTTGAAGGAGGCGCCCCAGACGATCTCCTCGGGCTTGTAGGACGACCGCGTGTGCACGGTCTGCGAGAAGGTCTCGTCGAAGCCGGTGAGCACCACCAGGAACTCGGCATTGGTGACGACCAGGTCTTCGTAGGTGAGCCCGTGCAGCGGGCTCGCCGGGTCGATCGCGTGCACGATGGTCCAGGAGAGCGGGAAGAAGGTGACCTTGCGCCGCTCGAGATTCAACGGCACGAACTGGCGCATGCCAATCTTGCCCTTGCCGGGGAATTGGGTGAACAGCACCTGGCATTCGACCTCGAGGAGCTGGTTGCTGCGCGAGTTGACGATGCGGAACTCGAAGGCGGTGCCGCCCTGGAAGGGGGCGACCAGGGCGCGCTCGCTGAACACGATCTTCGCGGTGGGACGGGAGAAACGCGCGAACAGCAGGCCGGTGGCGAGGGCGAAGATGAGCAGGCCGGCCAGCGCTTCGACGGTCACCAGCAGGTTGGCGGCGAGGCCCGCCGGACTGATGTGCCCGTAACCGATGGTGGCGAAGGTCTGGACGCTGAAGAAGAAGGCGCGCAGGAACTCGCTGCCGCCCATCTCCGACGCCTGCGCGCCGTGTAGGGCATCGGGGCCGCAGGCAAGGTAGGCCAGGCCGAAGACCGTGTTGAGCGCGAGGAAGGTGAGGCCCACCAGTCCCAGGAACTTGGGCCAGGGGATGGTGAGCAGGTGGTGGTACAGGCTCAGCGAGGCGAGTGGCGGCATGCCGTCGCGCCGCACGTTGAAAGTGCCGTCGCGGTTGAGCAGCCGTTGCCGGCTCTCCCGCGCCACCACCGAGCCGAATCCCAGGTCGCGGTCGAGATCGCTGTCGAGCACCCGCGGAGCCGCATCGTGCGTTGCCATGACGGCGAAGTATAGCCCTGCGCATACCCCCTACCCGGTAAAGCTCCAAATGGTTTAAGATGTGCTCAAGGGTCTTTGATCGTGCCCATAGGGACGAAAAAGATCCCTTTCGGGCATACGTCAATGTCAAACAAAGCAACAAAATGGCGTGTTGGGTCGGAGGAATCGCCTCCGACCGTCGATCTGGGCATTGCCGGTTGGCACGTTCCCCTGCATTCCCACATCGCGTGTCTCTGCGAAACCGAGGAGCATCTGGACGAGGCGCTCGGCTTCGTGATCGCCGGGCTGCGCGGCTCGGATCACTGCGTGATCATCGGCGATGCCGCGGACCTCCGGCGCATCCTCGGCAGCCTCGAACGGCAGGGGGTCGACGTTGCGGCTCACCAGGCGAGCGGCCGCCTCAGGCGCGTCGTTCGCGGGTCCTCGGCGCGTGCGACGCTCGAGGAGGTGACGGCGGCCTTCGCGGCTGGGCTGGCGGCGGGCGCCGACGTACTCCGCCTCAGCGGCATCGTCGGTTGGGACCGGGAGCACCAGGTGCCCGACGGCGAGCTCTTCGCCACCGAAGCCCTGCTCGCGGATCTCGCCGAGAAGTGGCCCCTCGTCATCCTCTGCCTGCACCAGGTCCAGTCGATGAGCGGCGAGACCCTGCTCCACGGTGCGCTCGAAACGCATCCGGAGCTGCTCGCCCCGGGCGGCGTGCTCGTCAACCCCTACTACGTGGCGCTGAACCGCGCGCCGGAGCGGCTCGCCGCACTCGGCGCCGAGCTGTCGCGCCGCCAGCAGGAGCGGGTGGCGCTGCGGAAACGGTCAGAGCTGCTCCAGACCATCTTCGACTACATCCCGGTAATGGTCTCGCTGTTCGATCCGGCGGCGCGGCGCCAGATCTTCGCCAACCGGGAATGGGAGCGCGTCACCGGCTGGACCTTGGAGGAATCGCAACGCGTCGACATCCTGGCCGAGCTCTACCCGGACCCCGCCGATCTGCAGCGGGCGAACCAGGTGATCCGTGAGGGAGCTCGCGAGTGGACTGCCTTCAAGACCCGCGCGCGCGGCGGCAGGATCGTCAACACCTTGTGGATGCGCACGCGGCTCTCCGACGGCACCACCATTGGTTTTGGCCTGGACGTCACCGAGCGCCAGCAGACCGAGGAGCGGCTGCAGCAGTCCTACGAGGAGCTGCGGGGGCTCTCGGCACAGCTGCGCTCCGCGCGGGAGGAGGAGAGCACGCGCATTGCGCGGGAGGTCCATGACGAGATCGGACAGATGCTGACCGCCCTGCGCCTGGACGTAGCCTGGCTCGACCGGCAGCTGGAGTCGCCGTCACTACCGCTGCGCGAGCCCCTGGTCGGCAAGCTCCACGACATGTCGCAGCTGCTCAACCTGGCGTCGGATGCGGTGCACCGCATCAGCAGCGAGCTGCGGCCCGGTATCCTCGACATGCTGGGTCTCGAGGCAGCCGTCGAATGGTACGTCGAAGAGTTCGAGAAGCGGACCGGCATCTCCTGCCGCCGGATCTCGACCATGGCAGGAGCGGATCTCAGCTCGGACCAGGCCACCGCCCTGTTCCGCATCCTGCAGGAAGCGCTCACCAACGTCGCGCGCCACGCCGGCGCGACCGCCGTCGACATCCGGCTCACCGCCGAGCCCGGCCGGGTCACCCTCGACGTCGTCGACAACGGCAGCGGCATTCCCGAGCACAAGATCGGCGACTCGCGATCCATCGGCCTCGTCGGCATGCGCGAGCGGGCTCGCGCGCTGGGCGGCGACCTGGTCGTCAGGTCCAATCCTGCGCCTGGCACCACGGTCGAGGTGGTTCTGCCGCTATGACACGCATCCTGCTCGTGGACGATCACGCCGTGGTGCGCCAGGGGCTCAAGCAGATCCTCGAGGGCGCCCTCGCCGGCGCGGCCTTCGGCGACGCGGCAAGCGGCGAGGATGCCGTCCGCATGGCGGAGGCCGGCGACTGGGAGGTCGTCATCCTCGACATTTCGCTGCCCGGCAAGAGCGGTCTCGAGGTGCTCAAGGAGCTGCGGCGCGCCAGGCCCAGGCTGCCGGTCCTGGTGCTCAGCATGCACGCGGAGGAGCAGTTTGGGGTGCGCGTGCTGCGCGCCGGGGCCGCCGGCTATCTGGCGAAGAAGTCCGCCGCCGCCGACCTGGTCACGGCGGTCAAGACCGTCCTGGCGGGCCGCAGGTATGTCAGCCCCAGCCTGGCCGAGAGGCTTGCCGGCGAGGTCGCCCTGGCCCCTGGGCGCGCTCCGCACGAGCTGCTATCCGACCGCGAGTTCCAGGTCTTCCGGCTGCTCGCCGCGGGCAAGACGGTGACCGCGAGCGCCGAAGGGCTCGGCCTGTCGGTGCCCACGGTGAGCACCTATCGCACCCGCATCCTCGAAAAAATGGGCATGAGCGAAAACTCCGACCTTGTCCAATACGCGATCGTACACCGCCTCTTCGAGTAGCCGTCGCCAGCGTCGCCGGCCGCCGCCGCCGCCACCGCCGTTGTCAGCCGGCCGACGACGCGGTTCTCGGCGGCCCAACGATGTTGCCGGTTGCCGGCACCGCATACAGTGGTTGCGTGCCAATAGAGTGCTGCGAAGACAGGATCGGGGAACCACCATTCGGTTCCGGGCGGGGTTCGCGCGCCATGGAAACGGTCCTGCTGGTGGAGGATGACGAGGGCCTCCGGCTGCTGGCGCGGCTGGCGCTCGAGCCCTACGGCTATGCGGTGCTGGCGGCGGCCAACGGCGATCAGGCGCTCGAGATCGGCCGCCGTCATCTCGGTCCGATCCACATCCTGGTCACCGACATCCAGGTGCCCGGCATGCGGGGTCCCGAGCTGGCGGAGCGGATCGCCAGCCTGCGGCCGGGAATCAAGGTCCTCTTCATGTCCGGCGGCATCGCCAGCCACGAGAACCTCCCGGCCAAGGCGGCGCTGCTGGACAAGCCCTTCGCGATCGACGCCCTGGCCCGCAAGGTGCGGCAGGTGCTCGATTCCTCGGGACATTAGGTCCGGTCGAGAGTGCTCCGTACCCGCTCGGCGAGCAGGGCGGGCGCGAAGGGCTTCTGGATGAAGGCGACGCCGGGCGCATCGGCCCGCACGGGGCGGTCGGCGTAGCCCGACATGTAGACCACACGCAGGCCGGGGCGGAGGGCGAGGAGGGCCGCGGCCAGCTCGACGCCGCTCTTGCCGGGCATGATGACGTCGGTGAGCAGCAGGTGGATGCGGCCGGCGTGGCGCTCGGCGACCTGCAACGCCTCGTCGGCGCTGCCCGCCTCGAGCACCACGTAACCCTGCTCCTCGAGGATCTCGCGCGCCAGCGACCGGATCGACGCCTCGTCCTCGGCCACCAGGACGGTTTCGCTGCCGCGGCCCGGGGTGACTGCCACGGCGGTCTCCGGCGTCAAGGGTTCTTCGGTGCGCGGCAGGTAGACGCTGAACGTGGCTCCCTCTCCCGGCTGGCTCTCGACCTCGACGTTGCCGCCGCTCTGGCGAATGATGCCGTAGACCGTCGCCAGCCCGAGCCCGGTCCCCTTGCCCTCCTCCTTGGTGGTGAAGAAAGGCTCGAACAGATGCGGCAGGACGGCGCTGTCGATGCCGCAGCCGGTGTCGGTCACCCGCAGCAGGACGTGGGTCGCGGCGGCCGGCGGCGCCTGAGGGAAATTGCGAGTCGAGAGGGTCAGCTTGCCGCCGCCCGGCATCGCATCGCGGGCGTTGACCACCAGGTTCATCACCACCTGCTCGATCTGGCCGGAGTCGGCGCGGATGCGCCCGAGCCGCGGCTCGAGGTCGGCGACCAGCTCGATGTCTTCGCCGATCAGGCGCCGCAGCATCTGCTCGAGCTGGCGGACCAGGGCGTTGACGTCGATGACCGTCGAGACCAGCACCTGGCGGCGGCTGAAGGCGAGCAGCTGGCGGGTGAGCGCCGCGGCGCTCTCGCCGGCGCGGACCATCGCCTCGACCTGCCGGCTCAGCGCCGGCTGGTCGGCGAGCGACTGCAGCACCAGGTTGCCGTAGCCGAGGATCAGGGTGAGCAGGTTGTTGAAGTCGTGCGCGACCCCGCCGGCCAGGCGGCCGACCGATTCCATCTTCTGTGCCTGCTGGAACTGGGCCTCGAGCCGCCGGCGCTCGGTGATGTCGTGGAGAATGACGAGGATGGTCGTGGCGTCGCCGATGCGCACCACCGAAGCGGACACCTCGACCGGGACCCGCGAGCCGTCGGCGCGCACCAGGTGGCGGAGCGGCACGTGCACACTGCCGTCGCGCGTCAGGGCCGCGCGCTGTTGCCGAACGTCCCCCAGCTCCTCGGGGACCACGAAGTCGTCGATGTGCCGGCCAACGAGGTCCTGGCGCGGCCGGCCGAGCAGGCGCAGCATGGCGCCGTTGACTTCCAGGACGTGCCGCTCCATGTCGAGGACCAGGATGGCGTCGTTGGCCTGCTCCATCAGGGCCCGGTAGCGCTGCTCGGAGGCCGCCAGGCGGGTGAGCGACTGGCCGAGCGCCACGGTCTGGCCGAACTGCACGGCGAGGCTGCCGGCAAAGCCGAGCCATGAGTTGTCGGAGAGGTCCTGGTGGTCCGACGCCAGCACCAGCACACCGAAGGTCTCTCCCATCACCACGAAGGGCACCACCATGGCCGAGGACCGCCCCATGCTGGCGAGGAAGTCGGCGGCAGCACCGGGCGCCGTCAGGGAGACGGGCCGGCCGCCGGCGGCAATCGCCTGGATGAGCTCGGGATGGCCGAAGCAGGCCTCGGCGGCGTCCCGCATGCCGGCCCCGATCCCGGAGTGCGCCTGCAGCCGGTAGCGGTTCTCCGCCTCGGCCAGATACAGCAGTCCGGTCGAGAGGCCGGCGGCGTCGAGGCACTGGACGAGCACGTCGCCGATCACCTCGGGCACGTTGGCCGGCTGGCCCAGGACCTCGGTCAGGCTGCGCATCAGCGCCAGCGCCGTGGCCTGGATCCCGGCCTGGCGCAGCAGCGCGCGGTTCTGCGCGGTCTGGCGCTCGAGCTGCGCCTGGACCCGCTGCCGGTAGAGAACGGCCAGCTCGGTTTCGCCGCCGGCGGCGGCGGACGCCGGCGCCGGCGACGGCGGTGCGGCGCCGCGCAGTGCTTGACGCAGCGCCTCCGAGGCGGCGCCCAGGTCGGCGGTGCGGGCCACCAGTGCCGTCGCGCCCATCTTCCTGGCCAGCTCGCGGTCCGCCTCCTCGAGGTAAGCGGAGGAGAAGAGGATCACCGGGACCGCCCACAGCACCGGGTCGCGCCGCAGTTCGCGGCAGAGGGCGAAGCCGTCCATCGCCGGCATGCCGGCATGAGCAAGGATGGCGTCCGGCCGCGCGGCGCGGGCCTTCTGCAAGGCCTCCGCGCCGCCCGGAGCGGTGACGACGGTGTAGCCCTCGTGGCCCAGGCGCAAGGCGGCGAGCTTCAGGTTGAGCGGATCCTCGTCCGCCACCAGGACGGTGCCGCCGCCGCCCCGCCCACTTGGCGCGCTCAGGTGCGCGCGCACTACCTCGATCAGGCGCGACGGCTCGATCGGCTTGGGCAGGAACTCGGTGAGCTCTCCGGCCTTGGCCCGCAGCTCGCCGAGTCGGGAAACCATACCGGTCACCAGCAGGGCCGGAAGGTCCGGGCGGCCGGCCTCCCGCCGCAGCTCCACGAGCAGCTGCAAGCCGTCGATGTCGGGCAGCACGTAGTCGAGGACGATGAGATCGGGCCGCCGCTCGCTGGCGGCGGCGAGCGCCGCGCCGCCGTCGCCGGCCTCGGTGACGCTGTAGCCCGCGCTCTCGAGGGCGACGCGCATCATCTTGCGGGTGATCGGGTTGTCCTCGACCACCAGGACGTTGTGGCCGCCGCTCATGGCGTTTCCTGACCCTGGGCGGCGAGGACGCGGGCGATGACCAGCGGCAGGGTGCGGGTGTCGATCGGCTTGGTGACGTAGCCGTCGCAACCCGCCAGCAGGGCCTTCTCCTCGTCTCCTTTCATGGCGTAGGCGGTGAGCGCCAGGATGACGACGTCGCGGGTCGCCGGGTCGCCCTTGAGGCGCCTGGTCAGTGTCAGGCCGTCCATGCCCGGCAGCTGCAGGTCCATCAGGATCAGCCGCGGACGGAAGCCGTCGAGCAGCGCCAGGGCCTCCTCGGCGTCCACCGCCACCCGCACCTCGTAGCCCTCGGCGCTGAGCATCACGCGGGCGAGCTTGAGGTTCGCGGGGTTGTCGTCGACGATCAGGATAGGCTCACCGGCCACCGGGCGGCCCCTCGCCGGCCGGGCTTGCCGCCGTTGCAGATGCCGGCGCCGGCGCCGGCACCGGCACCACGCCGGCGCGCGCCAGCGAGGCAAAGAGGTCCTCGCGCTTCAGGGGCTTGGTGAGGAAGTCGTGCAGCGGCCAGCCGCCCGCCGCCTGCTCAGTCACCACCGTAACGGCGATGACCGGCACGCCGCGGTTGGCGCCGGTATCGTGGATGGCGGTGAGCACGTCGAGTCCGGAAGCGTCGGGCAGCAGCAGGTCGAGCGTCACGGCGGCGAAGGCGCGCCGGCGGCAGCGCTCGACGGCCTCGCCGCCGGTCGCCGCGGTCTCGACGGCAAATCCGGCCGCGGCCAGCTCGCGCACCAGCCAGGCGCGTTCCCTGGCGTCGTCTTCGATCACCAGCAGGCAGGGCGCATCCGGGTGCGGCGGCGGGGCGGGCTCGGGGACCGGGCCTGGGCGAGCGGCGCGGGGGAGGACGGCGAAGAACCGGCTCCCCTGGCCGGGGGCGCTGTCGACGCCGACCCGCCCGCCCTGCGCCTCGACGATGCGCCGCGTCAAGGCCAGGCCGAGGCCGGTGCCGCCGTACATCTTGGCGGCGCCGGCGTCGAGCTGCTGGAACTCGACGAACAGGCGTCCCAGGTCTTCGGGGCGGATCCCGATGCCGGTGTCCGCGACCTCGATGCGGAAGTCCTCTTCGCCTTCCGGCGCGACCCGCAGCACGACGCTGCCGTCCTCGGGCGTGAACTTGAGCGCGTTCGAGAGATAGTTGTAGAGGACCTGCTTGAGCTTTGCGGGGTCCACCACCGCCTCGCCGGCGCCGGCTGCGACCTCGATCGAGATGGCGATGCGGCGCGAGGCCGCCAGGCTGCGCAGTATGTCGCGCACTTCGGCGGCGAGCTTGCCCAGGTCCACCGGCTCGGGGAAGAACTCCATCCTCCCGGCCTCGATCTTGGACAGGTCGAGCACGTCGTTGATCAGCCCGAGCAGGTGGCGCGAGCTGGTGAGGATGTCGCCCAGGTACTCCTTGTGGTCGGGCGCCACCGGCCCCACCTTGCCGTCGTGCATGAGCTCGGCAAAGCCGATGATGGCGTTGAGCGGCGTGCGCAGCTCGTGCGACATGTTGGCGAGGAACTCGCTCTTCAGGCGGTTGGCCTCCTGCAGGCTCTTGCGCCGCAGGTCCTCGAGACGGCGGCGCTCGGTGATGTCGCGGATGGCGCCCGAAACCAGGATGCCCTCCTCGGTCTCGAGCGGCGAGAGGCTGATCTCGACCGGGAACTCGCTGCCGTCCTTGCGCTGGCCATGGAGCTCCATGCCGATGCCCATGCCACGCACCCGCGGGTCGGCGAAGAAGCTGTCGCGGTGCTGCGGATGCTGGGCGCGGAAGCGGTCGGGCACCAGCAGCTCCACCGGCTGGCCGAGCAGCTCCTCGCGGCTGTAGCCGAACAGCTTCTCGGCCTGGCCGTTGACCAGCTCGATCTTGCCCTCGCGGTTGACGATGACCATGGCGTCGGGGGCCGACTCGAGCAAGCCGCGGAACTTGGCCTCGACCTTCCTGCGGTCGCTGATGTCGCGGATGGCGGCGATGGCGAAGGTCCCCTCCTCGGTGGCCAGCGGCGACAGGCTGATCTCGGCGGGGAAGGTGGTGCCGTCGCGGCGGCGCGCGAAGAGCTCCAGGTCGCGGCCCATCGGGCGCTGGCGCGGGTCGGCGAAATAGGCGGCGCGGTGGCGGGGATGCTGCCCGCGAAAGCTCTCGGGCACCAGCTCCTCGATGGCGCTGCCCAGGAGCTCGAGGCGGGCGGCGCCGAAGAGCCTCTCGGCCTGGGTGTTGACCAGGACGATGCGGCCGGCGCGGTTGACCATGACCATGGCGTCGGGCGCCGCCTCGAGCAGGCCGCGGAACTTGGCCTCGAGCATTCGCGACTGCCGTAGGACTCGGAGGCTGCTGTCGTCTCGCAGGTTGACGGCGACGCGGAGGCCGCCGGCGCCGCCTGGCGCGTCGCCGGCCTGGCCGGCCGTGCCGGAAGCAGCGATGACCTTGAGCGCGATGGTGACGAAAAGGCCGGAGCCGTCGTGGCGGCGGATCTCCGACTCGAAGGCCGCCGCGCCGGTCTCGAGCGCCTTGCCCAGCTGTTCGCGGGCTTCCTCGACGCGGTCGGCGGCGATGATGAGGTCGAACAGCGACCGGTTCAGGGCCTCGCCGCTCGCAAAGCCGCAGAGCATCTCGGCGCCGCGGCTCCAGGAGAGGACTTCCCCCGCCGGCGTGAGGACGATCAGTGCGCCGAGGAACTCCTCGATCAGGGATGAGTCGAGAGGGATCGAGGAAGACATGCTAAAACTTCGATACAACGAACTCCAATAGGGTATTACGGTATACTAACACAGATTTCCTGCAACGGCCATCACGGCTACGCGCCCGACGCGCCCGCTGGCGCCGTGGCTCGGGATGCGATGGAATGGCGAAGCGATGACCGTTGCCGACCTGTTCGAGCGTCCGCTGCGCGCCAACCCGGAGTTCGAGCTGGTGCTCTTCGACCGCCTGCCGGACGGCGAGCGCCGGCTGCTGGCCGGGCTGGAGCGCGATCCCGACCACTACGGCCTGCTGCGTCCCGCGCCGGGCGGCGGTGCGGGCGGCGGCGACAAGGGGCTGGGCTGCAAGGCAGTCGATCGCGAGACCGCACTGCTCTTCCTGACCCTCGGCCGGCCCGGGCTGCTGCCGGTCTACGTGCGGTCGCGGCTGGGGGACGCCGTCGCGGCGCGGGCGGTGGCGCGGCTGGTGGCGGACGGAGTGCTCGAGATCGAGAGCGAGCCGGGGAGCTTCGTCTCGGGCGCCGCGGCGATGCCGCTGTTCGCCGCCCAGGCAATGCGGCCATCGGCGGCCGGCGGCCGGATTGCCCAGGCGGCTGGCGACCGGATTGCCCAGGCGGCCGGCGGCCGCCTGGGGCAGCTGTCGCGGGCGGCGCTGCGCTACGGGCAGGACCTGGCGCGGACGCTGCCAGCGGTCGAGCCGCTTCGCCTGTCGCTGCGCATCTACGCCTACCACCGCCTGCCGCTGACGCCGCGGTGGCAGCGGCTCCTCCCCGGGCCGGACGCGGTGCGGCGCCATCTCGGCATCGCCGCCGGCGGCCCCTCGCGCTCCCTGCTCGAGCGTCATTGGCGCGCCCTGACGCCGGCCGGCGAGGAGCCGTGGATTCGCTGGCAGCCGGCGGCGGCCAGGCCCGCCGTGCCGGCGGGCGCCGTCACCTACAAGCTCTACGTCAGCCTGGTGCCCGAGGCCCTCCCCGACGCGTTCGGCACAGTCCTCGACGGCCTCGCGGCGGTGGGCTCGCCCGGCTTCAAGATCGGCGCGAACGCCGCGGGCTTGCTGCGGCCCGACAAGATCGTCGCTTACTTCGCCACCTTCGAGCGCCTGGCCGAGGCGGCCGGTGCGCTGGCCGAGCGGCTGGGCGGCATCGCCGCCCATGGCGTGCCATTCACCTCCGAGATCGCCGGCGGCGGCCAGCTGTCGTGGGGAGTCGATCCGCCGCAGGAGACCGGCTTCGGGCCGCTCGAGGGCGACGGCAGGATGAGCTGGCGGCTGTGGCTGACCCATCGGCTGGCAAGGGCCCTGATCTCCGGGGTGACCTCCGAGGCGACCTCCGGGGTGACCGCTGCCGCCGGCGGCGGGCCGATGGCAGGGGAGGCACCGCCGGGAGGGGAGGCCAGCGAGCCCTGGCGCTTCGCGCTCGAGCGGTTGCGCCTCGAGGGCATCGACACCGATACCTGGACTCCCGGCGGCGGCCTCTGGCGGCGGCAAGGAGAGCAGGCTTGGCGCTGACCACCCTTTCCGGGCCGTTGGTGCTGCCTGCCGACGTCCTGCTGGTGCCGGTGGCCGAGCTCTCCCCCGGGGCGCGGCGGCAGCTGACCTGGCAGGACGGCGACGTGGCGATCACCCGCCCCCGCCTGCGCACGCCCTCTCGCCTGGTCGGCGCCGGCGCCGCCGAGCTGCTGCGCGAGTTTGCCTCGCCCGCGACCGTGGTCGAGGCGGTGATCCGCCACAGCCGCGCCAGCGGCGCCGATCCCGACGCCACCCTGGAAGCTGCCTATCCGCTGCTGGCGCGCCTGGTGCGCGAGGGCTTTCTGGTGCCGGCGGCCGGCGCCGACGCCGGCGGCATCGAGGCCTCCTGCGTCGAGGGCGAGCGCCTCGCGGGCTGTACGGTCCTCTGCAGCCTGCAGGTCCTCGAGGACACCGAGGTCTACCAGGTGCGGACCGGTGCGGGCCGCGAGGGGGCGCTCAAGATCGAGCGCCTCCGGGAGACGTACGGCGGCGCACGCGATTCCTCTCTCGCGGGCGCCTCGCGCGTCGCCGGCGATGCCGGAGATCGGCGCACGCCGCCGGCCCGGCGCGGCATGGCGGCGAGGCTGGACCGCGAGGCCGCGGTCCTGGCTCACCTCGCCCGCGGCGCCCGGCGCGCGCCCGGCACCCTTGCAGCCGATGCGGCCCCCCCGGGAGCGGCGGAGGCAGCCCGGGTGGCGCCGCGGCTGCTGGCGGTTGGCAGCTACCGGGAGCGACGGTTCCTGCTGCTCGAATGGTGCGCGGGTGTCGACGCTGCGAAGGCCGCGGGCGAGGCGCGCGAGCGCGGCGGTGAAGCGGGGCGCGCCGGGATCCTCGCGCTCTGCCGGGCCGTCGCCCGCGCCTACGCCAGGCTGCATCGGCAGGGCGTGCTCCACTGCGACGTCCATCCGCGCAACATCCTGGTGGCGGCCGGCGGCGGCGTGCGGCTGATCGACTTCGGGCTCGCCTGGTGGCGGGGCGCGCCCGCCGGCCTGCCGCCGGCCGGGCGCGGCGGCGTCGCCTTCTACTTCGAGCCCGAGTACGCGGCGGCGGTGCTCGCCGGCCTGCCGCCGCCGGCCGCTTCCGCCGCGGGGGAGCAGTATGCCGTGGCGGCCCTGCTCTACCTGCTGGCCGCCGGCGCCCACTACCTCGACTTCTCCCTGGAGCGCGAGGCGATGCTGGGCCAGATCGCCGCGGGCGCGCCGCGTCCTTTCGCCGAGCGCGGCGGCGAGCCGTGGCCGGAGCTCGAGGCAGTGCTCGGCAAGGCGCTCGCCAAGAACCCGGAGGAACGGTTTGCGTCGCTCGACGCCCTGGCGGCCGCACTCGAGGCCGTCCCCGGCGCGGCGGCGGCGGCAACGCGCTCGGCGGCAGCGGCGGCGTTGCCGCCGGCGCCTATCGCGCCGGCAGAGACAGCGGCAGCGGCGGGCGCCGTCCCATCGCTCAGCGCCGAGATGCGCCGCGCCGGCCCGGCCGCGGCGCTGCTGGCCGAGATGCTGGCGCGGGTGAGGCCCGGCGGTCCGCTGTGGCAGAGCGGGGTGCCGGAGCCGCCGTTCGCGTCGGTACAGCTCGGCGCCGCCGGCGTCGCCCTGGCGCTTTATCGCGTGGCCCTGGCACGCGAGGACGGCGAGCTGCTGGCGCAGGCGGACCTCTGGGCGGCCAGGGCTGCTGCCGCCGAGAGCGGCGGCGGGCCGGCGCCGACAGAGGCAGGGGCGGCGTTCTACAACCCACTCCTCGACGTCACCGCGGAAACCGTCGGGCGGGTGTCGCTCTTCCATACCGCCCCCGGTCTACGCTGCACCGAGGCCCTGATCGCCAAGGCCATGGACGACCGCGGCGGAGCGGCGAGAGCTGCCGCCGGCTTCGTGGCCGCCGCGCGCCTGCCCTGTCCGAACCCCGACCTCGCGCTGGGCCGCTCTGGCCTCCTGCTCGGCTGCGCCTTGCTGCTCGACGCCCTGGGCGCCGGCGCCGCGAGCGTGCCGGCGCCGGCAGCTCCGGCGGCGCCGGAAGCCTCGGCGGGTCCGGTGGCGCCGGAAGCCTCGGAAGCCTCGGCGGGTCCGGCGGGTCTGGATCTGGCGGGCCTCGGCGGCCTCGGCGACGATCTGATGGCCGGCCTGTGGCGTGAGATCGACACCCTGCCGCCGATCGGGGAGTGCTCGGAGCTGCCCAACCTCGGCATCGCGCATGGCTGGGCTGGTTACCTCTACGCCACGCTGCGGTGGTGCGAGGCCGCGGGCCGGGCGGTGCCCGCCGGCGCCGCCGCCCGTCTCGAGCAGCTCGCCGGGCGCGCGGAGAGCTGGGGACGCGGCGCGCGCTGGCGCTGGCACGGCCAGCCGGTCGCCGAGGCGCATCGCCGCGGCGCGCCCGCCGCCGCCCACTGGATGGCCGGCTGGTGCAACGGCAGCGCCGGGATGGTGCACCTGTGGGCGCTGGCGGCCCGGCTGGCGGATGCGATCGATCCCGGCGCGGCCGCGCGCGGCGGTCCCGGCGCCCGCCGCTGGGAGCAGCTCGCCGTCGCCGCCGGCTGGCACGCCTGGGAGGCCGGCGACCAGGTCGAGAGCCTCTGCTGCGGACTGGCGGGCAGGGCCTATGCGCTGCTGGCCCTGCACCGGCGAGGCGCCGGCGAGGAATGGCTGGCCCGCGCCCGCATCCTGGCCGACCGCGCCGCCGCCGGCTCTCGGCTGGCCCGCCAGGCACCGGAGGAGCCCTCGTCCTTGCCGCACAGCCTCTACCGCGGAGCGTTGGGAATCGCCGTCCTGGCCGCCGATCTGGAGCGTCCCGAGGCAGCCGCCATGCCCCTCTTCGGCAGCGAGGAATGGGGCGGAGGCGTGTGTTAGCATTGCTCGTGCGTCTCCACACCACGGAAGCTCTGCTGCTCGACGTCCGCGACCTCGCGGAGCGCGATCGCATTGTCACCTTCCTCACTCGCGAGCGCGGCAAGAAGAGCGGCGTGGCGCGGTCCGCGCGGGCCCGGCACAGCCGCTTCGCCGGCCAGCTGCAGCCGCTCGCCAAGGTGCAGATCACCTGGTTCGAGAAAGACGGACGCGACCTGGTGCGCATCTCGTCGGTCGAGCTGGTGCGGCCGGTCCACCGCCTGCACGCCGATCTCGAAGGCATCCTGCTCAGCAGCTACCTCGCCGACCACATGCTGGAGTTCGCGCAGGAGGACGAGGGCTCCGACCTGCTGTACCGGCTTCTCGACTCGACGCTCGAGGCGCTGCTCGACGGCGTGGACCAGGACCTCGCGGCGCGCTATTTCGAGTGCTGGATGCTGCGCCTGGGGGGCATCTTCCCGGCGCCTGACGTCTGCCCGCGCTGCGGCGCGCCGTTCGCCGCCAAGGCGGTGCTGCCGTCGCACGGCGAAACGCTTCTGTGCACCGCCTGCGCCGGCGGCACGGCAGGCCTGGCCGTCAACGGCGAGACGCTCGAGCTCTTGCGGCGGATCGGGCGCTGCACCCTGCCCCAGGCCGGCCGGCCGGTGCCGGCGGCGCGGACCCTGCGCCAGGTCGAGGAGCTCTGCGCCCGCGTCCGGCGGCACTTCTTGCAGCACGAGCTGCGCAGCTACGAGGTCATCCAGCGCACCCGCGCGGCGCTCTGACGGCCTGACCTTCCCTGCATGCAGACATTACAGGACCTCATCCTGCGACTCTCGGAGTTCTGGGCGCGCCGCGGCTGCGTGCTGCAGCAGCCCCTCGACCTCGAGGTGGGCGCCGGCACCATGCACCCGGACACCTTCCTGCGCGTGCTCGGCCCCGAGCCGTGGCGCGTGGCCTATGTCCAGCCCTCGCGCCGCCCCGCCGACGGCCGCTACGGCGACAACCCCTTCCGCCTGGGCAAGCACCTGCAGTTCCAGGTGATCCTCAAGCCCGCCCCAGCCGACGTGCAGGGCCTCTACATCCGGAGCCTGCAGGCGATCGGCCTCGATCTCTCGGTGCACGACCTGCGGTTCGAGGAGGACAACTGGGAGGCGCCGACACTCGGCGCCTGGGGCGTCGGCTGGCAGGTCATGCTCGACGGCATGGAGATCACCCAGTTCACCTATTTCCAGCAGGCCGGCGGCCTCGAGCTGCGGCCCATCAGCGCCGAGATCACCTACGGTCTGGAACGGCTCACCATGTTCCTCGGCCTGGCGCGCAGCATCTACGAGGTGGCCTGGGTCGACGGCCTGACCTACGGCCAGGTCCGGCACCAGGAAGAGGTCGAGCTCTCCCGCTACTACTTCGAGGTCGCGGACGTCGGCTTCGCCCAGCAGCAGTTCGACGGCATGGAGCGCGAGTCGCTGCGCTGCCTCGATGCCGGCCTGGTGCTGCCCGCCTACGAATGCGCCCTCAAGTGCTCGCACCTGTTCAACGTCCTGGACGCCCGGGGCGCCGTCTCGGTGACCGAGCGCGTCGGCCTGATGAAGCGCGTGCGCGACCTCGCCGTGGCCTGCGCCAAGGCCTACGTCGAAAGCCGTGAGCGCCTCGGTTTCCCGCTGCTGGCGCCGGCCCAAGGCCCGCCTGAAGGCGCCGCGGCCCCGGACCACGGTCCAGCCCCTGCCGCGCCGCCTGAAGGCACCGCGGCGCCGGCCCAAGGCCCGGCGGCCGCCGGGCCGCCTGAAGACGCCCCACCTGCGCCGGAGGTGCCGTATGGCGCACGGTGAGTACCTGCTCGAGGTGCGCTGCGAGGAGATCCCGGCGCGCATGCTGGCGGCCGGCGTCCGCGAGCTTGCCACCCGCGTCTTCGAGGAGCTGACGGGCCGTGGCCTGGGTCCGAGC
>DASZHY010000518.1:0-10666 GCA_035949675.1 Thermoanaerobaculia bacterium
CGTTGATCTCCTTCCAGGTGGCGCCTCCGTCGTCGCTGCGCCAGGCGCCGGAGAAGATTCCGGCGGCGAAGAGCGGCGGGTTGGCCCCCACTCCGATGGCGAGCGCCGTCACCGAGGTCGGGGTGCTCGCCAGGCGCCGGAACTGGAGACCGCGATCGTCGCTCCTCGAGACGCCATCGGTTCCTCCGACGTAAATCGCGGCTCCCATGGTCACCAGACGCTGGAGATGCGCGTCACGCAGGCCGCCGTTGCTGGCCGCCCAGGAGGCCCCGCCGTCCGTCGAGCGGAAGAAGCCGCCGGTCGTGGCGGCGTAAGCCAGGTTCGCCGTGCCGCCGTCGAAGGCAAGGCCCGTGACGATGCCGCCGGGAGGCCCGACCGGCGTCCACACGTTGTCCGCCGCCCCGGCGTGCGCGGCGGCGAGGAAGGAGACGGCCGAGAAGACGGCCAGCTCGAAGAAACCTTGTCGAGAGATCATGTCGCCTCGTCAGCGCGCCATCCGGCGCAGATTGTCTTTGCCCTCGTTTACGGCGGCGGCTGGCGGAACGTCACAATCGATCATCGATCATGATGAGAGCCGGCCACGCATGGTAGCCTTTGGCCCGGCACGAGCAACGGAGAGCGGGAGAATGATCGGCAGCTTCTGGCAAGACCTCCGCCACGGCGTCAGCCCGGCCGACCCGGTCGCCTTCGCCGCCATCGTGCTGTTGCTGGGGGCGGTGTCGCTGCTGGCATGCAGGCTGCCGGCCCGCCGCGCCGCGCGCCTGGAGCTGCGGTGGCCCTCCTAGAGCGACATCTCGAAGGAAAGTACGAGATCCTCGACAAGATCAAGGAGGGGGGGATGGGGGCGGTGTACAAGGTCCGCCACCGCTTCCTCGACGAGATCCGCGTCATCAAGGTCATCCGCCCGGCGCTGCAGCAGAGCCAGGAGCTCGCCGACCGTTTCCTGCGCGAGGCGAGGATGGCGATCCGGCTGCGCCATCCCTCGATTGCGGTGCTGCACGACTTCGCGGTGTCCGACGACGGCCAGGCATTCATCGTCATGGAGTACATCGCCGGGCTCACCCTCGAAGAGGTGCTCATCTCCGGCGGCCCGCCGCCGCTGGGGCTGGCCCTCGAGGTGGCGTCCCAGGCGCTGCGCGCCATGGGATACCTGCACCGGCACGGCCTGGTCCACCGCGACGTCGCACCGGACAACCTGATGCTCACCCGCGGCGTCGACGGCGAGCCGCTGGTGAAGCTGATCGACCTGGGCATCGCCAAGGTGCTCGCCGGCGAGGGGGCCGCCACCACCACCGGGATCTTCCTCGGCAAGCCGCGCTACGCGTCGCCGGAGCACTTCGGCACCCGGGAGATGGACCATCGCAGCGACCTCTATTCCTTCGGCGTCGTCATGTACGAGCTGCTGACCGGGCAGTGCCCGGTGTCCGGGCACGATCCCGCCTCCTACATGGCCGGGCACCTGTTCCGGCCGCCGCTCGGCCTCGCCGAAAGCGATCCCAACGCGACGCTCCCCGCCGAGCTGGGCCCGATTGTGCTGCGCGCCCTGGCCAAGACGCCGGTCGAACGGTTCCCGAGCGCCGCGGACTTCGCGCGCGCGCTCGCTCCGCTGCAGGAGCGATTTCCGGTCCAGGCCGGCGACCTCGATGCGGCGCTCCAACCGGCGGCGCACAAGACGGCGCCTTGGGCCGCGCCGGCCCCGGCCGGCTCGAGCCAGGTGCTGCTCGATCGCCAGTTCCTGGCGGGGACGACCCCGCCTCCCGCGGCGCACGCCGGCTCGCACCTGCACTGGGACCCGAACCTGATCGCCCCGGAGACCCTGCAGCCGGCGGCCGAGCCTCCTTCACCAGCGCCGCCGGCGCCGCCGCCGAGCGCCGATTCGGCGCTCGACGAAACCCTGCCGCTGACGGCCCGCCAGAGGATGCCGGCGCCGCCCCGGACAGCGGCACCTCCCGCCGCACCGCCCCGGGCAGCGGCGCCTTCCGCAGCGCCGCCCCGGGCAACGGCACCGCTGGCCTCTCGGACACTACAGGGCGTGCGGCCGGCGAGGCCGCCGGGCACCGCGGCCGGCGAGCTGCCGATGCCGGCAGTCCGCTCCCGGGAGGCATCGGCGCCGTCGCCGGCCGCCGAAGATTGGGAGGCCACGCCGCTTCACCGCACGGGTCCGCCCCGAGCCGCCCGCGCCGCGGCCGGCGGCACACCGAACTGGGCATGGGTGACCTTAGCGCTGCTCCTGGCGGCGGGAGCCCTCGCGGGCGTCGCCTGGTGGTACCGCCAGCCGCGGGCCCCGGCGGCGCGTGCGGGATCCACGAGGACGGGGGCGGCACCCAAGACGGTGATCGGCGAGGCGCCGCAAGCTGCCGGCGCTGCCGGCGCTGCCGTCGAAAGTGCGCTGCCGCAACCGCCGGCGGCAGGCATGGCTCAGCGCCCTGCCCCGGCGCCGGCGCAGCGGGATGACTTCCGGACCAAGCCACAAGCCCAGCCTGGACGCGTGGACGCCCGAACCCCTGGGGAACGAGCTTCAGCCGGAGCCAGGCGGACGCCGCCGGCATCCTCCGCCAGCGCCGCCAGCGCCGCCCGCGCCGCCAGCGCCGCCGGCCAGGCACCGGCCACGGAGGCCGGGAGCGCGGCCGCCGCCATCCCGGCGCCGGAGCGGCTGGGGCCCGGGGCGGAGGCCGCCGAGCCCATCGACGTCCCCGACGCGGTCTACCCCGCGGCGGCGCGCGGCAGCGGCAAGAGCCCCACGGTGCGGCTGGCGGTGCTGGTGGACGAGCACGGCAACGTCGCCGACGTGCGAGTCAAGGAAGGAGATTCCTCGCACCTGGGGTTCAACGAGGCCGCGGTCGCGGCGGCGCGAAAGGCCCGCTTCCTCGCCGCGACCAGGAACGGCACAGCCGTGCGCTCGTGGAGCGAGCTGATCATCGAGTTCGTCAGCCCGCCGGCTCATTGAGCCTGCCGGCGAGCCGCCCCTTGGTATCCGTCATCACGGACAGGTCGAGAACGCCGAGGTGTCCTGGATGGGCTGGAACGTCGTGCCGGCAGGGTTGCTGTACGGCTGCGATATGCCGGTCTGGGTGTCGGTCACGGTGAGCGTGACCGCGACGTTGGTCAGGCCGCCGGCGAAGACCCAGTAGTGGCCGTTCAAGCCGCAACCGTTGAGCACCTTGACGATCGCCTCGACGTTGCTGGAGCTGAAGAACCACAGATAGCCGGTATCGGACGTCAGCCCGACGGCCTGGGCCGCGCCGCTGCCCGAGGCGCCGGCGTTGAACGTCGCCTGGACCTTGAAGCGGCCGTTGTTGAGGCACATCGCCGTCGCGCTCGACGTGCAGAGCGCGCCGGCGGCGGGCTCCTGCCGCGCCGCCAGCTCGGCTGCCGCCAGCGCGGCGAGATGGGCGTCGACGTCCGCGATCGCATCCTGCCTCAGGGCCGTCGAGGCTTCCGCATCCACGTCCGCGGCAGCCCTGACGGAGCAGGTGCCGAATGCCGAGGTGTCCTGGATCGGCGTGAACGGCGGCCCGTAGGGGACCTCGTAGAAGCGCACGGCGCCGGTCTGCGTATCGGTCACGCGGAGGATCACGTGCACGTTGGTGAGGCCGCCGGCAAAGACCCAGAAGTGGTTGCCGAGCGCGCAACCGTTGACGAGCTTGACCACCACCTCGACGTTGGTGGGACCGAAGAACCACAGGTACGCCGTGTCCGTGGTGATCGGGACCACGTTGGCCAGCCCGGCATTGCCGTTGGCATCCTGGAACAGCGCCTCGACGAAGAACCTCCCGCCCAGGAGGCACTGGCCGTTCGCGCCCGCCGTGCAAGCGGCCGGCGCCAGCGCCGGCGTGGTCACCGTCACGGTGGTCGTGTCCATCGCCCCGCCGCCGGCGTTGAAGGCGCGGACGCGGAACGTATAGCTGGTGTCCGGCGAGAGGCCGGTGACGAGGGCGGTCGTCGTCTGCGGCTTCACCGACTGGACCGCGAGGAACGGCCCGCCGTCCTGGGAAAGGTCGATCCCGAAGGCGCCGGTCTGGCCGGCATTGTCCTGCCAGTTGAGCCTGACCTGGGAGGATGAGACCACGGTGGCGGTCAGGTTGCTGGGGGCCGCGGGAGCGGCCGGCGGGGCCACCACGTCGAGGGTCCGGAGCTCCGACACCGCGGCGCCGACCGCGTCGGTGATGAGCACTTCGAAGGTGCTCTGGCCCAGGGTCGTCGGCTTGCCGGTGATCTTGCCGGTAACATCCATCGCCAAGCCTGCGGGCAAGGCACCGCCGATCAGCGCCAGCGTGTAGGGCGGAGCGCCGCCGAGCGTGCGGTTGCCGCGGTTCTGGGCGATCCCGCGGCCGATGAGCTGGCCGCCGTTCTCGTTGATCAACAGCATCGCCTGGACGCCGGCAGGTCCGGCGGTCGGCGCGCCGCTCGACTTGAGCGCGCCGGTCACCGGATCGAGCGAGACGGAGCGCAGGTTCTGGTTGGCGAGGTCCGAAAGGAAGAGAAAGAAGCCCTTCGGGCCGACCACCATGGCTCCGGTATTGGGATCGATGGGCAGCGCCGCCCCCAGTGACGACAGCGCACCGGTCGCCGGATCGATGGCGTAGGCCTGCAGCGAGCCGCTCCCCGCCGCGTAGAGCGCCGGCACGTCGGCATTGGCTCTCAGGATGGCGCCCACCGGGCCGGTGAACGGCGAGCCGGGAACCGCGGTGAGCGCGCAGGTGGCGTTGTCGATGAAGAAGCCTTCGATCTCGCCGGCGGGGCTCACCGGGCTGAAATAGACGAAGTTGCCGTCGGGCGTGCGCGCCACGGCGGACGACTGATGCGTGCCGAACGGCGATCCCGGGACGCTGCTGAGCGCCCCGGTGGAGCCGTTGATGGCGAAGACCTCATAGCCGCCGCTGCCGGTGTTGGTCACGAACAGGCACTGCCGCGTCGCATTGATCGCCTGCGGATGGGTCGCGCTGCTCGGCATCGTGCCGACCTTCGTCAGCGCCTGGGTCGTGAGGTTGACGGAGTAGATGGTGACGCTCTGGCTGCCGCCGTTGACCGCATAGAGGAAGCGGCCGCCCGGCTCGACGACCACGCCGCTCGGGTTGCCGTCGGTCGCGAACGGCGCCCCGGCGACGCTCGTGAAGAGGCTCGTCTGTGCATTCACGCGGTAGGCCGCGATGTCGTTCGTCGTCCCGTCGGCCATATAGCAGGCGTTCGCCGACGGGCTCTGGGCGGCGCCGGCGATGCCGGTGCCCTGCGCCAGCCCCAGCGTCGTCGGAGTCGCCTGGACCGACCCGTCGGCGATCGGATACCCGGGCAGGGGCGCCGCGGGCGTGGAGTTGTTGGCGATGGGGACCAGGAACTGCTGGGGGAACCACGCCAGGTGGTTGTCGCCGCGCCCCGGCAGGAGGTCGCGCGCAAAGGACTTCGACGGTCCGCGGGCCTCGAGGAAGAGCTGGTCGAACAGTTCCTGTTGGGTCGGATCGACCACCGGCAGGACGGGCGCGGCGCCAGCCGCCCGAGCCGGCAAGGCGAGCGGACCGAGAAGAGCGAAGAGCAGAAAAAGCGCGAGAAGCCACGCGTACCGAAGCCGGAGAGTCATGGCAATGTCCTTTCCCGCCGCGACAAGCCGCAGGCAGCCGATTTCCGTTCGAGAGACAGGTCGTTTAGCCTGGCCCGGGAGCGGCACCGCTGTCAAGCAGGACTCAGAGCATCAGGATCCCCTGAGGATCCCTGCTTTTTCGTGACGGCTGCGACCAGATGACGGCGCTTCGCCAGGTAGACGGCGACTGCGCGCGAACGGTTACAGGGTGGCCGGTCTGCGGGTCGAGTCCGTGGCCAACGCCTTGCGGAGCGGCACCGTACAAGTAGCATGCACCCCATGACTACTGCGCCTGGGAAGGCCTCCTCCCGGCTGTCCGCAGGCTTTCGGACGCTCCTCGCCTGTCCAACCGCGGTTGCCTTGCTGGCCGGCGGCGGCGCTCTCCCGGCGGCCGCGGGACTGCTGTCCTGGACTCCCACCGGACCCGACGGCGCCTGGGTGCACAGCCTGGCGGCTGATCCCGTCCATCCGGGCGTCTTCTATGCAGCCGCTCTCGAGAGCGGCCTCTTTGCCTCGCGGGACGGCGGCGCCACCTGGGTGCGCGCCGCCCAGGGGCTGGAAGGCAAGCTCGTCCTCGCCGTGGCGGTCGATCCGACCTCCCCGAACCGGCTCTTCGCCGCGACCGACAACGGCGGCCTGTACGTCTCGACCGACTCGGCGGTCAGCTGGTCGCGAACGACGTTCGCGATGCTCGAGGACGTCGCCACCATCACGGTGTCCGCTCGCGACGGCACCGTGTACGCCGGAGGTTCAGGGCGCTTCCAGCCGCTCTGGATCAGCCGCGACTCCGGCGGAACGTGGAGCGGCGCCTTGGAGAGCGCCGGCTCGGTCCTGTCGTTCCTCATCGTTTCCGGTCCCGCGCAGGAGACGCTCTATGCCGCCACCTCGTTTGGCGACGTCGAGCCGTTTCTCCGGCGCAGCCGGGACGGCGGCCGCACCTGGACGGGCCTTTCCGGGCTGCCACTCTTGCCGCGGCCGACCTACGGCGTTCAGCTGGCCGGCGACCCCTCCGGGTCGCGGCTCTTCGTGAGCGCTACCCTGATCGCGAGCGACGGCTCCGTGCTCGGCACCGAAACCCTGCGCAGCACCGACGGCGGCGACTCGTGGCAGCCTTCGGGCCCGGGGGGCGCACCGCTCCAGGTCGCCGGTGACGGCACGGTGATCGCCGGCTCCTCGCGCAGCCTCGACGGCGGCGACACCTGGTCCGCCGTGCCCATTCCACCGCAGCCGCTCTGCTTCACCGCCGATCCCTTCGCACCGGCGACCCTGCTCGCCGGTGTCGCCTGGGGCGGCATCTATCGCAGCGCCGACGACGGCGCATCGTGGCAACCGCGGCGCCAGGAGATCTCCGGCACTTACGTCAGGGCGCTCGCCGCGGGGCCGCACCGGCTCTGGGCGGCGGTCGCGCACGGCGGCCTGCAGCGCGCCTCCACGGTGGACGGAGACGCCGCGATCGAGTGGGTGCCCGCCGGCCAGGGCCTCCCGGCCGAGGCGTTCATGCTCGGCGGCGACGAGGACGCCGAGAGAGACTTTGGGCTTGGCACCAACCCGGCAATGGCCACCGACCCACGGCACTCGCATTGGCTCTACTTCGCCTGGCCCGGGGTCCGTCAGAGCCGCGGGGGGACGGTGGGCGGGGGGGTGGCGCGCAGCCACGACGGCGGCGGCAGCTTCGAGGTCCTCCCCACCGGCACCTGGGCCAACTTCGTCACCGGCAAGATGGTAGTGGACCCGTTCAGGTCCCAGGTGCTCTACCAGCAGGGGAGCTTCTCCCGCACCGGCGCCGATCACTGCGAAGTCTTGCGCTCCAGCGACTTCGGGGCTACCTGGTCGTGCATCAATCCTCTGCCTCCGCGCTCGTACGTTTTCGTCATCGCGGTCGTCGCCGGAAGCCCCGGCACTCTCTACGCCGCCGGCCAGGACTTGAGCGACGTCACCCAGGCGCTCCGCATCTGGCGCAGCCAGAACCGCGGCACCACCTGGAGCGAGATCCCGACGTCCGGCCTCGGGATGAGGACCGAGGCCGTCCTCCTGGTCAGCGATCCGAACAACCCCTCGCACCTCTACCTCGACGCCATTCCCTTTCTCTACTCGAGCTCCGATCGGGGGGCGACCTGGCGGCAGATCGGCGGCGGCCTGCCCAGCACCCTTTATGCCCTGACCGTCGATCCGAGTGACAGCAGGCGCGTCTATGCCCTCGGGACGGCCGGGCTCTTCGCGAGCCATGACTCCGGTGCGAGCTTCGCACCGCTCTCCGACCGCTTGCCGGCAGGCAGCGGGGCGTTCAGCTCCAGCCTCGTCCTCGACCCTGCCGACCCCCATCGGGTTTTCGTCGCACTCGGCGGCCTCGGAGTCTGGGCGTACACGAATCGGTAGCTCTCGGCGAGGAGTGTATTAGGATGCGGCGTGGTCGCGACGAAGACGTTGCGCCGGTGCCATCGCCTGGCTGACCCAGCACCGCCCGAGGAGGTTTCGATGCGCCATTCGCTGCCCCGCAGGATCCTCTTGGCATCCCTGCTGCTGCTGCTCACCGCGCCGCTCGGCCCGGTCCTCGCCGCCCAGGCGCCCGCCGGCGGCTCGACCGGCTCGCCGCCGGCTGCCGCGGCGCCGAACCCGCCGACCGAGGGCGGCGTCTCCGATCCCAAGGCGATGGCGGTCGCCGACGCGACCCTGGCGGCGATGGGCGGCCAGGCAGCCTGGGACGGCACGCACTACATCCGGTTCACGTTCGCTGGTCGCCGGACGCACTTCTGGGACAAGTGGACGGGCCGCCACCGCCTGGAGGGCAAGACCAAGGAGAACGAGAGCTACGTGGTGCTGGACAACGTCAACACGAAGCAGGGCACGGCCTACATCGACGGCAAGCCGGTCGAGGGTGAAAAGGGCGCCAAGATGGTCGAGAATTCCTATGGCGCGTGGGTCAACGACACCTACTGGCTGCTGATGCCTTACAAGCTGAAAGACTCCGGAGTGAACCTCTCCTACGTCGGACCGCAGCAGGTTGACGGCAAGAGCTACGACGAGATCGGCCTCACCTTCGGCCGCGTCGGCCTCACCCCGGGCGACCACTACTGGGCCTGGTTCAACAGCGACACGCACCTGATGGAGCGCTGGGCGTACCTGCTGCAAGACCAGCCGCGCGACGCCGCGCCCACCGTCTGGCTCTGGCAGGGCTGGCAGCGCCACGGCAGGATCATGCTGGCGCCGCACCGCGTGCAGCCCGACGGCCAGAAAAAGCTCGAGCTGACCGACATCCTGGTGGCCAGCACCGTGCCGGACACGGTCTTCACCTCGCCGGCGCCGGTGCCGCCGATCCAGCCGGAGCCCGCCGGCGGGTCGCCTGCAAAGGCCGCGAAGGCCCCGGGCAAGGCGCCGCGATAGCCTCCGGGGAGGCCGCGATGCGATGAGACCGGCTGCCGGAGCTGCCGGCGGCCAGAGGTCGCGTCACGGGGGCAGGTTGGCCTCATTCTGCCGCTTCCGGTCATCGGTTGGACAACCGACTACCTCTATAGTACTATCTCGGTAGTAGTTGTTCCTCGCACGGCGCGAACCCGGAGGCGCGAAGAGATGCCGGCACTTCATCCCTCGATCCTGGCGCTGCTGATCCTCGCCGCCTACGGCGGCCCGGCGGCGGACCCGCCGACCGTGGACCAGATCATCGCGCGCCACGCCGCGGCGCGGGGCGGCTACGAGAAGCTCAGAGCCGTGCACAGCATCATCTATCGCGGCACCTATCGCGAGAACGGCGCCGTGATGCCGCATGCCGCCATGGCGCTGATGCGCCCCTACTACAAGCTGGTGGGCGATCCCGAGCACCCGGACCCTGACTTCGCGGAGGGCTACGACGGCAGCGCCTGGGAGTATTACGCGCCTCCTGGGGTCGTGCTCCGCACGGTCGGCGCGGCCTCTGCCGCCGGCCGCCACGCGACCCGCATCGCCGGCCCCCTGATCGACTACGCCGACGCCGGCTCGAGCGTCACGCTCGCGGGAGTCGAACAGATCGACGGCCGCAAGGCCTACCGGCTCGTGGTGCGCATGCAGGACGGTTTCGAGCAGGAGGAGCTGATCGACGCGGCGACCTGGCTGCTGATCGGCCAGCGCAAGGCAGCGCCGATTCACGCCTTCGGGCGCAGCGTGGCTTCCGAGGAGCGCTTCGGCGACTACCGGGCGGTGGACGGCATCCTGTTCGCTTTCTCGGACCGCGAGGTCGAGGTGGCGACCGGCAAGGTGCTCAACGAGATGCAATGGACGTCGATCACGCTGAACCGCGACCTCGATGCGCGGGCCTTCTCGCCGCCGGCGTTCATCCGCACGCCGCTGCAGCAGCTGCTCGAGCAGCTCTACGAAGAACGCGGCGACGTGCTCTCAGTGATGTGGACGTACCGTGACTTCCGGCGGGCGCACCCGGATGTCGACACCGAAGCCGGCGTGGAGTTCATCGGTTATCAGATGCTGAAGATGAGCGACCACCGGGCGGCCGTCGAGCTGTTGCGGGCGAACGCGGCCGAGCACCCGCGCGCCGCCGCCGCCGCTTTCGCTCTCGGCCGGGCTTATGCCGCCGCCGGCGACGTGCCCCATGCCCGCGCCGAGCTCGAGCGGGCGCTGACCATCGACCCGCGACTCGAACGCGCGGCGAAGGCGCTCAAGGCGCTGCCTTGAGAGCAGCAGCGGCCCGGGGCCGGCCCGCCAGCCGCTGCATCCAGCCGCGCCACCCGAGCAGCAGGTTCATCCTCTCCAGCCGCGCCAGGCACCAGCAGGCCTCGTCGGGCTCGGTGACCGGCCGGTGCTCCGAGCCGACGGGGTAAATCGCGTACTCCCCGGCCTCGTGACGTCCCTGCTGGTCGTCGAAGCCGCCGGCGAGCACCAGGACGTCCTCCTCGGCCAGGTGCCGGTGCGCCGGCAGCCAGCGCCCCGGTGCGAGGTAGCCGAGCAGCAGGACACTCCCAGTCCCGGGATCGCGCGCCAGCTCCGCGTACCATGCTCCCGGCGCCAATGCCCAGCGCCAGGGAACGCGCCGCAGCGTCGCCAGCGCCGGCAGCTCGCGACGCGCGTTGGCAGGCAACGGCAGCGCCGCCACCTCGGGGCTCGCCG
>DASZHY010000519.1:0-6061 GCA_035949675.1 Thermoanaerobaculia bacterium
GCCTTGTCCTTCTCCTTCTTGAGCGCCGCCTCCTCGATCTCGAGCTGCATCACCCGCCGCGTCACCTCGTCGAGTTCCTGTGGCATCGAATCGATCTCGGTGCGGATCATCGCGCACGCTTCGTCGATCAGGTCGATCGCCTTGTCGGGCAGGAAACGGTCGGTGATGTAGCGGTTGGACAGCACCGCCGCCGCCACCAGGGCGTTGTCCTGGATGCGCACGCCATGGTGCACCTCGAAGCGCTCGCGCAGGCCGCGCAGGATCGAGATCGTGTCCTCGACCGTCGGCGGTTCGACCATCACCGGCTGGAACCGCCGCTCGAGCGCCGCATCCTTCTCGATGTTCTTGCGGTACTCGTCGAGCGTGGTGGCGCCGATGCAGTGCAGCTCGCCGCGCGCCAGCATCGGCTTGAGCAGGTTCCCGGCGTCGGGGGAGCCCTCGGTCTTGCCGGCGCCGACGATGGTGTGGATCTCGTCGATGAACAGCAGCACCCGACCTTCGCTTTGCTTGATCTCGTTGAGCACCGCCTTGAGGCGCTCCTCGAACTCGCCGCGGTACTTGGCGCCGGCCAGCAGCGACCCCATGTCGAGCGAGAAGATCGCGTGGTCCTTCAGCCACTCGGGCACGTCGCCGCGCACGATGCGCTGCGCCAGGCCCTCGACGATGGCGGTCTTGCCGACGCCGGGCTCGCCGATCAGCACCGGGTTGTTCTTGGTCTTGCGCGACAGGATGCGGATCACGCGCCGGATCTCGGTGTCGCGGCCGATCACCGGATCGAGCTTGTTGCGCCGCGCCTCGGCGACCAGATCGACGCCGTACTTCGACAGCGCCTCGTAGGCGCCTTCCGGCGAGGCGCTGGTGACGCGCTGGTTGCCGCGCACCGCGGTCAGCGCGGCGAGGAAGCCGTCGTGCGTGACGTCGTGGCGCGCCAGCACGCGGCCGGCCGGGCTGCCCGGCCCCTCTTCGATCAGCGCCAGCAACAGGTGCTCGACCGAGACGTACTCGTCGCGCAGCCGCTTGGCCTCGTCCTCGGCGCGCAGGAACACCTGCTGCAGCCGCTGCGTGAGGTAGATCTTGCCCGCCTCGGCCCCGGGTCCCGAGACGCTGGGCCGCCGCGCCAGCTCGCGCTCGATCTCCTGCCGCAGCGCCTCGACAGGCACCTCCATGCGCGCCAGCAGCCGCGGCACCAGCCCGTCCTGCTGGTCGAGCAGGGCCGCCAGCAAGTGGTCGCTGTCGACCTCCTGGTGGCCTTGACGCAGCGCCAGGCCTTGCGCGCTCTGCAACGCCTCCTGTGATTTTTGCGTCAGCCGATTGATGTCCATATCGTCTCTCCCGGCCGCGGCGTCTTTCAGCTCGGCCGCGCCTGAAAGCTCGAGGTGTCGCGCAGCTCTTCGAACAGCTTGCGCTCCTGCTCGCTGAGGCGCCCCGGCACCACCACCTTGATCTCGGCGTAGAGATCCCCGCGCCCGCGGGGCGCCGGCCCCTGCTGCGGCAGGCCGCGCCCGCGCAGCCGGATCTTGCGGCCGGTCGAGGAGCCTGCCGGCACCTTGACGCGGACGCCCCCCTCCGGCGTCTGGACCTGCGCCTCCGTCCCCAGCGCCGCCTCCCAGGGAGCCACCGGCAGCGGGGTATAGAGATCGCTGCCTTCGACCCGGAAGCGGGGGTCGGGTGCGACCTCGATCCGCAGGTAGAGGTCGCCGCGCTCGCCGCCGTCGCTCCCGGCCAGGCCGCGGCCGGCAAGCCGGATGCGCTGGCCGCTGCGCACGCCTGCCGGAACCTTCACCGAGACGCTCTTGCGCTCGCCGGTGACCGGGTCGGCATAGGTGAACTGGTGCGTGCCGCCGCGCAACGCCTCCTCGAGGGTCAGCGTGATGGTGGCCTCGGCGTCGGCCCCCTGCCGGGGTCCGAGGTCCACCCCCATGCCGCCCATGCCGCCGATACCGCCGCCGAAGGGCGACCGCCTTGCCCTGGCTCCGGCGCTGCCGAAGAGCATCTCGAAGAACGAGCTGAACCCCTCGCCGCCGCCCAGGTCCTGGAAGTCGAACCCCCCGGTACCGCCCCGCGAGCCCATGCCGCCGAAATCGAACCCCTGCCAGTCGGGCGGCGCTCCCCCGCTCTGCTTCCAGGCGGTCCCGAACTGATCGTACTTCTGGCGCTTCTCCGGGTCCTTGAGCACCTCGTAGGCTTCGCCGATCTCCTTGAACTTCCGCTCGGCGTCGGGGTTCTTGTTGACGTCCGGATGAAACTTGCGCGCCAGCTTGCGGTAGGACTTCTGGACCTCCTCTTGCGAGGCGTCCTTCTTGACCTTGAGGGTCTCGTAATAGTCCTTGTAGTCCAAGGGATTCATCTCCTCCCGTATGCCGCCGCTGGCGGCGCACCTCACCTGCCGCGACCGGCCGCCCGGCTTCCGGTTCCGCCTGCCCGCTCTGGCCCGGCCGAGCCAAAAGCTGAGTGCGCCGTACTCACATTGTAAAACGGGTTGGCTGTTTTTTCCATTCCCCCGGTTCGGCGAAGCTCCGCCGGAGGTGGAGCCCGACCGGAGAAGGCCGGCCGGAGGTGGGTCGGGCGGGTGATGTTCGCGGGGGCCGCCGGGGCGGCGCGCCGGGGCGGCTCAAGGAGGGGTGAAGCCGAAGTGCTCGTAGTTCTTGGCGATGAAGGCCTTCCACTTCTCGGGCGTTTCTTCCAGCGGATAGATGGCCTGCACCGGGCAGGCATCGACGCAGAGCCCGCAGTCGATGCACTCTTCCGGATGGATGTACAGCATCTCCCAGTCCTCGTTCTTGCCGTAGATGCAGTCCACCGGGCACACATCGACGCAGGCCGTGTCCTTCACGCCGATGCAGGGTTCGGTGATGATGTGGGTCATTACCCCTCCTTAGGGTTCGGGTCTCGCGCCAGCGCAAGTGCCTGCCGGCTCGCATTATACCGTGCCACCACCGCGTCCGGACGCGACGCCGAGAGGGCCAGGCCGATGATGCCGCCGCCAGGGACCACTGCAAGAGTGTCCGCCGTGGCCCCTACGGCGCTTCCTCCGCAAAGGCGTGATCGAAGGCGGCCAGGGTAGCCGTGATCTCGGCCTCGCCGTGCGCCGTCGACAGAAAGAACGTCTCGTAGGGGGAAGGGGGGAGGTGGACGCCTTGCCGCAGCAGCCGATGGAAGACGCGGTTGAAGCGGGCCCGGTCGCTGGCGTCGACGTCTTCCAGCCGGCGCACCGGCGAGGCGGTGAAGAACAGTCCCACCATCGATCCCTGGCGCTGGACCCGGCAGGCGATGCCATGGCGCCCGGCGGCCTCCTCGATCCCCGCTTGCAGGCTGGCGCCGGCGCTCTCGAGCCGGTGGTAGGCCTCGCCGCCCCCGGCTGCCAGCTCGGCGAGCGCGGCGCCTCCCGCCGCTACCGCCAGCGGGTTGCCCGAGAGCGTCCCGGCCTGGTAGACCGGACCGGCCGGCGCCACCTGCAGCATCAGGTCACGGCGTCCGCCGTAGGCAGCGAGCGGCAGCCCGCCGCCGATCACCTTGCCGAGCGTGGTCAGATCGGGGGCGACGCCGAGCAGGGTCTGGGCGCCGCCCCAGGCCACCCGGAATCCGGTCATCACCTCGTCGAAGATCAACAGGGCGCCGTGCTCGTCGCAGAGCCGCCGCAGGCCGGGCAGGAAGCCCGGGACCGGCGGCACCAGGCCCATGTTGCCGGCCACCGGCTCGACGATCACCGCGGCGATGTCGCCGCCATGGCTGTCATTGGCGGCGAACAGCGCCGCGACGCCCTCGAGATCGTTGTAGGCGGCGAGCAGGGTGTCGGCGGTGACCGCCGCCGGCACCCCCGGCGACGAAGGCACGCCGATCGTCGCCGCGCCGGAGCCGGCGCCGACCAGGAAGGGGTCGGCATGGCCGTGGTAGCAGCCGGCGAATTTGACGAAGCGCCGGCGGCCGGTGGCGGCACGGGCCAGCCGCAGCGCCGACATGGTCGCCTCGGTGCCGGAATTGACCAGCCGCACCATCTCGACGGCCGGCAGCGCGGCGACGATCCGCTCCGCCAGCTCCACCTCCGGCAGGGTGGGAGCGCCGAACGCGGTGCCTCTGCCGAGCGCCTCCTGGATCGCCGCCAGCACCGCCGGGTGACGGTGGCCGAGGATGTGGGGACCATAGGCGCCGATGTAGTCGATGTAGCGCCGCCCGTCCTCCGCCCACAGCCAGGCGCCCTGCGCGGCGCGCACGAAGACCGGCTCGCCGCCGACGCCGCGGAAGGCCCGCACCGGCGAGTTGACGCCGCCGGGCAAGACCCGTTCGGCGCGGGCCAGGAGGCTCATGCGCACCGTCTCACTCGCGCCAGCCGCCGGCAAGCAGGCGCGCGGCATCGACCGCCCCATAGGTGACGATGAGGTCGGCGCCGGCGCGCCGGATGGCGATCAGCGATTCCATGAGCACGCGGTCGTAGTCGAGCCAGCCGCGTTCGGCAGCGGCCTTGAGCATCGCGTACTCGCCGCTGACGTGGTAGGCCGCGAGAGGCAGGTCGAAGCGGCGGCGCAGGGCCGCCAGCACGTCGAGGTAGGGGAGGGCAGGCTTGACCATCAGCAGGTCGGCTCCCTCCTCCACGTCGAGCGCGGCCTCGCGCATCGCCTCGCGGCCGTTGGCCGGGTCCATCTGGTAGGCGCGGCGGTCGCCGAACGACGGCGCCGACTCGGCGGCCTCCCGGAAGGGCCCGTAGAAGCCGCTCGCGAACTTGACCGCGTAGGCGAGGATCGGCACCTCCGCCTTGCCGGCCGCATCCAGCGCCGCCCGCACCGCCCCGACCCGCCCGTCCATCATGTCCGACGGCGCGATGACGTCGGCGCCGGCCCTGGCCAGCGACACGGCCTGGCGTTCGAGGTTGGCCACGGTGGCGTCGTTGTCCACCTCCGTGTTGTCCGGAGGCGCCAGCACCCCGCAATGCCCGTGGTCGGTGTACTCGCAGAAGCACAGGTCGGCGATCTTGACCAGCCCCGGCACCTCTCGGGCGAGCGCCCGCAGCGCCCGCTGCACGATGCCGTCGTCGTCCCAGGACGCGCTGCCCACCGCGTCCTTGTGCTCCGGCAGCCCGAACAGCAGCACGCCGCGCACTCCCGCCGCATGAGCTTCCGCCGCCGCCGCCACCAGCCGGTCGACCGAGTGCTTGAAGACCCCCGGCATCGAGCCCACCGGCCGCGCCACCCCTTCGCCGGGACAAGCGAAGAGCGGCAGCACCAGCTGCTCGGCGGCCAGCCGCGTCTCGCGCACCATGCCGCGCAGCACCGCCGTCCGCCGCAAACGCCGCAGCCGAGTCGCCGGATATCCCATGACCGCCCGGTTCTATCGCGCCCGCCCGCAAAACGCAAACCGGGGCGACCTGGAGACAAAGTCGCCAGATAAGCTTGGCATCATCCCGACGGCAAGGGTGGGTGGCCGCGGTGGGCCGAGGAGCGTCCGCACCGACGCGGCGCCGCCGATCTTGCGCCGCCAGGGGGGCTCTGCGATCGACGGAGCCGCCGCCCCGCTGCCGCGCCCAAACGGCCCGCATTCCCGCCATCTCGTGGATAGACAGGGATGTGGTGATGCCCATCCTTTTCCGCCGCTTCGACATCAAGTTGCCACTTGCGGTGCTTTTTCTTCACTCAATTGTAGATCATTGACAATTCTATTGTGGACATGCTATTGTCAGCTGGTGTTCCGATGCGCCCCGTGGCGTGCCCGACCCGGTAGATGTCGGGCGCTGCGTCCATGCCGTCTTCCAGCCGAGCGTACGCGCGGGATCGTCGATCAACCGCAGACACCAGGAAAGGATGACTCATGTTCACACGCGTTTCTTCGATCGTCGTCTCCATGCTGCTGGCGGCCGCCGCCGTCGGTTCCGCCCAACCGCCGTTCGTGCGTACGGTCATCGTCAACTCCGGTGGCACTCCCACCGCCAATGGCACCGCGCTGCTGAACGCCGTCGCCAACATCACCACCAATAGCTCTACCAATACCTGGCTGGTCAAGGTCGAGCCGGGCGTCTTCGACCTCGGATCGGGAACCTTGACCATGAAGGACTATGTCGACGTCGAAGGCT
>DASZHY010000520.1:0-7734 GCA_035949675.1 Thermoanaerobaculia bacterium
CGCGAGCGCCCGGGGCGCCGCCGTCCTCGCGGGTGCCCGGGGCGCGATCCTCTTCACGAGCGCCCGGGGCGCGACCGTCTTCACGAGCGCCCGGGGCGCGATCAGCCTCACGAGCGCTTGGCGCGCTCTTGGCGAGCAAGAAGTTCTCGTAGTCGCGGACCACGTCGGCCACCGGCCCCAGGGCCTCGGCCCGCCCGTGACGCAGCCACAGCGCCCGCTGGCAGAAGGCCGACACGTAGTACATGGCGTGCGAGCAGAAGAGCAAGGTGCCGCCCGAGCCGACGAACTGCAACAGGCGATCCATGCACTTCTTCTGGAAGTAGCCGTCGCCGACCGACAACGCCTCGTCGATGATCAACACGTCGGGCTCGACCTGGATGGCGATCGAGAAGCCCAGCCGCATCGCCATGCCGGTCGAATAGACCTTCACCGGTTGATCGATGAAGTCTCCGAGCTCGCTCCAGCCGATGATCGAAGGGAGCTTTTCCTGCAGCTCCTGCTCCGAGAGGCCGAGCATGGCGGCGTTGAGCACGATGTTCTGGCGGCCGGTGAACTCGGGATGGAAGCCGGAGCCGAGCTCCAGGATGGACGCCACCTTCCCGTGCACCCGCAAGGCGCCGGCCGTAGGGGCGCCGATGCCGGCGAGCAGCTTGAGCAGCGTGCTCTTGCCGGCGCCGTTCTCGCCGATGATCGCCAGCCCCTCGCCCTTGGGCAAGCTGAAGCTGACTCCCGAGAGGGCGCGGAACTCGCGGTGCCGCGGCCGCCGCAACAGCGCCTCGCGCAGGCGGTCCCATGGCGACGCATAGACCCGGTAGACCTTGGTCAGCTGCTCGACATGTACGGCGGGCTCAGGCATCCGCGGTCGATTCTATAGCTACGCCGATTGACGAAGCGAAGGGGTATAAAGATTGGGCCGCCGGTCTGCTGCCCGGCGGCCCGAAAGAAGAACGGACGCTTGGAAGGCCTGGGTCAGCAGCTCAGCGCGCCACCCCCTGAACGTACGCCGGGTCGCCGGTCGACGTCGTGAGCACCTGTGCGGCGCTGAGCGCCGTGCCGTTCTTCACCACTACTTGGACGGTGAATCCGTTGGCCGCGGAACCTCCCGGCAGCGGATGCTGATTGGGCAGGAAATTGTGCACCTTGCCGGGCGGCATGGTGAGGTTGCTGATGGTGCCGAGCACGGTGCCGTCGAGCCCGCGGTAGACGATGTCGTAGACGCCGTAATCGGTGGTGCTGTTGTTGAACACCCAGAAGGTCGTGAGGTGAGTGGCGTCCTGCCGCAAGCCGACGAGGTATTGGGTCTGGCCGGCCTTGGCCGCGTCGGCGTCCGAGAACGCCTTCATCGTCTGGCCGAAGCGATTGGCCGGCTGGGCGTTGTTGTAGCTCTCCGCCTGCACGATCGGGTAGACGCCGTTCGCCACGGCGGAGGTGACGGTGATGACGCCGACGACGTTGTTCAGATTCCACTTGCTGGCGATGGCGTTGCTGAGCCGCTGGGTGTCGCCGGGCTGGAGGCTCAGCGTCACCGGCGCGGTGGTGGGCGCCTGGACGCCGGCGCGGGTGAAGGTGAGGGTGACGCTCGCCGGCTGGCTGCTGGTGTTGGCCAGCAGGACGTCGGTCTGCCACGAGCCGTTGGTGCTGAAGGCGCCGAGGACGTACTGGGTGGCGGCAGCGGTGTTGCCGGCGGTGAGGAAAGACGGGTCGCCCGAACCCACGCGCACGTTCTCGCCGTAGGGGAACAGGGTGTTGCCGCTCTTGTTCTCGATCGACACCATGAAGTCGGTGGCGGTCGTCAGGCCGAAGAGGTTGTGCACGTCGGCCTGCTGGTACTGGCGCTGGCCGAAGGGACCGAGGATCAGGTCGCCGTTGGACTCGCCGATCTGGTTGCCCTGAGTGTCGAGCAGGCGGATGTGGAAGGTCGCCGTCGTCACCGTCGGGTTGGTGATGCCGAAGTAGGCCAGCTGGTCGCTGTTGTCGTTGAGCCCGGCCAGGTACTGGAAGGTGCTGGTGGCTTGACTCGAGCTCCGCGACGACGGGGCCCCGGCAAGCGTGAGGCCGGGAACGGTCTGCCCGAACTGGCTGCCGTCGGTGCGCGTCACCGTGTTGAAGGAGGTCATGACCGGCAGCGGGTCGGTGGACTTCACCGTCGCGGTCACGAAGCCGGCGATGTTGTCGCGGTTGAACACCGACTGCAGCACGTTCGGGGCATAGATCGTGGCGTTCGGCTGGATGGTCGTCGACGCCACCGGCGGCGAGGGGTCCGCCGCTCCGCGCTTGAGGAAAGTCAGGGTCACGCCGAGCGGGTTGTTGCCAGGGTTGTGGAGGTACAGGTCGCAGGACTGCACCAGGGCGCCGCGGGTCGCGGCGACCCAGGGCAGCACCACCGTCTGGAAGGTGGGCTGCTGGACCTGGAAGGTCTTGGTCGTCGAGGTGGTGGTGAAGCCCGTGCCGCTCACCGTCAGCACCACCGTGTCATTGCCGGCCTGCGACCAGGTATGGTTCACCGACCTGCCGGTGCCGGTCGTGCCGTCGCCGAAGTCCCACGCGAAGTTGGCAGCCGTATTGGTCTCTTTGCCGATCAGCGTCACCGCCTGCCCGGCGCTTGCCGGACAGAACCAGAAGCCGCCGGTGTTGGTGCAGCTCCCGGCGCTCTCGGTGAAATCCGAGTCGAGCGACGGAGTCGGCGACGGGTTGACCTGGAAGGTCTTGGTGGTGGAGGTCTGGGTGTAGCCCTTGCCGCTCACCGTCAGCGTCACCGAGACGGCGCCCTGCTTCGCCCAGGTGTGGGTCACCGGGCTGCCGGTGCCGGTCGTGCCGTCGCCGAAGTCCCAGGCGAAGTTCGCGGCCGAGGCGGTTTCGACGCCGGTCAAGGTCTCCGCCACGCCGGCGGTCGCCGTACAGAACCAGAAGCCGCCGGTGTTGGCGCAACTATTGGGGCTCTCGGCGAAATCCGAATTGAGCGGCGGCGGCCCGGAGGCGCCGACGACGATCTGCTTGCTCGCCTCGCTCACGCAGATGTTGAACTGGCAGTTCGGGCCGGTGCCGGGCGCCGACACGTCGAGCTTGACCGTGTAGGTGCCCGCCTGGCTGTAGGCATGGCTCGTGGTGGCACCGGAGCCCTGCTGGCCGTCGCCGAAGTACCAGGTGTAGGTCGACGCGCCGGTCGAGGCGGTGCCGTCGAAGTTGACGGTGCCACCCACGTTCGGCGCCGCCGGCGAGAAGTTGAAGGCCGCCTGCAAAGGACCGCCGCCCGTGGTGCTCGAGATGGTGATGGTGACGCTACCGAAGGCGCCGGTGCAGCCGCTGTTGGTCGCCGACACCGTGAAGATGCTGGCGTTCGGGAAGCTGACGGTGATCGAGGAGCCGGTCGTGCCGCCGCTGGCGGTGCCGCCGGTGTAAGTCCAGCTCCAGTTCGCGTCCGGGGTGCAGTTCTGCGCCGCTGCGAAGAAGGTGTACTGCGTGTTGGGCGAGCCGGTGCCGGGGCCGGAGACGATGATCGACGGCTGCGGCGGCGGGTTGCCCGGCTGGACGTTGAGCACCGGGCTGACGAAGGTCGGCGACACGGCGCCGCCGGCGTGCACCCGCAGTGCCGGAGTGTAGTTGCCGGCAACCGTGTAGGTGTGCGAGGTCACCGCCGACGTGTGGCCGGCATCGGTGAAGTTGGGGGTGCCGGTGCCGGTGAAGTCCCAGGCGTAATCCCAAGTCGTGGCGGCAGCGCTCGAAGAATCGATGAAGGTGATCGGCGAGTTGGTCGAGAACACGCACGGCGCGAAGGCGCAGACCGCCTGGAAGTTGGCGATCAGCGCCACCGTGACGGTCACGTTCAGCCGCGAGCTGGCCAGGCCGTTGGGGTCGGTCGTGCAGTTGCGGACCTTGACGGTGACCGTGTAGGAGCCGGTCGCAGCGTAGGTGTGCAGCGGGTTCGGGCCGTTGACCGGATCGTTGCTCCAGCCGGTGTAGCCGTCAGCATTCGGCCCGCCGCCCGGGTTGTCGCCGAAGTTCCAGTTCCACTCGGTGGCCCCCGACGCGACGGCGTGGAACTGCACCGCGCTGGCGGTGAAGGGATCGTTGGTCGGCGAGAACGAGCTCGGCAGCGCCGGCAGCGACGCCAGGGTGAACGTCGCCTGCGCGGTGGCCGGGCTGCCGGTGCCGCTGACCGTCACCTTCGCCACGTACGTGGCCGGCGGCGCGGCGTTGGCCTTGGTGTCCCAGAGGAACGGGTTGACCGCGGAGGTGCCGCCCGGGGCCGGATTGTTGTTGTTGGTGATCGCCCAGGCGTAGGTCAGCGGCGGCTTGCCGGTGACGCCATTCGCGGTCAGGGTCACCGGCTGGCACTGCAGCGGCGAGCTCGGCGACACCGAGACGCTGGCGACCGCCGGCGCCGGGTTCAGCACGTTGACCATGTGGGTGACCGGCTGGCTGGAACCAAGGCCGTTGCCGGCGATCAGGGTCACGTTCTGCAGGCCGAGCTGCGAGAACGTGACGCTCGGGCTCTGCGTCAGGGCCGTCGACGGGCTGCCGTTCTGGAAAGTCCAGCTCCAGGAGGTCGGCTGGCCGATCGTCAGGTCGGTGAACTGGACCGGCGAACCGAGGTAGGCCGGGTTGGGGCTCCAGCCGAAGTCGGCGAGGGGGATCGTCTGGCCGACGTGCTGGTGGACGTCGAACAGCGACTGGGCGGTGCGGTAGAAGTACTGGCCGTTGAACTTGCCCTTCCGCGGCATCAAGAAGTTGAAGCCGGTGCCATTGGCGCGGTAGTACCAGCCCCAGTAGCCGGCGCCGCCGACGGGAGCCGGCGTGATGTCGTTGGGAGCTGCCGGATTGCTGACGTCGAAGAGCCACTCGCGTTGCGTGGTCGGCACCCCGCAGACCTGATCGCTGCCGATGTAGAGGTACGGGGCGGCGCCGCCGCGTGAGAAGGTCAGGAAATAGGACGCGGTGGTGGCGATGGTGACGTCGATGGTGGTCGTCGACACGGGGGTCAGAGCGCCGCAGCTGCCGGTGGCGCAGCTGAAGACCCACAGCTGATAGGGCACCGACGGGTTGGCGAAGTTCGGGCCGCCGATCGCGCCCACGTAATAGGTGCTGCCGTTCTTCCACATCGCCACGCCGTAGACGCTGCGGTCCCCGAGGCCGGTGAGCTTGAGCGACGGGTTGCCCGGAGTGGTCACGTCCCAGAGGTCGAAGCCGATGGCCGCGCCGCTGCTGGCGACCAGGAACTGGTCGACGCCGGCGAGGTAGCTCGGTGCGCGGCTGCCGATCTTGCCCACGTAGACGCCCGGGCACGAGCTGCCGGGTATCGCCTCGGAGCAAGGCGCCACGCGCTTGGCGGCGTCCATGTTGTAGGCCAGCAGCCCGCCTGGCTGCTGCACGGAGCCGACGAAGGCGTAGTTCGTGCCGGCGACGTTGGCGGCGTACACCGCCGTGGCCTCGACGTCGTAGCTCTGGTAGATGGCATGAGGCATCGACTTGTTGGAGAAGTCGATGATCGCCGTGCCGACCTTGCCCTGGCCGACGACCGCGCCGAGCGAGTCGTTGCCGGCAGGAAGGCTGATGTCCTGGATGGGCGTCTTGTTCTCGTTGGGATCGCCGCCGTTCAAGAACCCCCCGTTGAGGTTGAGGTAGCTGGTCGACGAGGTCGGCACCGGCGAGCTATGGATGTCCCACACCTTGACGCCGTAGTCCATGGCGGTGAAGGCCCAGCCGTTCTGGATGTCGATCGAGAAGAAGTAGGGGTTGGAGGCGTAGGCCCCCGTGTACTCGTTGAAGGCGGTGACGTCGCGCTCCAACGGGATGCTGGTCTCGGCAGGCTGCAGGGAGGAGTTCCAGTAGGTCGAGGCCACCGGCGTCGCCGGGGTCCCGCAGGAGATCCAGCCGCAACCCGTACGGTCACAGGTCTGCGCCGCGGCCGGCGCCGGACCGCCGGCGGCTGCCATGGCGGCAACGGCCAGCGCCAGGCAGATCAGAACCGGCAGGCGATGTTCGGCTCGGTCGGGCGTTCGAGAAGTAGAAGCACGGGGACGCGGACTGTACATAACCAAAGCTCCTCTTTACCAGCTACCGAGCTACCGGAGGCGGCGCCACGACGCCGCTGCCGGCCGGCGCACCGGACGCGACAGGCCGTACCAATCCAATCGCGCCGCGACCCGCCTGGACGAAGACGACCATCCTGCGACTCGCTCCTGTCGGACGGCCTCAACCGCGAAGGACTTGAAGCGTCCGCGGTGCACCGTCTGAGAGGGACCCTTCCAATCTAGCACCAACCCCGGAGGACCCGTGAACGGGGGGTGGGGGCCAGGTTGCAAGAGCCGATTTGGGGTCGGCCCGTGAAGGGAAGCGGGTCCGGACCCCTGACGAGGTCCGGACCCGCTAGGAAGCGACTACGGGATGATGTGATTGGCAGCGCAGGCGCTGTCGAGCCGGATGGCGTCGATGCCGACCGCGAAGTGGCCGTTCGAAGCCAGCGTGTAAATGATCCAGGCCTGGGCCGCGGCAGGATCGATCGGCGGGTTGCTGCCCGCCGCCGCCACCGTGGTGTTCATGTCCATGTACAGCCAGCCGAAGCTGAAGGGCACCGGGAAGGCGGAGCCGTTGACCTGCACCCGCTGCGTCTCAGCCGGGCACGGGGTCAGCGACCCGGTCGGCGGCTGCGGCGAGAAGGGGAAGGTCTGCGGCACAACCGGATGCTCCTGCTCGTCGAAGATCACGATGCCTTCCTGACCGAGCGGGTACCAGGCCGGCTGCAGGCCGGGCGTCGCCGGGCAGGTGAACGGACCCTGGTTGACCTTCGAGTCGCGCCAGCACAGCAGGCTGGTGCCGCCAGAGAACGGTCCGCCGTTCAGGTAGCGGGCGGCGAAATTGGTCGCCAGCGGCTCGCGGTTGTCCACCGCGGTCCAGGCGTCGTAGCGGCCGTAGAAGGTGTAGCGGCCGGCCGTGGAGGTCGCCGGGTTGGTGGCGTCGGCCTCGATGTGCACCAGGTCGCCGCCCTCGGCGAAGTTCTGCACCGCGTTGACGATGAACCAGTCGCCCCAGAGGACGTTCTGGTTGGTGACGTCGCCGGTGCCGCCGGCCGCGAAGTAGCCGGCGTCGCCCGGGAACTTGAGCGAGCAGTTGTTCACCACGTCCATGGTGATGTAGCCGCGGGCGACGTTGTCGCCGATCAGCTGGCCGGCGCAGTTGCCCTTGAGGATCGCCGACGGCTTGCCGGTCAGCGCCGCCTGCAAGTGGGCGAGGAAGAACGACGGCAGCGAGGGCGGCGGCAGCACGCCGTTGCAGCTCGGCTCGTTGAGGATCGCGGACTCCACCGAGAACGAGCCGACGGGGCTGATCTTCTTCGCCGGATCCTGAACGTCGGTCGCCGTCTGCGGCAGGTTGCCGTTGACGATGATGTCGCGGATGTTGACCGACTGCACGTCATAGCCGGTCAGGTAGATGTTGAAGTCGAGGACTGGCACCGACAGGTCGGACCAGACGACGACGTGGACCAGGACCTCGACGGCCGAGGCGTTGTTGACCGAGAACAAGGTCGTCAACCCGTTGGGGTTGTTGAGGTCCACCTCGAAGTAGGGCAGCAGCAGCGTCGCCGCCGGCACCGCATCGATGGTGCAGATCACAGCCCCAGCCTGGCCGCCCAGGGCCAGCAGGCCCAAGAGAGCGAGACTCAGTGCGGTTTTTTTCATGACAGACAATCTCCTAGGGTTGGTGTTGCTGATGCAAGTACAACCATCCAAGTGTCCG
>DASZHY010000521.1:0-3853 GCA_035949675.1 Thermoanaerobaculia bacterium
CCGCTTCAGGAATTGCACGGCGAGGTCGAAGTCCTTCGCCTTCGCGGCCTTGAGCCCCACGCCCAGGGCGGCATAGGCGTCGAGCTCCGGCAGCTGCTCGAGGAGGCCGGTGAAGCCGCCGGCAGGGGCCCCGCCGGAGCGCGGGTAGCGCAGCACGTAGACCCCGGGCAGGTCGACGGCGCCGAACTCGTAGAACCGCAGCGGCATCACGGCATAGCCGACGCGCGCCTCGCGGGCGTCGACCTTGCCGTCCCGGACGCTGCCGTCGAGAGTGCCCCACACCTCCAGCACCACCTTGCTGTCGGTCAGGTCTTGCGCCCGGTCGCGATCGAATTCGCTGGCATCCAGCGGATGGCGGCCGGGGCACGAGACCAGGCTGAGCGGCGTCGACTGATGCGTGGCGTCGCGCATCTGCAGCGCCAGAGCCGTGAGCTGATTGTTCACGGTGAAGCGCAACCGGTCCATGACCAGCCTGAGGTCGGCGTCGGCGTCGAGCGCCGGCTTGGCGAAGAACAGGTCGTCGATGACGATCTTGTAGGAAGAGGCATAGCGGATCGCCGCACAGTCGACGAGCTGTGCGCGCGCGGCCGGCGCCGCCATCGCCAGCCAGCAGCAGGCGCCCGCCGCCAGCCGGACGCCCCGCTCAAGGCCGCTCAATGTTGGCCTCCTTTCCCAGCAGCTTCTCCGCGCGGTCCAGCTCGGCGGCCAGCTGCTCGAGGCTGTCCAGCTCGGCCGCGGGATCGATCGCCGCCTTGTAGGCATTCAATCGCGTTCGGTCATCGCCGGTCGTGAGCAGCGCGCGGTACTCCCGCAGGGCTCCCAGCTGATCCCGGCACGCCAGCGTGCCAGCGAGCCGCAGGACGTGGAGGTGGGCCTGCCACGGAAACGCCTGCGTCCGGTTCGCCAGCACTCGCCCGAGCTGTGCGCAGGCCGCGGCCGGATCGCTCAGCGCCAGGCTCTCGAGTCCCGTCTCGGCCGCCCGCACCTTGACGTCCCCGCCCTGCCGCAGCAGCTCGATCAGCGACGGCGCCGCATAACTGCCGAATGCCGCGAGCGCTGTCGCATTGGCGTTCATCTCCTCCTGCACCAGCTCCTTGCCGTCGGCCTTTCCCGTCTCGAGCCGCACCAGGATGTCGCGCATCTGGGTGATGTTGCCGAGCTCGAGCTGGCGCTGCCCCAGGGCGTTGGTGATCCGGCCGGTGAGCAGATAGCCCGCCACCGCCACCACCACGCCGGCGACCACCGGCGCCAGCGCCTGCAAGATGATCTGTGCCTTCTCCCAGGCGTCCTTGCCCTTGGGCCGCGAGACCAGCGCCTCGACGGCGGCGAGCCGCTCCTCGATCGGGACCGGTTTGCCGACCTTCTCCTCGAGCCGCGTGAGCCGCTCGTCGAGCGCCGCGGTCGGGTCGATCTGCGCCGGATCCAAGCCGCGCCCGCTCCCTACGTGCAGGGGCACTCCATGATGCCGTCGATCGTACCGCAAAGGACCAGGGACCCCCGCGGACCGGCCGTTGCGGGCATTGCGGGGCCGGCGAGGCTATACTTCCAGGTGGCAGCCGGCGGGCGCCGGCCCCGGCCCGCGCACCGCCGCCGCTCCGCCCTATTACCGCGACCTCTTGTCTGTCCCTCTGCCACCAAATCTGGTAGTCTTCGCCTTGGCAGGCCCCCAGGTATTGCGGTGATGACCGATGGCGGGCGCCCGCATGCCAGTTGGGCGACCCCGGGCGACCCGGTAGGCCGCCGGGACGTGAGCTCACCTTGGATCGAGGTCTATCAGGTCTATGCTGAAAGTCGAGTCGCTCGAGATCTCCGGCTTCAAGTCGTTCGTCGATCCGGTGACCGTGGAGCTCGCCGGCGGCATCACCGCCATCGTCGGGCCCAACGGCTGCGGCAAGAGCAATCTCTCCGAGGCGATGACCTGGGTGCTCGGCGAGCAGAGCGCCAAGTCGCTGCGCGGCGGCACCATGGAGGACGTCATCTTCAACGGCGCCGAGTCCCGCAAGCCGCTGGGCATGGCCGAGTGCACCCTCACCCTGGCGACCGACCCCTCCTTCCCCCGTGCCGAGGACGGCCGCATCACCATCGGCCGCCGTGTCTTCCGCGGCGGCGAGAGCCAGTACCGGCTCAACGGCCGCGTGGTGCGGCTCAAGGAGATCAAGGACCTGCTGATGGACACCGGGCTCGGCCTCCGCGCCTACTCGGTCATCGAGCAGGGCAAGATCGGCATGATCCTGTCGGGCAAGCCGCAGGAGCGCCGCAAGCTCCTCGAGGAAGCCGCCGGCATCACCCGCTACAAGGCGCGCAAGAACGTCGCCGAGCTCAAGCTGCAGGAGGCGACCGCCAACCTGCTGCGTCTCGACGACGTCATCTCCGAGGTCGAGCGCGCTCTGCGCTCGCTCAAGCGCCAGGCCTCCGCCGCCCGCCGCTACCAGGAGAAGGAGGGCGAGTACCGCTCCCTGCTGGCGCGCGTGCTGGCGGGCCGTTACCGCCTGCAGACCGCGCAGCTGGCCGAGCTGCGCTCGCGCCTCGACGCGGCGACCGCCCGCGAGGCCGCCATCGCCGCCGAGCTGCACCGCGACGAGGCGGCGCTCGCCGGCGGCCGCGAACGGCTCGATGAGCTGGCGAGCGAGGTCGCGTCGCGCCACCAGCGGGTCGCCGACCTCGCCGCCACCATCCAGGGGCGCCAGGAGTTCCTCAAGGCCAATCGCCAGACGGTCGCCGAGATCGGCGAGCGGGCGGCCCAGGACCGCGCCCTCGCCGACCGCCGCGAGCAGGAGACGGCGGCCCAGGCCCAAGCCCTGGCGGCGCTCGAGGAGCGGCGCGGCGAGCTGGCGGACGAACGGCTGCGGGCGGCCGAGGCGGTCGACGCCGAGGAGCGGCGCATCGCCGACGCCGAGCGCGACCTGGCGCAGGCGGCCGCGCGCGCCGAGGCCCTGCGCGCCGAGCTGCTCCACGCCGCCGCCGCGGTCGCCGGCCTGCACCAGCGCGTGCAGCAGTCGCAGATCGAGCTCGAGCGCGGCAACTTCCGCCAGCACCACCTCGAGGAGGAGCTCGCCCGCCGCGCCCATGAGCTGGGCCAGGCCGCCGAGGCGCTGGCCGTGGCCCGCGACCGCACCGCCGCCGCCGAGGCCGCCCTCGCCGCCCGCGTCGCCGAGCAGCAACGGGTCGGCGCCGCGCTCGACGCCACCCTGCGGCGCGAGGCCGAGGCCGCCGACGGCAAGCGCGCGCTCGAGAGCGCCATCGACGGCGCCCGCCACCGCCAGCGCCTGCTCGCCGACCTGTCGCGCGCCCATGCCGAGCGCCGCGGCGCCCTGCTCGCGGCCCTCGCCGACGCCGGCCTCGCCGCGCCCGCCTTCCTGGCCGAGCAGGCCCAGGCCGCCCTCGGCTGGGAGCGCAGCCTGGACGTCTACCTGGGCGGCCTCACCGATGCGGTGCTGCTGCCGCCGGGCAGAAGCGCGCTGGCGCTCGCCCGCGCCCTTGCCGGCCGCTCGCGCGCCATCCTGCTCGAGCCCGCGGCGCCGCCGGCTGCGGCGCTTGCAGCATCGCCGGCCGCCGAGTCCGCCGCGCCGCCGGCATCCGATCACCCGGCCGTTGCCGACCCGGCGGTGGTGCTGTCGCTCGGCGAGGCCCTGCGGCTGCCGCCGGCGCTCGCCGCGGCGCTGCCGCCCGCCTTCCTGGTGCGCACCGCCGCCGACGCCGAGCGGCTCGCCCACCGCCATCCCGGCGTCGCCTTCCTGTCCCGCGAGGGCGTCTGGGTGCAGGCCGGCACCTACCACGTCGAAGGCGAGACCGTCACCCCCGGCGTGCTCGAGCGCGAAGGCGAGCTCGCCGCCCTCGAGCGCTCGATCCCCGA
>DASZHY010000522.1:0-12460 GCA_035949675.1 Thermoanaerobaculia bacterium
GGAGGGCAACAGCCGCCCCGCGCTCGCGGACCACTTGCAGCGGCCCATCCTCGTGATTCACGAACACCGTGCGCAGGATCTCGTGGCGGCGGACCAACTCGGCGAGGCTCCCCGCCAGGACCCCCACGTCGAGGGGGCCGCTGATCCGGTAGGCGGACGGGAGGTTGTAGGCCGGGCTTTCCGGCTCGAGCCGAGCGAGGAACCAGAGCCGCTGCTGGGCGAACGACAGGCGCAGCCCACCGCCGGCACGCGGCGCCCGCGGGATCGGCGCCACCGCCACGGCCCCGGCCAGTGCGGCGGCGCTGACGGGCGGCGCCGGTGGCGGCGGCGACGGGCTCTGCTCCGGCGGCTGGCCGGCGGACAGGGCGACGAGGTGCGCGGCCAGGGCCGCCAGCGTCGGGCACTCGAAGACGCGGCGCAGCGGCAGCTCGACTCCGAACAGCTGGCGGACCCGCGACACCATCTGCGTCGCCAGCAGGGAGTGGCCGCCGAGCTCGAAGAAGTCGTGGTCCGGCGCGATCTCCTCGATGCCCAGCAGCTCGCACCAGATACCTGCCAGCAGCTCCTCGGCGTCGGTGCGGAAGGCGGCGTGGCCCGCGGGCCGGGCGTCCTGCTTGATCGTGGCCGCGAGCCGCGCCGCGCCGCCCGCGGCGCCAGCGCCAAGCGCGGCGCCCGCGCCGTTTGCGCCGCCCGCGCCGACCGCGCCACCCGCGCCGGCCGCGCCACCCGCGCCGACCGCGGCTTGGGGGTCCGGGAGCGACCGCCGGTCCACCTTGCCGCTCGGAGTCAAGGGCACGTCGGCGATCGCCACCCACGCGGCGGGGATCATGTAATCGGGCAGCCTCTGCGCCAGGTGCGCCCGCAGAGAGACGACGTCCACCTCCTGGCGCGCCACCAGGTAGGCCACCAACCGGCCGCCGCGGGCGCCGTCCGCGACCGCCACCGCGCGCGCCACCGCCGGGTGCGATTCCAGCGCCGCTTCCACCTCTCCCAGCTCGACGCGGTAACCGCGTATCTTCACCTGGTGGTCGATGCGGCCCAGGAACTCCAGGTTCCCATCCGCGCGGTAGCGCACCAGGTCGCCGGTGCGGTAGAGGCGGCCGCCGGCCTCCTCCGGCTGCCGCGCGAAGGGGTCCGGGACGAAAGCAGCGGCCGTCAGGTCCGGCCGCCCGAGGTAGCCGCGGGCAAGGCAGGGGCCGCCGATGCACAGCTCGCCCGGCGCTCCGATCGGCAGCTCGCCGGCCACCAGCCCGGCGCCCGCCGCGAGACCGCCCGCCGAGGCGCGGTCGAGGACGTAGAGCCGGGCGCCGGCGATGGGCCGCCCGAGCGGCACCACCGGCGGCGGCGCCGGCGGCCCCGGCGAGGCAGCCTCCGGCAGGCAAGCGAACTCCGAAACCGAGATGGTGGCCTCCGTCGGGCCATAGCGCGAGAAGAGCGGCGGCGCCTCATCCGGCGGCCCGCCCGCGCCGCGGCCGGCATCGTCCCGGGCCGCGAAAGCCGCGAAGTAACGCTGCGGCAGGTCCCCCGGCACCCGATCGCCACCGGTGACCACCAGGCGCAGCGAGCGGCAGCGGCGGAAGCTCTCCTCCGCGAGCAGCGCCGGCATCAGGGCGGGAGGCGCGGTGACGTTGGTCACCTGGAGATCGAGGATGAGCCGCGCCAGGCGAGAGGCATCCTGCTGCATCGACCTGGGCGCCAGCACCATCGCCGCTCCCGCCCACAGCGGAGCGAACAGCTCGAGCACCGAGACGTCGAAGACCAAGCGGGTCCGCTGCAGCACGCGCGCTCCCGGCCGCAGGTCAGCCTGCAGCTGGAACCGCAGGCGATTCGCCACCGCGCGATGCGAGACCGCGACCCCCTTGGGCGCCCCCGTGGAGCCGGAGGTGTAGAGGACGTAGGCGGCATTGTCGGGATCGATCCCGGCCCCCGCCGCATGGTCCGCGCCATCCGCCGCGCCGACCTCCGGCAGCTCCGGCAGCTCCGGCAGCTCCGGCAGCTCCGCCAGGCTGTCCGGGCTCCTCGGCGCGCGCGCGGTCTGGAGGTGTTCGAGGGGCATGATGCGGACCGTCGCCGGCAGCTTCGCGGATGCCTCCCGGTCGGCGAGCGCCACCCGCGCGCCCGCGTCGGCGAGCAGGCGCGCCAGGCGTTCCGGCGGCTGCGACGGATCGAGCGGCAGATAGGCCCCGCCGGCCTTGAGGATGGCGAGCAGGCCGGCAACCAGGTCGACCGACGGGTCGGCGCAGATGCCGACGACCGGCTCGGTGCCCAGGCGCAGCGCCCGCAGGGCCCGCGCCAGACGGTTGGCGCGCTCCTCGAGCGCGCCATAGGTCAACGCCTGAACGCCGGCCCGGCTCCCGCCGCCGTCCGGGGAATCCGCATGCCCGGCGGTGGCGACCAGCGCGACGGCCTCGGGCTCCAGGGCCGCCCGGCGCTCGAAAGGAGTGTGCAGGAGGTCGCGCGAGCCCTGCCGGGGCCACGCGTTGCAGCTCCATTCATGGAGCAGCTGGTGGCGCTCGGCCGCGGCGAGCAGCGGCAGCTCCGAGAGGCGGCGGCGGTCGACCGTCGCGCTAATTTCCTGCAGTTCCGCCAGTCCCGCCTGTTGCGCCAGGCCAGCCAGTCCCGCCAGTCCTTCCAGTAGATAGCGCCACTGTCCCGCGAGCCGCTCGACGGTCGCCGCCTCGAACAGATCGGTGCGGTAGGTCCAGGTGCCGGTCAGGGCGCCCGCCGCCGTGGGATGGAAGGCCAGCGACAGATCGAACTTGGCGGTGCCGCTGTCGGGGTCCAGGTACTCGACCGCGAGGCCGGGCAGAGGGAGCGCCGGCGGGGCAGGCTGCAGCGCGAACACCACCTGGAAGAACGGCGTTTCCGCCAGGTCGCGATGCGGCGCCAGCTCGGCGATCAGCTGGCCGAAGGGGACGTCCTGGTGGGCGTAGGCGGCCAGCGCCGCCTGCCGAGTGCGCCCCAGCAGCTCGCCGAAGGTCGGGTCGCCCGCCAGGTCGAGCCGCAGCACCAGCGTGTTGATGAAGAGGCCGATGAGGTTTTCGGTCTCCGGCCGGTCGCGGTTGGCGACGGGCGTGCCGATGGTCACGTCGGTCTGTCCGCTGTAGCGGCAGAGCAGGGTATCGAACGCCGCCACCAGGGTCATGAAGAAGGTGACGCCATGGCGCCGCGCCACCGCCGCCAGCTCGCCGGCGAGGCTGCCGGGCAGCGCCATGGCGCGGCGTCCGCCGCGGCGGCTCGCCACCGCCGGACGCGGCCGATCGAGCGGCAGGTCGAGCGGCGGCGGCTCGCCGCGGCGGCCGGCGAGCTGCTCGCGCCACCAGGCGAGCTCGGCGGCCAGGGTCTCGCCCGACAGCCAGTCGCGCTGCCACTGGGCGAAGTCGGCGTACTGGATGGGCAGCGCGGGGAGGGCGCCGGGCCGCGGCGGGACGCCGCTCACGCCGGCCCCATAGAGGGCGGCGAGCTCGCGCGCCAGGACCTCGAGCGACCCGCCGTCGCTGACGATGTGATGCAGGTTCAGCAGCAGGACGTGCCGCCGCGCCGCGAGACGCAGGAGGGCGGTGCGCAGCAGCGGCCCGGCAGCCAGGTCGAAGGGGCGGCCGGCTTCCGCGGTCACCAGGCTCGCCGCCGTCACTTCGGCGCGCTCGGCGGGCAGGGCGGCAAGGTCGACGATCGGCAGCGCCAGCTCCGCCGCGTCCGGCGCGGCGGCGGCGACCGCCAGGACCAGGCCCGCGCCGGGCTCGGCGACGAAGCGTGTGCGCAAGACCTCGTGGCGGCGGCGGATCTCCGCGAGGCTCGCGGCGAGGGCCGCCACCGCCAGCGGCCCCTCGAGCCGCAGGGCGCGCGGCTCGTTGTAGGTGGCGGTCCCCGGCTCGAGCTGGTCGAGGAACCACAGCCGCTCCTGGGCGAAGGAGAGCGCCGAGGCCCAGCTCCCTGGCTCGGACCACGCGGACGCCGCGGATGCCGCCACTGGCGCGGACGGCGCGGACGCCGCCGACGCCGCGGCGACCGGCGGCCGCGGCAGGCGCCGTATAGGCGCCGGCAGCGGGCGGCCGGCGTGCCCCAGGCTCTCCACCTCCCGCGCCAGGTCCTCGAAGCGGGAGAGCTGCAGCAGCCTGGGCAAAGGCACCTCGATGCCGAGCACCTCGCGCAGCCGCGCCGCCACACGCACCGCCGAGAGAGAGTGTCCGCCGAGGCGGAAGAAGTCGTCGTCCGCCCCGATGCCCTCGCCACGAGCACCGCCGTCTGCCGCCGCCCCGGCCGGCGCGAGGTCGAGCACCTCGGCCCAGATGCCGGCCACGAGCTCCTCGGTAGGGGTGCGGGGGCGGCGGCGGGCGCTCCCCGGCCCACCCTGCGCCACGCCGGAGCGCTCCGCCGTTTCCACGCCCGCGGCGGGCTCGCCACCGTCCCATGCCGCGCCCCGCGGCGGCGCCGGCAGCGCCTTGCGGTCGACCTTGCCGCTCGGGCCGAGCGGGAGGCGTTCGAGGACGACGACATCGGCCGGCACCATGTAGTCCGGCAGCGACCGGCGCAGCACGTCGCGCAGCTCGGCGAGACCCAGGCCCGCTTGGCCCCCGTGGTGCGGCACCAGGTAGGCCACCAGCCGCTTGTCCGTCCCCTCGCCGCGCACCGTCACGACCGCCTGGCCGACCGCGGCATGCCGGAGCAGGGCGGACTCGATCTCGCCCAGCTCGATGCGGAAGCCGCGCACCTTCACCTGGTGGTCGATGCGGCCGAGGAACTCGAGATCGCCGCCGGCCCGGTACCGCACCAGGTCGCCGGTGCGGTAGAGACGCGCACCACCGCGCGTGCTCCACGGGTCCGGCACGAACCGCTCCGCGGTGAGCTCCGGCCGGCCCCAGTAGCCGCGCGCCACCCCGGCCCCGCCGATCAGCAGCTCGCCGCCGACTCCGATGGGCACCGGCCGGAGCTGCCGGTCCACCACGCGGAACCGCGTGTTGGCGATCGGCTGGCCGAGGCCCACCACGCCGCCGCCGGCCGCCTCCCCGACCGTGCCGGCTGCCGGCGCCGTCACCCGCCGGGTTGCCGACCAGATCGCCGTTTCGGTAGGACCATAGAGGTTCCACAGCTCGACGCCGCGGGCCAGCAGCGCCGACGCCAGCTCCCGCTGCAGGGCCTCGCCGCCGCACAGCGCCTTGAAGGCCGGCCGGCCCGCCGTGGCATGGGGCGCGCCGGCCGCCGCGCCCGTCCAGCCCGCGTCGAGCAGCAGGCGCCAGGTCGCCGGCGTCGCCTGCATCGCCGTCACTCCCGAGGCTGCCAACCGTGCCGCCAGCCGCCGGCCGTGGGCGCCCTCTTCGCTGCCCACCACCTCGACCCGCCCCCCCAACGCCAGCGGCAGGTAGATCTCGAGCCCCGCGATGTCGAAGCTCAAGGTCGTCAGCGCCGTCATAGCGTCGCTCGCGCCGAGGCCCGGCCGCCGCGCCATCGAGCGCAGGAAGTTGACCACCGCCCGGTGCGGCACCCCCACTCCCTTCGGCCGCCCCGTCGAGCCCGAGGTGTAGATCAGGTAGGCCAGGGCGTCCGCCCGCTCGGCCTCCGCCGCGTCCGGCAGGCGCGCCCCCTCCTCGGCGGCGATCCAGTCGCCTTCCCGATCGAGGCAGACCACGTAAGGCGCCGCGGCGACATGGCTGCTGTCGGCGCTGTCAGCGCCGCCGGCGCGGTCGGCGCCATGGGCGCCAGGGGCGCCGCCGGAGCCATGGGCGGCACCGCCGACCCCCAGCCGCTCGAGCCAGCGCTCTTCGGTGACCAGCACCTGCATGGCGCTGTCGCAGAGCACCAGCGCCAGGCGCTCCGCCGGGTGGTTCGGATCGAGAGGCACGTAGGCACCACCCGCCTTGAGGATGCCGAGCAGCGCCACCACCATCTCCGGCGTGCGCTCGACGCACAGGCCGACCCGCACCTCTGCCTGCACTCCGAGCCGGCGCAGGTAGCGGGCCAGCTGATTCGACCGCCGCTCGAGCTCGCCGTAGGAGAGCGTCACGCCCTGGCCGGCCACCGCCAGGGCCCGAGGCTGGCGCGCCGCCTGCCACTCGAACAGCTCGTGCAGCAGCGCCGCGGCAGGGGCGAACGCCGGAACCGCCGGCGATGCCTGAGGCGGTGCCGGCCCCGGCTGCCAGCCGCCGGGTGCCACGGCCGTGTCGTTCCATTCCAGCATCAGCTGGTGGCGCTCGGCGGCGGCGAGGAGGGGCAGCGCCGAGACCGCGGGGAGCTGCGCCAGGGCGCCGCCGGCCGCCGCGGGGGCCGAGGCGCCGGCGACCGCGCCGACGGCGCCGACGGCGGAGATCATGGTGCGCAGCTGCCCCAGCATCCGCGCCACGGTCGCGGCGTCGAACAGGTCGCTGTTGAACTGCAGCGAGGCGGCGAGGCCGCCGTCGATCTCCGCCGCGAGCAGGGTGAGGTCGAGCTGGGCGGCACGCCGCGGCAAGCGGACCGACTCGATCTGCAGGCTGCCGAGACGGAGGTGCGACCCGGCTTCGCCGAGGGCAAAGCCACCCAGGCCGCGCTCGCCCTGCCGCACCTCGCGGTACAGCGTGAACATCGCCTGGAAGACTGGCGACCGGCTGGCGTCGCGCTCCGCGCCCAGCCGCTCGGCGAGCAGCGGAAAGGGATAGTCCTGGTGGGAAAACGCCCCGATCGCCGCCTCGCGCACGCGGCCCAGCAGCTCGAGGAAGCTGGGGTCTCCCGCCAAGTCGCCGCGCACTACGACCGGATTGACGCAGTAGCCGACCAGGCCGGCCAGCTCGGACGCGCCCCGCCCGGCGGTCGGCGTGCCCACCAGGATCTCTTCCTGGCCGCTGTGACGGTGCAGCAGCGCCAGGAAGATCGCCAGCAGGGTCATGAACGGCGTCGCCCCGGCGGCGCGGCTAGCGGCGTGCAGGCTGGCCGTCAGCGCGCTGTCCAGGCGCAGGGCTTGCGCACCGCCGCGGAACGTCTGGAGCGGCGGCCGCGGGCGGTCGGTGGGCAGCTCGAGCGGCGGCCTCCCCGGCGGCAGCGCGGCGCTCCAGTAGGCGCGCAGCCGATCGCCTCGCGAGCCAGCCAGGCGCTCTGCCTCCAGGCGCACGAAATCGGCGTAGGAAGCCGCCGCCGGCGGCGGCAGGGACTCCCCGCCGTAGAGCCTTCCCATCTCGTCGAGCAGCACGCCGAGCGAGCCGAAATCCGCCACGATGTGGTGCACCGCGAGCACCACGAAATGCTCGGCGCCGCGATGCAGGATCGCGATGCGCAGCAGGGGCCCCAGGGCGAGGTCGAAGGAGCGGTGCGCCTCCTCGATCAGGCGCTGTTCGAGGCGAGCCGTGCTCCAACCCGCTGCATCCTCCTCGGCGAAGGCGAGCGCGCCGTCCTGGTGCACCACCTGCACGGCCTCCTCGCCGTCCAGCTCGAAGGTGGAACGCAGGGAGGAGTGACGCGCGACCAGCGCCGCGAGCGCCCGGCGGAGCTCCGGCACGGCGAGCTCGCCCACGATACGCCCCGCGCCGGCGATGACGTATGCCGGATTGCCGGAAGCCAGGCGGTCGAGCAGCCAGACGGCTCGCTGGCCCCAGGACAAGGGGAAGCGGGCCGCCGGCGCCGCGTCCGGCTGCGCGCCGGCGCTGGCAGCCGGCGCCGCGCCGGTACCCGGTGCCGCGGCCTCCGCCAGCAGCCGCAGGACCTGCTCGCCGAGCTCCGCCAGGCTGGGGCCTTGCAGCAGGCTGGCAATCGGCATCTGCACTCCCAGGCCCGCCTCGATGGCACCCGCCAGCTCGGCGGCCGACAACGAGTCGAGGCCCAGGGCGAGCAGTGAGCGCTCGGCCGGCAGGCGCGCCAGGTCGACCTCCAGGAAACGCGCCGCCTCGCGGCGCAGAAAGGCGATGACCTGTGCGCGGCGCTGCGCCGTCGGTGCCGGAATCGGCGCCAGTGCCGCCGGCGCCGCCGGTGCCGGGACCGGCGCCGGTGCCGCCGGCGTGTCGTCGCCGCCGGCCGGGCCGGCGACGGCAATGGCGCCGCGTTCCGCGGCAACCTCGAGATCCGGCGTACCGGCGAGAATGCTGATTGGATCGTTCATTTGCTGCCGGCGCGGGGCAAGGCTCCGCCATGTTAAATGTGCCGCGCGATGGGCTCATCGGGGCGCGCGGGCCGCCCGGAGGGACCTGTATATCGCCAGGGCAGAGAGCCGAGCACGTCAACGCTCAACGATCAAGCGTCACTTTTCATTGTCAATGCGTCATTGATCTTTCTCTCGCTGACGGGAGGGTCATTTCCTGCCGCCGCCCGAGGCGCGAGTTGTCTCGCATACCGGCGCTCGCCGGCACTAGATAGGGGTATCCGGACCGCGCGGTGCGAGAGGGAGAGGAGCGTGATGCTGAACCCGAAACCGGCGACCCATCCAGTCGTGAGCTCTTACAATGAATGGGACCCTCTCGAAGAGGTCATCGTCGGCTCCGTCGAGGGTGCCTGCGTGCCCTCCTGGCATGTCGCCCTGGAAGCCACCATGCCGGAGAGCGCATGGAGCTTCTTCAAGGAGCATGGCGGCAAACCGTTCCCCGCGGAGATGATCGCCGCCGCCAGCCGGGATCTCGACGAGCTGGTCCGCGTCCTCGAAGGCGAAGGCATCACCGTCGTCCGCCCGGCTCCGACCGATCACTCGCGCCCTTTCACGACCCCCGGCTGGCACTGCCCGGCGGGGCTCTACAGCGCCATGCCGCGCGACCTGCTGCTGGTCGTCGGCGACGAGATCATCGAGACGCCAATGTCCTGGCGCTGCCGCCACCACGAGGTGGATGCCTACCGCCCGCTGTTGCTGAGCTACTTCCGCGCCGGCGCGCGGTGGACGGCGGCGCCCAGGCCGCTGCTCGCCGACGAGCTCTACGACTCCGGCTACGACCTGCGGGAAGGGGGCCGGCGCCAGGACCAGCGTTATCTCGTGCGCGAGCTCGAGCCGGCGTTCGACGCCGCGGACTTCGTCCGCTGCGGCCGTGACCTCTTCGTGCAGCAGAGCCACGTCACCAACGACCTCGGCATCCAGTGGCTCGAGCGCCACCTGGGAGCGGATTTCCGCATCCACCGCGTCGACGTGCGCGATCGCCACCCGATGCACATCGACGCGTCGTTCATGCCGCTCGCGCCGGGCAAGCTGCTGATCAACCGCGAGCGCATTCCCAAGGTGCCGGCCATGTTTCGATCATGGGACGTGCTGGAGGCGCCGCCGCCGGTGAACCCCACCGCCTTCCTCATGTGCAGCAACTGGGTGAGCATGAACGTCCTGATGCTCGACGAGCGGCGGGTCATCGTCGAGCGTGAGGAGGAACCCCTGGTGCGCGCGCTGCGCAGCTGGGGCTTCGATCCCATCCCGCTCGGCTTCCGCGGCTTCAACCCCTTCGGCGGCGCCTTCCACTGTGCCACGCTCGACATCAGGCGGCGCGGCACTCTCGAATCGTATTTCTGATCGCTCACCGCCCCGCCAGGAGCAGGTGCAGCGGCGCCGCGCGGCGGGGAGCGGGCAAAGGCTCGGGGCCCTTCATCATCCGCCAGAGGATGGCGTTGAGAGTCCCGTCGCTCACTCGATCGGGCGCGCTCAGGTCGAGCCGCTCCGACATGCGGGCGGCGGCGGTGTGCGGCGCGTTTATCTCTTCCATGTCCACCTGCGGCACGATCGCCGTCCATGGCGAGAGATCCGGCGTCGCGGCGAAGAGCTCCGCCAGCGACCGGCTGAAATAGTCGAACTTGGACAGCCGGTCCAGCCCCAGGATGTCCTCGATGGCGGCCACGACGTCGGTGGTGTTGAGGAACCGGTGCACGGTTCCCGGCCGGTTGTAGGCGGAGATCGCGAAGAAAACCGAGCGGTGGGAATCGACGTGATCGGGTCCTGCCTGCGAATCGTCCTCGAGCACGAAGACGACGGTGTCCCGCCAGAACGGCGACCGCGACAGCGCCTCGACGATCCTGCCGAGGGCCAGATCGTTGTCCGCCATCAGGGCCCGCGGCGTCCGGAAACCAGGGCGCCCGCCCGCCGTGTGGTCGTTCGGCAGATGCATCACCTCGAGCCGCGGCATCTCGCCGTCGCGAACGAAGCCGCCGAGCTCCGCGATCCAGGCGCTGGCGCGCGCCTGATCGGGGATCTTGAGATCGAAGGCTGGATACGTCGGGCTGATGTCGGCGACGAGATCCTTCTGCGTCACCGGCCACCCCTCCGGAACCTTGACCATCTCGCCGTAGTCGCGAAAGCTGATCCCCTTGGCCTTCGCCAGGGTCCACAGGAACCCGTGCAGGGGCTCGTCGACGTCCTCGCCGTCCACGGTGGCGCGGCGGTCCGAGTAGGTGGAAGGGATCAGCTTCTCGCCATAGTCGGTGACGTACGCCGCCGTCGACCAGATGTGACCTTGCGAGCTCACCTCGGCATTGGTGAAGAACCGGTCGAACAGGCCGAAGCGCAGGGCGAGGGCATGATGGTTCGGCGAGATCGGCGCGCCGAAGAAGACGAGCCCCGGGTCGCCGTCTCCTTCCTTGAGGTCGCCCAGCACCTGGTCGTAGGTCCGGTTCTCCTTGATGATGTAGACCACGTGCTTGAACGTCGGATACTTCCGGGGTGGGGCGCCACCGGTCCACCCGTTTGCCGCCGCGACGCGGCGCGTGAGCTCCGCCATGACGTCTGCACCCACCTCGTCCGGGACGATGCGCAGGTCGCCGTTGAGCTGGCCCAGGTCGTATCCAAGCGGCCGCTTGATGCCTTCGCCCGGCGTCGGACCGTCCGGGTTGGCATGACTGCCGTGCCCCTTGCCGCCCAGGATCAAGAGCCGGCCGCCGGAGTCGAGAACCGCCGTCGGGTACCAATCGCCGGGAATGCGCCCGCGCGGCCGCGAGCGCGACGCGGTGAGCGTCGATCCTCGCCGCTCCGCCACGTCGAAGACCGCCACGGCGTTGTTGTCGGCCTCGGCGACGAAGAGCGTCGCACCGTCGTCGGAGAGCGCCAGCGCGTTGGGCGTGCTGCCTTCGGCCGGCGCCGCCGGAGCCGCGTCGTCGAGATAGCCCAGCACTCGCCGCCGCCGCGGATCGACGACGGCAACCCGATCGGCGGCGGCCAGGGCCACGAACAGCCGCGAGCCCGATCGATTCGCAAGCAGGGCGGAAGGCCGCGGACCTACCTGGATCGTTCCCGCCGCGCGCAGCAGGCCGCCGGCCCGTGGCCGGAAGACCGCGACCGTGTCCGCGCCCCAGGCGGAAACGTAGATCCTGCCGTCCGCGGCGGGCTCGACGGCATAAGGGTAGTGGCCGGTCGGCAACCGCTGCACGACCCGCGACGTGGCGAGATCGATCACCGCCAGGGTGTCGCTCTCGTTCTCGGCGACGTACAGATGGCTGCCGCGCGCCGAGACGGCGAGCCCTGCCGGATAGCGGGAGCCGGGCTTCTGCGATTGGCTGTCCCGGAGCGGGATCTTGCGCTCGAAGGCCGCGGTGCCGTCTCGCCAGGAGTAGCAGACGACCGAGTCCTCGTTGCCACCCGAGACGAACAGCCGGCGTCCGTCCCTGGCGAACGCCAGACCCTGGAACGCCGACTGCTGCGGGAGAGTCTGGGTCACCCGCCGCGACGCCAGGTCCACCACCTGGATGCCCTGTTCGCGCCACCCGGCGAGGAGGACCACGATCTGCTTGCCGCCAGGGGCAAGCGCCATCGCCAGCGGCATGCTCCCCAGATCCACGACCTCTCCGACCGGGTCCAGGCGCAGACCGGTCGGCAACGGACTGGTGTAGCTCGCCCGCGCGTCCCCTGGCGTCCGAGCATCGCCGGCGATGACCGCTGGCGTCCGCGCATCGCCAGCGATGACCGCTGGCGTCTGAGCATCGCCAGCGTTGACCGCTGGCGTCTGAGCATGTCCGGCGACGACCGCCGGGCGACCGCCCGCCGCCAGCAGCGAGGATGCGGCCCAGGCGTAGCGCAGGAACCTCCGGCGGAGATCGCGCGCGGCAAAGGAGGAGGGCCGGGCCACGTCAGCCGTCCGGCCTGCGGAGAGGGATCGTCGTCGACCGGATGAAGACCGCCTGCGTCTTCTGGATCTCGAACCCCATCGCCTGGTACCAGCGGTGGCTCGCCTGGCGAACCACGTTGCTGTAGACGCGCATGGTGGCCAGACCGCGCTCCGCGGCCCAGGCGAGCGCCGCCTGGACGAGCGCCTTGCCGCAGCCCTCGCCGCGGCGCTCCGCCGCCACAACGAGGCCGGCGATCTCGCCGCAGGGCTCCGATTCGAGCTCGTGCATCTCGCGAGCGTGCAGCCAGCCCACCACCACGCCCCCGTCCTCGGCCGCGAAGATCGCGTCCTCGGTCCTGGCCAGCAGCCGATCGAGACGCGCGCGGGCTTGCGCCGAATCGGTCGGATATCCCAGCTCGGTCGCCAGCTCGGCGACCGCCGGGGCGTCGGCAGGGCGGCAACGGCGGATGAGCATCTCCATGGTTCCGGTCGCGATTCTC
>DASZHY010000523.1:0-3930 GCA_035949675.1 Thermoanaerobaculia bacterium
CAATGAATCATTGGTCCTCCGGCGTGACGCTGACGCATTGAAACATAAATCTGACGGCTCAACGTTGGAATCTCTCTTTTCGAAGCTCGCTGCACTATAAACAGTGTGGCGGGTGGAGGAAGAAGCCTGGACATGGCGCGCGCGGCACCGGCTCGCGGCCATTGAACCTTGCGATCAGATCGAGGGCAGATGACCGAACAGTTCGACGCGATCATCATCGGCGGCGGGCCGGCGGGCAGCACCGTCGGCGGCAAGCTCGCGCAGCGGGGACACAAAGTGCTGCTGCTCGAGCGCGAGCGGTTCCCGCGCTTCCACATCGGAGAATCGATCACTGCCTTCGGCTTCACGGTGTTCAAGGACCTCGGCGTCTATGAACAGCTGGCGGCGATCAACGAGGTGAAGAAGAAGGGGCTGGAGTTCGTGCTCTGGGACAAGAGCTTTCCGGTCTTCTTCTTCCGCGCCAACCGTGACGAGCCCCAAAACTGGGCGTTCCAGATGGCCCGCGGCAAGCTGGACAAGGTGCTGCTCGACGCCGCGCGGCGCCTCGGCGTCGACGTGCGCGAGGAGCACCTGGTCAAACGCGTGGTCTTCGACGGTGATCAGGCAGTGGGGGTCGAATACAAGGACTACTCCCGCGGCCCATCCGACAAGCTCGAGCAGGCACGAGCGCGCTTCATCCTGGACGCCTCCGGCCAGGGCGCCATCCTCAACCATCAGCTCAAGAACAACTGGTACAACGATCCGCTGCTCGAGAACAAGATGGCGGTGTTCTCGCATTGGCGCGGCGACATCGAGGTGAAGAACACCGACGACGAGCTGAACTTCAAGCTCTGCGTGCACCGCAACCGCCGCGACTGGGCGTGGTACATCCCGGTGGCCAGGGACACGCTGTCGCTCGGCGTCGTGCTCTCGCAGGCGACCGTCAAGCGCGAAGCGCAATCCAAGAGCCTCGAGCAGATCTTCCACGACTACGCGCGCGACATCCCCTACATCAGCCGGATCCTCGAGAACCCCACGCTGCGCACGGTCGAGAAATTCCGCGTGGTGCGCGACTACTCCTATCGCTCGCGGCGCTACTACGGTAATCACTGGGTGATCGTCGGCGACAGCGCCGGCTTCATCGATCCGATCTTTTCGACCGGGCTGCAGGTGGCCTTCAACAGCGCCTTGGCGCTGATCGATCCGCTCGACGAGCTGCTGCGCCAGGACCGGCTCGACCTGTCGCGGCTCGAGCCTTACCAGCGCGCCGTGGACCGCTACTACCGCATCAACTCGATGCTGGTCTACCTCTTCTACCTCTGCCAGCTCGACTACCGCAACTACAACTTCAAGTACCTGTGGAACGCCATCCAGTGGGCCGGCTGGTTCGAGCGCCTCGCCTGCGCCTGGCCGTACCTTCGTTTCTTCTTCGGCTCCCCGCTGCAGCGGGGAAAATGGTTCAGTCAGATCCTTTTCGGCAACCCCGGGGCGGAGAACCCGCTGGGGGACGTGGCGATGGCGCTATCCCGCAACTACGACAAGGTTTTCCGCGACCACGCGGTGCGGCCGCCTCGCCAGGAACAGCTCGTCGAGGCTTGAGCGGTGGCGCTCGTCCAGCGGCCGCGGGGCGCGCCAGGAGGGTCTTGGCGGCGGCGGCAGCGGCGCCGCTAGAGGGACCTGGATGGAGGCCGCAGCAGGCGCGCTCGCCGGAGGGCAGGCTCCGAGGCCCCACGACGACCAGACGGCGGGGGAGCGTGGGCGGCTCGAGCGGCTGCGCGTCCTGGCCGCCGCGGCCTTGCGGCTGGCGCCGGAATGCCTGCCGGACTGCAAGGCGCTGTCGTTGCTCGGCCTCGATTCGCTCGCCGCCGCCGAGCTGCGTCACGGCATCGCGGAGACATGGGCGGTCGAGCTCGAGCTCGAGCAAGTGCTGTCCGGCCCCACCCTGGAGGAGCTGGCGCAGCTCATCGCGCTGCGAGTGCGCGAGTCCACCGCCGCGGCGCCGGCAACCAGCCGGCCTTGCTCCATCGCCGGCCGCTTGCCGCGCACCGCGGGCGCCGGCGGGGAATCGGCGGCGGTCCTCTCCTTTGCCCAGGAGCGCCTCTGGTTCCTGGATCAGCTCGAGCCCGGGAGCGCGGTCTACAACCAGCCGGCGGCCTTGCGCCTCGCCGGCCCGCTGGACGTGGCGGCGCTGACGGCGAGCCTGGACGAGGTCCGCCGCCGCCACGAGGTGCTGCGCACACGCTTCGTCGCCCGCGCTGGCGGCGTTTCAGCCGTGGTGGCCGCCGCGCCCGCTCCGTGCAAGCCGGTGGCGGCGCATCGCGGCCGCGCGCCGGCGTTGCCGCGGCTGCCGCTGATCGATCTCACGCCGCTTCCCGCGGGGCGCGGGCAGGCACTCGCCGAGCGCCTCACCGTCGCGGAGGCGTTGCGCCCCTTCGATCTCGCGGCCGGACCGCCGCTGCGCGTCGCGCTGCTGCGCCTCGGGGGCAACGGCAGCGGCGACGGCGCGGCGGCGGAGCACCGGCTGCTGCTGACCCTGCATCACATCGCCGCCGATGGCTGGTCGTTCGAGGTCCTGGCGCGGGAGCTCGGGGCGCTCTATGCCGCTGCCGTCTCTGGCATGCCGCCGGCGGCGGCCGCGGTGCCGCGGCTGCTCATTCAGTACTCGGACTTCGCGCGCTGGCAGCGGGCGCGTTTTGCCGGCGACACCCTGGCTGCCGAGGTCGGCTGGTGGCGCGAGCAGCTTGCTGGCCCTCGCGGCGCGCCGCCGCCGCTCGACCTGCCTCTCGACCGTCCGCGTCCGGCGGCGCCGAGCTCACGCGGCGCGCGGTGCCTGGCGACGCTGCCGGCCGACCTGGCCGGCCGGCTGGCCGCGCTCGCACAACGGGGCGGCGCCACCCGGTTCATGGCCCTGCTCGCCGCGCTTGCCGTGCTGCTCGGACGCATGGCAGGCACCGCCGACCTCGCCATCGGCATTGCGGCAGCCAATCGCGGGCGGCGCGACGTCCGCGACCTCATCGGCCTGTTCGTCAACACGCTGGTGATCCGGGTGGATCTCGGCGGCGACCCTGGCTTCGACGCCCTGCTCGCGCGCGTCCGGCATGCGGCGCAGGGCGCCTATGCGCACCAGGAGGCGCCTTTCGACAAGGTGGTCGGCGAGCTCGCGCCGCGCCGCGCCCTCGCCGAGGTCCCGCTGTTTCGCGTGTTCTTCGCGCAGCAACCCACGCCGCCGGCGCTCGCCCTGCCCGGCCTTGCCGTCGAGCACCTGGACGTCCAGACCGGCACCGCCAAGCTCGACCTTTCGCTGGCCGTCTCCTTGCCGGCGGCCGGGACGATTCGCTGTGCCTGGACCTGGCGCACCGATCTGTTCGAGACCGCGACCATGGCACGGCTGGCGTCGCAGTTCGAGAACCTGCTGCGCGCGATCGTCGACCGCGCCGACCGCCGCCTCTCCGAGCTGCCGCTGCTCGGCCCCGCCGAGCACCATCAGCTGCTCGTCGAGTGGAGCACGGCGCCAAGCTGCGCCGCCCGGGAGCTGGCGCGCGGGGGCGCGGTGCATGAGCTGTTCGCGGCGCAGGCGGCACGGCGGCCGCGCGCGGCGGCGGTGCGCGCCGGAGCCGCGGAGCTCACCTATGGCGAGCTCGCGCGCCGCGCCGCGGCGGTGGCGGCCTGGCTGCACCGCCGCGGAGTCGGCCCCGAGGTCGTGGTCGGCTTGTGGATGGACCGCTCGGTCGAGGCAGTGGTGGGCATGCTGGGAATCTTCATGGCGGGAGGCGTCTATCTGCCGCTCGATCCCGCCTACCCTGCCGAGCGCCTCGAGCAGTCGCTCGCCGCCGCCGGCGCAACGGCCCTGCTGACCCAGGCGGCGATGGCGCCGCGGCTGCCGCCCCTGGCCCGCCGCCTGCCGCGGTTGGAGCTGGCCGCCGGCGCGGCGGGGCTGCCGGAGCCGGACAC
>DASZHY010000524.1:0-18999 GCA_035949675.1 Thermoanaerobaculia bacterium
CTCGTCTATTTCGTCCGCTTGTACATGATCCTCTTCGCCTTCCGCCAGGTCCTGGCGTTGCGCACCGGGTTCCACCGCGCCGTGGCGACGGCATGTCTGATGTTTTTCCTCGCCCAGCTCCTGGGCAGCGTGATCTTCGACGTGACCTCGGGCCTCTACTACTGGTTCTTCGGCGGCCTCCTGCTGACGGTCATCCGGCTCGACCGCCTGGCGATCGCCAAGGCCTTCCGCGCGCGCGCCGCCGCCCTCTCCGCGGCCCCGCCGCCGCCGTCGCGCGTCTTGCCCCTGCCGGCCGCCGCCGGCCTGGGCGCCGGGATGCGGCCGTGATGAAGATCCTCGTCACCCATCCCGGACGGCAGCACTCGCACCAGGCGGCGCTCGCCTTGGAGCGCGAGGGAATGCTCGCGGGCTACTGGGCCGGCGTGCCGGCGCTCGAGCAGCAGATGGGGCGCGTCCCGCCCTGGCTGCGGCCGCGCCTGGCCCGCTATGAGCCGGTCGAGATCGATCGCCGGCGAGCTCGCTGGTTCCCGGCCACGCCGTCGCTGCGCCGTCTGGGCGACATCCTGCTGCCGAGCCGCGCCGCCGCCCGCGTCGACCTGCTCGCCTGCCGCCTGTTCGATCGCTGGGCCGCGGCTGGCCTGCCTCGCGCCGGAGCGGATGCGGTCATCGCCTGCGAGATCTCGGCCCTGGCGACCTTCACCGCCGCCCGCCGGCTGGGCATGGCCACCATCCTCGACGCACCCTCGCTCCATCATCAGGCGCAAGACCGGCTGCACGGCACCACGGACTCGCCCGAGCTGCATGACCGCATCCTACGGATCAAGGACGAGGAGATCGCCCTGGCCGACCAGGTGCTGACCGTCTCGAGCCTGGCCCGGGACACCTACGTCGAGGCCGGAGTGCCTGGCGACCGGGTCCACGCGGTGATGCTGGGGGCCGACCTCGAGTTGTTCACGCCGGCGCCGCCGGGCGGCGGGCCAGGAGGGCGCGGAGACGACGGCGGCTTCTGCTTTCTGTACTGTGGCGCACCGATCCGGCGCAAGGGCTTCGACTTGCTGCTCGACGCGTTCGACCGGGTGGCCGCCGGCCCGCCCGCGGCGCGGTTGCGGGTGGTCGGCCCGCGCGGCGACGCGGCCAGCCTGGTCGACGGCCGCGGTGGCGGGCGGATCGCGCTCGTGGGCCCGATCGGCCAGCCCGCGCTGGCCGAGGAGCTGCGGCGCGCCGACTGCCTGGTCCTGCCGTCGCGTAACGACTCGTACGGTATGGTGGTGACGGAGGCGCTTGCCTGCGGGGTGCCCGTGCTGGTCTCGGAGATGGTGGGAGCCAAGGAGCTGGTGGTCCCCGGACGCAATGGCTGGATCGTGCCGGCCGGCGACGCTGCCGCGCTGGCCGAGCGCATGGCCTGGTGCGTCCGCAACCGCGCGGCGGTGCGCGGCATGCGCGAGCAGTGCCGGCGGTCGGCCGCAGCGGCGACCTGGCCGGCCTACCATCGCCGCTTGACCGAGCTGCTGCGTGCCATCGTGCCGGAGAGAGCGGCCGCGTGAAGCTTCTCCACGTCGTCCCTACCTACGTGCCGGCCTGGCGTCACGGCGGTCCGGTGGCCGCCGTCCACGGCCTCTGCAAGGCCCTGGCGGCGCGCGGCCACCAGGTGACGGTGTTCACGACCGACGTTCACGGCGCCGGCACCCTCGACGTGCCGCGCGGCGTGCCGGTCGCCATCGACGGCGTCGCCGTCTGGTACTTCCCGGTGGCCGCGCCGCGGCGCCTCTACCGGTCGCCGGCGCTGGCGGCTGCCCTGGCGGGGGTGGCGGGCTTCGACCTCGTGCACCTGCACTCCGTGTTTCTCTGGCCCACGTCCGCCGCGGCCCGCGCCGCTGAGCGCGCCGGCGTCCCCTACCTGGTGGCCCCACGCGGCATGCTGGTCGGCGATCTGCTGCGGCGTCGCGGCCGGCTGCGCAAGCGCCTCTGGATCCGCCTGGTCGAGCGCCACACCCTGGCGCGCGCCGCCGCGCTCCACGCCACCAGCGAGCTCGAAGCCCAAGAGGCGGCCCGCCTCGGCCTGCCGCTGCCGCCGGTCTACGTGGTGCCGAACGGCGTCGAGGCCGAGCCCTGGGACCCGGCCCGCGAGACCGCGCTCGCGCCGGCGGTGCGCGCCGCGCTGGCGCGGCGCCCCCTGCTGCTTTTCCTGGGCCGGATCTCCTGGAAGAAAGGCCTCGATCGTCTGGTCGCCGCCCTCGCCGAGGTCCCCGGCGCCACCCTGGCGCTCGCCGGCAACGACGAGGAGGGCTACCGGGCGTCCCTCGACCGCCTGGCGGCGGCCGCCGGCGTCGCCGGCCGCGTGCTCTATCTCGGCCCGGTGCACGGCGCCGACAAGGCCGGCCTGCTGCACGGCGCCGACGCTCTCGTCCTCCCCTCCTACTCCGAGAACTTCGGCAACGTCGTGCTCGAGGCCATGGCCGCCGGGCTCCCCGTCGCCGTCACTCCCGAAGTAGGGCTCGCCGCCCTCGTGCGCGAGCACGGCGCCGGCGTGGTGACCGCGGGCGACCCGCCACTGCTGGCGGCGGCCCTACGCCGGTTGCTCGCCGACCCGGCGGCCGGCAAAGCCATGGGGTGCCGCGGAGCGGCGGCGGCAGCGCGGGAGCTCTCCTGGCAGGTGATCGCCTGCCGGATGGAGAACGTCTACGCGCGGATCCTGGCAGCGCGCCGCGCAACCGCCGGCGCGGCGGCGGCGATCGCGTCATGAACATCCTCTACCTCGTCGAGCGCCCGACGCAGTTCGAGGCACCTTTCTTCCGCTTTGCAGCGGCGCACCGCCAGGTAGCGGTGCACGCCGGCACGCACGCGCTGCGGGTCGTATTCACCGAGACACAGCCCGGGGCGCCGGTCCGCGACCCGGAGCTAGGCCACACGGTGGACTGGGGCATCGATCTGCTCAACGGCTATCCCCATGACGTGCTGCGCGACGATGAAACCCGCGGCGACCAGCTCGAGCAGGAGGTGCTCGGGAGCCCTTGCGACCTCCTGATCACCAACGGCTACAAAGGGCACGACGTCCAGCAAGCCGTGTCGATCGCGCGCCGGGCCGGGATCCCTACCGCCCTGCGTCTCGACTCGGTCCTCGACGGCTCCTGGACACGGCGCACCGTCCGGCGGCTGCTCTACGCCGCGATCCTGCGCCGGCGCTACGACCTCTTCCTGGCCACCGGTTCCGAGACCCGCCGGTTCCTGAGGTGGTGCGGGCTCAGCAGGACGCGGCTCGGCCTCTTTCCATATGCCGTGGACGTCGCGCACTTCCGCGTCCAGAGCAAGATCTCGGCGGCCCGGCGCGCCGCGGAACGCGCCAGGCGCAAGGTTCCCGGCACCGCCAAGGTCGTGCTCGCGGTCGCCAAGCTCAACGAGCGCGAGGCGCCCGTGGATTTGATCAAGGCGCTGCGCCGCTTGGATCGCAACGTTTGGTTGCTGCTTGCCGGCGACGGCCCGGCCGAAGACGAGCTGCGCGAGCTGGCCCGCCGAGAAGCCGTGGCTGACCGGATCAGCTTTCTCGGCTACGTCGCCTATCGCGAGCTGCCGCTCCTCTATGCCGCGGCCGATCTGTTCGTCCACGCCGTCCGCGAGGAGCACTGGGGGGTGTCGGTCGCCGAAGCCCTCGCCTGCGGCCTGCCGGTCATCGCCTCCTCGCCGGTCGGCGCCGGCCGCGACCTCATCGAGCGAGGAAAAAACGGCTTCGTCTATCCCCTGAACGACGACCAGAAGCTGGCGAGCTTCATCAAGAAGGCGCTGCAGCTGCCGCGCGACCAGGTGCGGCGAGTCAGCGACGAGATCCTCGGCCGATGGGACTACGGCGCCGCGTGGGCGGGCCTGCTCGACGCGGCTGAGCGGGCGTGCGCCCGGGCGGCCAGGCGACGGTGATGACCCCGCTCTCCGTCATCGTCGTCACCCGCAACGAGGAGCTGAACCTCGACCGCTGCCTGGCGAGCGTCCACGGCTTCGCCGACCAGATCGTCGTCGTCGACTCGGAGAGCACCGACCGCACCAGAGAGATCGCCCGGCGTTACGCCGGCGAGGTGCGCGAGCTGCCCTACGACCACACCCGCATCATCCCCTGGATCTTCCAGTGGGCGCTCGACAACCTCCCCATCCGCAACGACTGGGTGCTCATCCTCGAGGCGGACCAGGCGGTGCCGGCGGCGCTGCGCGCGGAGATCGCCGCCCTGCTCGCCCGGCCCGAGATCGCCGAACACGGCTTCTACATCCGCCGGCTGCAGATCTTCCGCGGTCGCCGGATCCGTTTTGGCGGTTATGGGAGCAAGCGCCTGCTCAAGCTCTTCCGGCGCGGCCGCGGCCGCCTCGACCCGGTGGAGCAGGACACCCGCGTCTACGTGCAGGGCGAGGTCGGGCGCCTGCGGGCGCCGCTCGAGGAGTGGAACCGCCGCGAGGACAGCATCCAGTTCTACCTGCAGAAGCACCTGCGCTATGCCGAAGCGTTCGCGAGCGAGGAGCTGCTGCGGCGCACCGGCCGGGCGCCCTGGCAGACGCCGCCGCGCCTGCTGGGCACTCCCGACGAGCGCGTGCTCTGGCTCAAGCAACGCTACTACCGCCTGCCGCTCTACCTGCGCCCCTTCCTTTACTTCGCGTATCGCTATTTCTTCCTGCTCGGCGTGCTGGACGGCAAGAACGGCTTCATCTTCCACTTCCTGCAGGCGTTCTGGTTCCGGCTGGTCGTGGACATCCGGCTCGAGGAGCTGCTCGCCGCGGCCGCGGGCGGCGGCGGCCAGGGCGCCGACTCGCGATGAGCCGATGGCGCGGGTTCTCTCGTCTGGGTGAGCGCCTGCGCGGCCGGACGCCCGCCCTTTACCTGGCGCTGCGCAATCTCTCCCGCCTGGCGCGGCAGGAAACCCTCGATCCCACCTGGGGACGGATCGCGGCCGCCTTGAGCCCGGGCGAGCTCGCCGTCCAGGCCGGACCGTTCGCCGGGATGCGCTATCTGCCGTTTGCCGGCGGCAGCGGCCTGCTGCCAAAGCTCGTCGGCTCGTACGAGATGGAGCTGCACGCGGCGGTGGCCGAATCCATGGCGCGCCGGCCGGTGCGTCTGATCAACGTCGGCGCCGCCGAGGGTTATTACGCCGTGGGCTACGCCTTGCGGGTCCCCGCGCTCGAGGTCCACGCCTTCGACGTCGACGTGCTGGCGCGGCAGCGGCTCCGTGAGTTGGGCCGGCTCAACGGGGTTGCCGGCCGCATCCACTGCCACCGCGAGTGCGACCACCGGCAGCTCGAGGACCTGATCGTCGCGCGGACGCTCATCGTCTGCGATTGCGAAGGCTGCGAGGACCGTCTGCTGGACGCGCGCCTCGCCCCCCGGCTGGCGCAGGCCGACCTCATGGTCGAGCTGCACGTCGAGGGGAGGCCGGCGCTCGCCGCCGCGCTCCGAGCGCGCTTCGCCGCGACGCATTCCACGACCCAGGTCCCGATGACCAGCCGGGACGCCGTCGGTGCGGCCTTCGCCGGCGTCTTGTCGCGCCTCGCGCCGGAGGATAGGGGCCTGGCCCTGTACGAGCGCGACGCACCGACGGCTTGGCTCTGGCTGCGCAGCGCTGCCTGGCCGGGGAGCGGCGCCCGGTGACGGCGAGCGGCGCCAAGAGGGTGCTCGGCATCAACGGCTTCCATGCCGACGCCGCGGCCGCGGGCCTGGTCGACGGCGCCATGGTGGCGGCGGTCGAGGAGGAGCGCTTCCGGCGCATCAAGCACTGGGCCGGTTTTCCGAGCGAAGCGATTCGCTATTGCCTGTCGGCGCTCGACGGGGTCGACGGGGTCGACGGGGTCGACGCGGCCGCCGGCACCGCCAGACCGCTCCGGGCCAGGCTCGATGCCCTGGCCGTCTCACGCCTGCCGCGGGCCTATCTCTGGCGCAAGGCGCTGCTGGCGGCCACCCACCCGCGCAGCCTGCGGCGCGCCGTCTCCCGGGTACGCAACCTGGCGGCGGTCGCCACCATCGAGCGACGGCTCGAGGAGACCCTCGGCTCGCCGGCGCCGCGCGTTCATTCCGTCGAACACCACCTCGCGCACCTCTCCTCGGCTTTCTTCTGCTCGCCATTCCCCGAGGCGATGTGCCTGTCGGTGGACGGCTTCGGGGACTTCGTCTCGACCATGATGGCGGTCGGGCGGCAAGACCGGATCCAGGTCCTTCGCCGGGTCCACTTCCCGCACTCCCTCGGCCTCTTCTATACCGCCATGACCCAGCACCTGGGCTTCCTCGGCTTCGGCGACGAGTACAAGGTGATGGGGCTGGCGGCGTACGGCGAGCCGTCGTTTGCCGACCGCCTGCGCCGGGTCGTGCCGGCCCGCGGCGACGGCACCTTCCGGCTCGACCTGCGCTACTTCCGCCATCTTGCCGAAGGCGTGGACATGACCTGGGACGACGGCGCCCCCGTCCTCGGCCTCGTCTTCACCCCGGCGCTCGAAGAGCTGGTGGGCCGCGCCCGGCGCGCCGGCGAAGAGCTCACGCAGCGCCACAAGGACCTCGCGGCCTCGCTGCAGCGTGTCTACGAGGAGCGCTTCTTCTCCCTCGTGCGCGCCTTGCAGCGCGAGACCGGCCTCGCGGCGCTGGCGCTCGCCGGCGGCTGCGCCATGAACTCGCTCGCCAACGGCAAGCTGTTTGCCGAGACCGACGTGCGCGAGGTCTATGTCCAGGCGGCCGCCGGCGACGCCGGCACCGCCCTGGGAGCCGCCCTCTGGGTGCACCACGCCGTGCTTGGCGCGCCCCGCGACTTCGTCATGGAGCACTGCTACTGGGGGCCGGCCTACGAGCCGCCGGAGATCCGCCAGGCGATCGGCGCCGCGATCCCGGGGTCCGGGGGCCGCGACGGGATCTGGGACGGCGTCCGGATCGAGACCGCGAGCGACGAGGACCGCTTGACCGGGGAGACCGCCGGCGCCATCGCGCGCGGCGAGGTCGTGGGCTGGTACCAGGGACGCTCGGAGTGGGGCCCGCGGGCGCTCGGCAACCGCTCGATCCTCGCCGATCCGCGCCGCGCCGACATGCAGGAGCTGCTCAACCGGAAGATCAAGCGCCGCGAGTCCTTCCGCCCCTTTGCTCCATCGGTGCTCGAGGAGCGGACCGGCGACTGGTTCACCATCGACTACCCCGATCCGTTCATGATCAAGGTCTATCCCGTGCGGCCGGAGAAGCGCCGGCTGATCCCGGCGGTGACCCACGTCGACGGCACCGGCCGCCTGCAAACCGTCTCGCACCGCACCAACCCGCGCTTCTGGAACCTCATCCGTGCCTGCGAGGAGCGGACCGGGGTGCCGATGGTGCTCAACACCTCGTTCAACGAGAACGAGCCGATCGTCAACACGCCGGCCGAGGCGCTCGACTGCTTCCTGCGCACGCGCATGGACCGGCTGGTGCTCGGCGACACGGTGCTGACGCGCGAAGAGGCCGGCCCATGGTGAAGTCGGCGAAGCCGGCGCCGGCGGCGCACGCGGCGAAAGCCGCGGCCAGGGCGCTGCTCGAAAGGCTCAGCCGCGGCCGGGTGCTCAAGCGCCGCCTGCCGCCGGACCTCGGCGGCCACACCTTGCTGGTTTCTCCCGATGCGGCGATGAAGCTCTGGCGGCGCGACCTGCGGCAGGTCGATCCGCTGCTCTTGCGCCTGGCGCGCGAGCTGGTGCGGCCCGGCGCGACGGTCTGGGACGTCGGCGCCAACGTCGGGCTGTTCGCCGCCGCTGCGGCCTTCCTCGCCGGGCCCGCCGGCCGCGTGGTGGCGGTCGAGGCCGACGGCTGGCTGGCGGGCCTGCTGCGCCGGTCGGCGGGCACGGCGCCGGCGGATCACGCACCCATCGACGTGCTGAGCGCCGCGGTTGCCGCCGCCGTGGGCGTCGCCGATTTCGTGCTGGCGAGCCGCGGACGGGCGGCGAACCACCTGGCCGGCGTTCCCGGCTCGACCCAGGCGGGCGGCGCCCGCGGCGTGCAGAAGGTGGTAACGGTGACCCTCGACTGGCTGCTCGGCTGGTTCCCGGCTCCCGACCTGATCAAGATCGACGTCGAGGGGGCGGAGCTCGAGTGCCTGCGGGGCGCGGGCGGGCTGCTCGGCCGGGAGCGCCCCGTCATCCTGTGCGAGATCGCCGACGACAACGCCGCGGCGGTCGGCCGGCTGTTCGCGGCAGCCGACTACCAGATCTATGACGCGGCACAGCCTCCCGCCGAACGGCGGCCGCTTGCCGCGCCGGTGTGGAACACGCTTGCAGTTCCCGCCCCGCTGCCCCGCCCGGACGCCGGTCGTGCGGCTCCCCGTGACTCGCCTTGAAGATCCTCGTGGTGAGCCACCCTCCGCTCTCGGCCGAGCTCGGAGCCGCGCAGGTCGCGCTGAACCTGGCAGAGGCTCTGCGCGGCCGCGGGCACGACGCCCGCGCCTGGTCGCCGGAGCCGCTGCCGCCGGACACCCGCTGGTGGAACCTCTGGCTGCGCCAGCGGCGGATCATCGAGCGCCATGCCGCCGCGGCAGGCCCGTTCGACCTGATCGATACCCCTGCCCTCTCCGCCAGCCGCGAGCTGGCCCGGCATGGACCGCTGCTCGCGCGCAGCGTCCAGCCCGAGCTCCGGTATCTGTGGCTCAACGTCCGCGCCGATCTCGGCCAGCATCCCTCGCCGCGCGCCGCCGCGCATGCAGTGTCGGGAGCGCACCGCGCCGCCGCCATCGTCTCAGGCTGGCGCCGGGCGCGGGCGATCCTGTGCATGGGCAGCCACGAGCTCGCCTGGATGCGGCGGCGCTTTCCCCACTGGTCCGCCAAGCTCGGCTGTTACCTCTATGCGCCGCAAGCGGAGGAGCGGGCGGTCCTCGCCCGGGTGCGCCGCGCCAGGCAGAGCGCTGCCGCCCCCGGCCCGGGACAGCGCTTCCTCTGGATCGGCCGCTGGACCGCGCACAAGGGTACGGCGGGGTTGCTGCGCTGGCTGCGGGAGCGCCTGGCGGCCTCGCCGGAAGACGTCGTCACCCTGGCCGGCTGCGGTCCCGTGGAACGCGAGCTGGTGCCGGCATGGTTGCGGTCCGGCCAGGTGCGGGTCGTGCCTGCCTTCAAGCGCGCCGAGCTGCCGGCCTTGCTCGCGGCGCACACCGTGGGATTGTTCACCAGCGAGGTCGAGGGATGGGGCATCAGCCTCAATGAGATGCTGGAATCAGGGATGATCGTCTTCGCGACCGATGCCGGCGCGGTCGGCGACCTGCGGCCATTCTTTCCCGTCTCGCTGCGGCCCTTTCCGCCCCCGGCAACGATCATCGGCGGACCGCTCGAGGACCTCGACGCCAACGGCTACAACCAGCGCTTCTCCTGGCCCGAGATCGCCCTCGCCTATGAGCGCCAGGCGACGGCCGCGATCGCTGCCGGCCCGCCATGACGGAGCATTGAGTGCGAATCCTGGCCCTCAGCAACTGTCCGCTGGACGAAAAGCTCGGCTCCGGTTATGTTGCCCTGCGTTACGCCAGGGGTCTGCGGGCGCGGGGCCACCTCGTGGACCTCCTCGGCCCCGCCGATTATGAGCCGCTGCACGGCCTGAGGCGCGGCATCCGTTACCGGCAGACCCTCGGCATGGCGGCCACCAGCCTGGGACGCCTGGCGCGCTCGGAGTACGACGTGCTCGAGTACTACGGCGGCGAGGCCTGGCTGGCGGTCTCGGCCCTGGCACGCCTGCCGGGGCGCCGTTTCCTGCTGGTCTGCCATTCGAACGGTCTAGAGACCCACTACGCCGAGGTCGCGCGGGAAGCCGCCGGAGCGAGTTGGCACCGGCCCTGGTACCAGGCCGACCACGGGGCCCTCTTCGCGCGTGCCTTCCGCGACTGCGATGCCCTAGTAACCGTGGCGCGGTACGATCGGGACTACGCCTTGCGTGAAGGCTACGCCACCGCGGATCGCGTGCTGGCCATCGAGAACCCGCTGCCCGACACCTTCCTCGGGCTCGACCCCGACTTCGCCCGCCAGCCGGTCATCGGCTACTGCGGCGCCTGGCTGCCCAACAAGGGCGCGGCGCTGATCGAGCGGGACCTGCCGCCGCTGCTGCGCCGCTTTCCTGCCTGGCGGCTGACGCTGGTCGGCGTGGGGCCCGGCTTCCGCTCCGCGGAGCATTTCCCCCCAGACGTGCTGCCGCGGATCACCGTCATCCCGCACGCCGAGCGCGAGACCGAATTGCGCGGCCTCTACCAGGGCTTCGCCATCTCGATCCTGCCTTCGATCTATGAGAGCTTCGGCCTGAGCGCCGCCGAGGCCATGGCCTGCGGCTGCGCTCTGGTCGCCAGCCCGGTCGGGTTCGCCGCCAGCTTGCGTCACGGCGAGGAGGCGTTCCTTCTCGGCGACCGTGCCTCCCCGGGGCTCTGCGAAGCGCTGAGGACGGTGATCGAGGACGCTGCGCTGCGCCAGCGGCTCGCTCGTGGCGGCTACCTGCGGGTGCAGTCGCTGCGCTGGGACGGCGCCGTCGCCAGGCTCGAGGCCGCCTACCAAACATGGCTCGCCGACTTTCGGGACGGGAACGAGGGTCCATGACCGCCGCCGGCAACGGAGGACCATGAGGATCGATACCGCCATGCGCGCCGCCCGGCGGCTCTTCGTCGTGCTGGCGGCCGCCGGCATCGCCGGCGAGGCCGGCCTGCGCGTCTGGGACCATTTCCACGGCAAGACCGGCTCCCTCTACGACTACGTCGTCCAGGTCGGCACCCGCTTCAAGATGCGGCCCGGCGTCGCCGTCATCGTGCCGGAGCGCTACGGCGACATCCGCTACAGCTTCAATCGCGACGGCTACCGCGACGTCGATCACGACCCGGCGAAGCCCTGCCGGCGGCTGCTCTTGCTTGGCGACTCGGTGACCTTCGGCCTCGGCGTCGCCCAGGACCGCACCTACGCCGCCCGCATCGCCCGCGAGCTCGCCGCCAGGCAGCCGCCGTGGGAGACGGTCAACCAGACGATCTTCGCCTACGACACCCGCCACGAGCTCGAGACGCTCGAGGAGGACGGGCTCGGCTACCGGCCTGACGTCATCTTGCTGCAGTTCTACATGAACGATTTCTCGATCTCCTCGCCCCATCCCCGCGCCGCCGCCGGCAGCTGGGGCGACCGGCTCCTCGCGGCCAAGAACCGGCTGCTGTACAAGTCCGCGCTCTACCTGCGTGCGCAGCAGCTGCTGCTTGGAGCGAGCTACCTCCTGCTCCATGATGCGCGGCGCCGCTACTTCCCCCAGACGCTGAACGCCGACGAGCCGCGGGCCCAAACCGCCTACCTCGCGGCCCATCCGGGCGACGCCTCGCTGCCGACCTTCACCGCGCTCGGCGCCATCGGCCGCGTCGCCAGGCAGCACGGGGCGCGCCTGCTGGTCTTCATCACCCCGGACGAGGTGCAGCTGTTCACTCCGCGCTACGACGTCATCAACCGGCGCGTCGCCGACTTTTGCCGCGGCCAGGGGATCCCTGTCTTCGATCCCCTGCCGGTGCTGCGCGCCGGTGCCGACCGTCGCCGGCTCTTCTACGACGGGGTCCACTACAGCGACTACGGGCACGCGGTAGTCGGCCGCCTGCTGCTCGCGGCGCTCGACCGCGGCGGCTTCCTGGCCGCCGTCCCAGGCCGCGCCCCGAGCGCGCAGGCGCGGCCGCGCCGCGCCCTGGGCGCGCAGGAAGGCCGCGCCGCGCCATGACAACGAAGCAGCGGCTGCGCCGGGCGCTGACCACGCTGCATCTCGCGGGGCTCTATCGCCTGTGGCACCTGCTGGCGCGCTGGGACCCCCGCCGCGTCTGGCGCGAGGTCCGCTTCCGGCGCTGGAACCGCGGCGCCGGTCCGCAGGAGATGGTGGTCCGCCCGGGCCTGCGCCTGCGCGTCGACGCGCGGTCGCGCGAGCCCTTCGAGTGGTTCTGCTTCCGCTCGGTCGAGATGACCCGCGAGCTCGACGGCTTCGTGCGCGACATGCCGGCGCACCGCCAGTTCCTCGATGTCGGCGCCTGCCACGGGATCTTCTCGCTGGCCTTCGCCCACGGGCGGCCCGCGGCGCGCGCGCTGGCGGTCGAGCCCTCCGCCATCGCCTACTCGATCCTCTCCGAGAACATCCGCCTCGGCGGCCTCGACAACGTCGTCGCCAGCCAGGTGGCGTGCGGCGCCGCCGGCGGCACGCTGCGCATGCGGCAGACCTGGCATCACCTCGAAGCCCTGCCCGCGGCGGCGGCCGCCGGCGCCGGCGGCGACGACGAGGACGGCGCGGTTGCAGTCGCCATGCAGAGCGTCGACGAGCTCTGCGCGGAGCTCGATTTCCAGCCGGACCTGGTCAAGATCGACGTCGAGGGTTACGAGCTGGCGGTGCTGGCCGGCGCGCGCGCCACCCTTGGCAGGCACCGGCCGCGGCTCTTTCTCGAGCTCCACCCGCAGCGCTTGCGCGAGCTGGGTGGATCGGTGCACGAGGTCCTCGATCTCCTCGCCGGACTCGGCTACGGCTTCCACCGCCCGGGCGGAGCCGCCGTCAGCAGCCGCGAGATCGGCGCCCGCGAGTCGGTCTCGCGGGTCCTGTGCGTCGCCGGCGAGACGGGCGAGACGGGCGAGGCGCGCTAGGCGGGCTAGGCGCGCAGGCGTCTCAGCCGCCGCCGCAGCTCGGTCGCGGCGAGCGCGGCCGCGGTCAGGCGCGGCGCGGCGAAGCTCCGGAGCGCGATCGGTTCGCCCGGCGCCGTCTCTTCGCCCGGCGCCATCCCTACCTCCGCCCCACCCCCCGGCAGCCAGCGCTGCCGGAAGTCCGCGAACAGGCCGCGGACCGGGCTCACGAAGTGCAGCGCCACCTGCCGCTCCCGGGGCGACTGCTCGGCCACCGGGAAACCGATCGCCGCCGGGTCCAGCAGGCGGCAGCCCGCCGGCTGCGCCAGCAGGGCCCAGCAGGTCTGCTCCACCCAGACCGGAGCGAAGCGATAGCGCGGCTCCGCCAGGAACCACTCGACCAGGTCGGGATCGAACCACCGCGTGCGGAAGCCGATGATGCCCGAGTTGAGGCGGCTCGCGAGGCGCAGCCGAGGCTCCTGCAGCAGGTGCCACGAGCGCACCGAGTAAGCGTTCTGCGGGTCGCACATGAACAGCGCGCCGTGGGCCGGCTCCAGCTCGAAGAGACCCGTGAAGGGCCGCAGGAACAGGACGTCCGAGTCGCAGTAGGCGAGCTCGGCGCCAGCGGCCAGCAGCGCCACGTCGACCAGCTTCAGGGCCAGCGGATTGGCGGCGCGGAAGGCCCGGGTCGCCGGCCGGGCCGCCAGCCAGCCGGCGAGCCGCTCGTCGGCCTCGCGCCGCGACACCACCTCGGGGTCGCCCAGGGCCGCCGCGAGCCGCTCGCGGTCGGTCGCGGTGAGCGATCCGTCGTCGTGGATCCGCAGCCGCAGGGGTGCCGCCGAGAAGCCGAGCAGGCTCCCCAGGCAAGCTAGGGCCATCTCTACGTGGGCGTGTCCCAGGAGCGTGCTGACGAGGCGGGGCCGTTCGCTCTCGCCCGCGCCGCCGGCTCCCGGCTGCGTCTCCATGCCCGGATTCTACCCGCGCGCGGGGCTCCCGGAAGGCCGTGCTAAACTTCGCCCACCGCTGCCAGAGCTCTTGCGGGCCGGCGTTCGGAGCGTCGTTCGGGAGTTGCGCACGATGGATTGGAATCGGCAAGCCGTTCTCGTCACCGGCGGGGCGTCGTTCATCAGCTCCCACCTGATCGATCTCCTGGTCGCCAACGACGCCCGCCGCATCCGGGTCGTCGACGATCTGTCGAGCGGCCGCCTGGCCAACATCCAGGGCCACATCGACTCGGGAGTCGTGGAGCTGATGCAGGCGGACCTCCTCGCTCCGGGAGTGGCCCAGCGTGCCGTCGCGGACATGAACGTCGTGTTCCACCTGGCGGCGATCCACGGCGGGCGCGGCTTCGTCGACCTCCACCAGGCGGCCTGTGCGCAGAACCTGGCGCTCGACGGCATGCTGATCAAGGCCGCCTACGAGGCGGGGGTGGAGAAGTTCGTCTTTGCCTCCTCGGGCTGCGTCTATCCCAACTACCTGCAGCAGGACGTGTCCAAGGAGCTTTACCTCGAAGAGAAGATGGTGGGCCCGCCCTACGAGGCCGACAACATGTACGGCTGGGCCAAGCTGATGACCGAGATGACCCTGGCCGCCTATTACCGCGACCTGGGTTTCCGCTCGGCGTCCTGCCGCTTCTTCACCGTCTACGGCGAGCGCGGGGTCGAGAACCACGCGGTGGTGGCGATGATCGCCCGCGCCTTCGTGCGCCAGGACCCGTTCGAGGTCTGGGGCGACGGCACGCAGATCCGCAACTGGACTTACGTCAACGACATCGTCCGCGGCATGGTCCTGGCCGCGGAGAAAATCGACGATGGAACCGCCATCAACCTCGGCACCGAGGAGCGCACGCGGGTGATCGACGCGGTCCAAGAAGTCTTGCGGTACACCGGTCACCAGCCAAAGATCAAGTTCCTGCCGCACATGCCCACCGGCCCGCTCAACCGCGTCGCCAGCAACCGTCTGGCGCGCGAGCTCCTTGGTTGGGAGCCGCAGGTCAAGTTCATGGACGGCTTGCATCGCACCATCGACTGGTACGTCTCGACGCGGGAGCGCAGCCAGGTCGGCGGCACCCTCGCCGAGATGCTCACCGAACGGTAGGAATGCGGTGGCCGCGGCCGGGAAGGTCCATTTCAAGGGCCTGAACAGCCTGCGGTTCCTCGCCGCCTTCTTCGTCGTCCTCGGTCACATACCGCTCAACCAGGCGTCGGTCGGGCTCCCTCATCCCAGCTACGGGACTTGCTTTTTCCGCGGTGCCTTCGCCGTCTGCTTCTTCTTCGCCCTCTCCGGCTTCCTCATCACCTACTTGCTGCTGGACGAAGACCGGCGGACGGGGGACATCCGGATTCGCAGCTTCTACCTGCGCCGCATCTGCCGCATCTGGCCGCTCTACTTCAGCGTCGTCGCCTGCGGCTTGTTCTTCTACAACGTGGCGCTGCCGCTGCTCGGGATTCCTTACCGTGTCGACTACCGCCTGACGACCGCGCTGCTGCTCTACACCGCGCTCCTCCCCAACCTGATGAACAGTCTGTACACGGTCGGCGGCATCCTCAATCCCAGCTGGTCGATTGGCGTGGAGGAACAGTTCTATCTTCTATGGGCGCCCGCCGTGAAGCGGCTGCGCGGCCGGCTGCCGGTCCTCTGCTGGACCGTGTTCGGCGTCTCACTCGCCCTGTTCTGCCTGGCGCACTACCGGGTCTTCGGCCCCCACGAGTGGAAGAAGTTCGTCGAGCAGCTCAAGTTCCACTACATGGCCGCGGGCGGCCTGTGCGCCTGGTGGCTGCTGCGGCGGCGCGAGGCGTTCCTGCGTCTGCCGCTGTTCGCCAGCCGCGCGGTGCAGCTGCTGCTCTTCGGCGTGCTGCTCGACTTCTACCTGACGAGCTTCATCCCCTGGAACTGGCTGGGCGAGGAGCTGCTGCAGCTCGTCCTCTATTGCTGGCTGATCGTCAACGTCGCCGCGAACCCGGCCAACGTGGTGCCGGTCGGCGCCCGCGCCTTCGACTACCTGGGGACGATCTCCTACGGCATCTACATGCTCCACATGTTTGCGGTCTATGCCGCCTCCGAGCTCTTCAAGCGCACCTCCTGGTGGCACGGCAACCTGGTGCTGTACTGCCTCGGTTACTACCTCCTGGTCTTCGGCCTGACCTTCCTCCTCGCCCACTTCTCGTACCGGTACTTCGAGCAGCCCTTCCTGCGGCTCAAGGACCGGCGGTTTGCGCCGGCTCCCGTGGCGCCGCCGCCGTCCCCGCCGGAGGTGGCACCGGTGCCGGCCCCAACCGCCGCGGCCTGAGGTGAGCGGCAGCGAGCCACCGATGCACCGGCTGCTCTACCTCTGCGACTGGCTTCCTCCGGATTTCGGCGCCGTCGGCCAGTACAGCCTGCAGTTCGCCCGCGAGCGCGCCGCGGGCGGCGAGGACGTGGTGCTCGCCGGGCTGTCCTCGACCGGCGATTCGGCAACCGACGAGACGCTGGGCGCGGGGCGGCTGCGCGTGTTGCGCCGCCGGGCGGCGGTGTACGACCGCTCGGACCTGCGTGCCCGCGCGCTGTGGACGGCCCGCGTCAACCTGGGCCTGCTGTGGCGGGCACGGCGCTTCCTGCTGGCTGCCGACGAGGTGCTGATCACGGGCAGCCCACCATTCCTGCTGCACGTGGTCGCGCCGCTCGCCTTTCTCTTCCGCAAGCGGCTCACCTATCGCATCACCGACTTCCACCCGGAGTGCCTGATCGCGGAGATCACCGACGGCGGCGATGGCGGCAACGGCGGCGAGGTTCCCTTCCTCCTGCGCGCCTTCCACCGGCTCACCCTGGCGCTGCGACGGCGGGTGGATCGCTTCGAGGTGCTGGGGGAGGACCAGCGTGGCCGGCTGCTCGCGCAAGGCATCCCGCCCGAGCGCATCGTCCTCAAGCGCGATCCGTCGACGGTCGCCATCGCGCCCGGCGTCGAGCCGCTGGCGCGCCCGCCGGAGCTGGCCGGCCGGTGCCTGCTGCTCTACTCCGGCAACCTCGGGGTCGCCCACGACTATGCGACGTTCGTCGCCGGGTATCGCCATCACTACCGGGAAGGCTCGGGACGGGTGGGTCTGTGGCTCAACGCCACGGGGGGGCGAGCGGACCGGTTCGAGCAGGCCCTGCGCGCCGAGGACCTGCCGGTCCACCGCAGCCGCCCGCTGCCGCTGGCACAGCTGCCGGCGCTGCTGCTCACCGCCGACGCTCACCTCATCACCCTGCGCGACTCGTTCGTCGGCTACGTGCTGCCCTCCAAGGTCTACGCTTGCATCGAGTCGCGGCGCGACGTCCTCTACGTCGGCAGCCGGCAATCCGACGTCCACCTGCTTTGCGCCAAGGCCTTGCCGGCGGGCTACTTCCAGGTGGAGGTGGGCGATGCCCAGGGGGTGGCGCGGTCGCTCGAGGCGATCGCGGACCGGGCCCAGGCCCGCGGCGGCAGCCTACCCGACCTCCCGGGTATCACGACCTCTCGATCAGAAACAGGTAGTTAGGCGGATTGAGCAAGACGTGCTCGAGGTGCAGCCGGCGCAGCGAGCGACGCACCAGGGCCTTGAACCCAAAGGAGCGGCGCAGCGGACCCGGCAGGACCTGGCACTTGCCGATCCTGGCGTTGGCGATCAGATACTCGATCTCCGCCCGGGTGTAGCAGATCTCGGTCACCTGCCCGCTGGCCGCCAAGGCCCTCTCGCGCAGCATGCCGATGCGCAGCGGTGAGGCTGGATTCTCCAGCATCAAGAGGAGTCCCCCGGGCTTCAGGCACCGGCCGATCTCTTGCAGCGTCTTGATTGGCGAGAGCGAGTGATGGATGGCGCCGAAGAGGAAGGCGCAGTCGAGCGAGCCAGTGGCCAGGGGGATCGCGTTGAAGTCGCTTTCTACGAAGGTCACCTTGGAGAGGTCGCCTCCCAGCACCGTCATCACGCGCGTGCCGACGGTCGTCAGGAAGCGCTCGGACAGATCCAGGGCGAAGACCCTCTCGACCTGCGGCAGCAGCGACACACGCGCGGTGAGCCAGCAGGTTCCGGCGCCGGCATCGAGGACGTCGCCGCGGACCTTCTGCCGCAGGTCATCGCGCGACAGGATCCAGTCCAGGATCTCCATCGATGCCGGTTCGTGAGCCGCGAGGACGTTGAGCCAGGGCTCGCTGGACGGACCCGCCACCTGGGCCGCATCCAGCTCAGCCTGGCCCGAGTCATAGAGCGTGCGCTCGCTGTGCTCCTTCTCGTGCTGCTGCGGCCGGCGGCCGTGGATCACCGGGTGCGTGGTCTCCTCGGAGCGCGGGTTCATGGACTCCTCGTCATGGAGGTGGGCGGAGCGGGTTGGCCTTGGCGGCACCGAAGGTAGGGGAACGCTCGACGCTAGTTTAGGGCGCTGACCGTTGGCGGTCAAAGTCCGCCGCTGGTCAAGGGCCGCTGAATGCCGCCCAGAGGGTAAGATCTGCTCGCGGTGCACTCTCTACCAATCTGCCAGCGCCTTCCCGAACAGGAGCCGGCTTGACCCCGGAAGAGCTGCGCAACGCCTACCGCGGCCGCCGCGTCCTGGTCACCGGCCACACCGGCTTCGAGGGCGGCTGGCTGGCCACCTGGCTCGCCGAGCTGGGAGCGCGGGTCGCCGGCTTCAGCCTGCCGCCGGCCACCGAGCCCAGCCTGTTCGCCGCCGCCCGCATCGCTGACTCGCTGGTGGCGGACGGGCAGGGCGACGTCCGCGACCTGGGCCAGCTCGAGGCCGCCTGGAAGGAGTCGCGGCCCGAGGTGGTCTTCCATCTCGCCGCGCAGCCGCTGGTCGAGCAGGGTCACCGCGAGCCGGTCGCAACCGTCGCGGTCAACGTGCTGGGCGCCGCCCACGTGCTCGAGCTGGCCCGGCGCAAGCCCCAGCCGGCGGCGGTGGTGATTGTCACCAGCGACCGCTGCTACGAGGTCCGCGACTGGCCGTACGCCTATCGCGAGACCGATACGCTGGGTGGCGACGACATCTACGGCGCCAGCAAGTCGGCGGTCGAGCTGATCGCCCGCGCTTGGCGCCACAGCTTCCTCGCCGAGCGCGGCGTGGCGGTGGCCACCGCCCGCGCCGGCAGCGTCATCGGCGGCGGCGACTGGACGCCCGGCCTGCTGGTGCCGGAGTGCATGCGGGCGCTGGCCGGCGACCTGCCGGTCAAGGTGCGCCATCCGCGCATGGTGCGGCCTTGGCAGCACGTCCTCGACCCACTCTCCGGCTACCTGACGCTCGGCGGCCGCCTGCTCGCCGCCGGCCCTGCCGAGCGGCAGGCGCTCTCGGGCCCGTGGAACTTCGCGTCGGCGGTCGAGGCGGGATGCACCGTCTGGGAGCTGGTCGAGACGGTGATCGCCAAATGGGGGAGCGGCAGCTGGGAGAGCGTCAAGGACGACCGCGGCAAGGACCGGGAGCGCGAGCGCGGCCGCGGCGCCGGCCTGCCGCCGCTGCGGCTGTCCATCG
>DASZHY010000525.1:0-6923 GCA_035949675.1 Thermoanaerobaculia bacterium
TTGGCCAAGGCACCGGGGGGCCTCGAGCTGCCGCTGCCGAAACCCGAGCACCTCGCTGCCTTGAAGGTGGTCGCCATGAAGAACGATCCCGGCCGCACCTTTCAGGAGATGGCCGACATCCGCTTCCTGCTCCAGCTGCCCCAAGTGGACCGTCCAGAGGTCCGATCTTATTTCGAACGGCACGGCCTGGGTGAGCGCTACGATGATCTCGAAAAGACCCTCTGACCTGTTTGGCGACGAAGACCTGCCCACAACCGGCGAGGACGTCCAAGCCCAGCGCGCGCACCGCCCGTCAGCAGACAGCGACTGGCTGGACCAGCTCGCCACTCTCGCCGCGCAGGTGCCGCAGGCCGGGATGGCGCTGCGTCAGCGGCGGACGTTCGCCGCCTTTCCCCCCTTCGAGCTGTAGCTGCCTGCCGCCATGAACCCCTGGGGGTCGTGACCCCCCTTTTCGGTCCGCGGTCCACGGACGCGAATCGCTCGCGCCTCAGAAGCCGCCGTTCTCGTTCGGAGAATCCTGCGGCACCTGCTGCGCCAGGTCCCAGGCCTCGACGACCCGGTCGCCCGCGAAGCGAAAGATATGGACGAAGGCGATGTCCGGCTCACCGGGCGCAAGCCGCAGGCGCGAATGCACCGCCGCCAGGTCGCCATCCTCGAGCGCACGGAGCGGCTCGAAAACCTTGTGCGGGAACCTGGCGGCGTTCTCCTCCATCCCCGCCATCAGCGACGCGGCATCGCCGGGGAAGTAGGGATTGTGGTGGCGGAAGCCCGCACCGACATACCTTGCGAACGCCTCCCGGACCTTGCCGGATGAAACCAGCCGCAGGAACGACACGGCTGCCTCTTTGCGGCTCACAGGCTGGGCTCGTTCAGGTGCCCATGGATGGCGAATAAGATCCAGACGAAGGCGGCGGCTGCCGCTGCCAGCGTGACCCAGACACACAGCCGCTCCGAGGACTCCGCATTCCTGCCAGGCCCGCTCCCCATGGACCGGTAGTGCCCGAGGATGGCGAAGACGTAGCCGCTCACCATGATCGTGCTGGCGGCACAGGCTGCGCGCTCGAGCGCCGCCACCCATGGATTCGCATGGCTCAGCGCTACCAGGGGCAGGAGGACCAGCCACAGGGAGCTGAGCGTGGCGCACAGCAGCAAGCGATCGGCCCACGGGATCGACTGCGGCGAGGCCGACAGCTCGCGTTGACTGCGGAAGAAAAGCATCGCGGCGCCGAGTGCCGCCACGATGCTGGCGATGGTTGCCAACGCCCCGGTATCTTCCATGGCCAGGCTCCTTTCCCTTCGTTCCGCTGCATTCTCTGCATGACGATCTGCGCGATTGCACGGCCCCGGGCGCACCGGGCGCCTCGGGAACCGTGCTGGCTGTCTTTCCGGCAGTCTCAAGAATAGCTTATCTCGCACCTGCTCAGTACTGACTGCCCCGCGGGCGGAGCCTGAGAGCAGCCCGCCCCCCGGCCGGTGGGCGGTCGAGTGCTATGCTGCCGGCCCACCGGGCGGGCGTCCAGACGCAGAGAGATCGGGCATGAAAGCCATCGGGATCCAGGGGTCGCGCGCCTTCCTCCTCATCTGGCTGGGACAGCTGGTGTCGATCACCGGCTCGGCGCTGACCAGCTTCGCGCTCGGCGTTTGGGTATACGGCCGCACCGGTTCGGTGACGAAGTACTCGCTGATGCTGCTGGCAGCCTCCTTGCCGGGCATCTTGCTGTCGCCGTTCGTGGGAGCGCTGATCGACCGCTGGGGCCAGCGGTTGGCGCTGGTGGTGAGCGACGGGGGAGGCTCGGTCGTGGCGCTGTCCTTCGTGCTGCTCTTCTTCTCGGGGCGGCTGCAGATCTGGGAGCTCTACTGCCTGCTCTCCCTGGCGTCGGTCTGCCGCGCCGCCCAGCTGCCGGCGTTCATGGCGGCGATCAGCCTGCTGGTGCCGAAAGCGCAGTTCGGGCGGGCGGGAGGCATGGTGCAGATCGTCCAGGCGGTGTCGATGGTGGTCGGGCCGGCGGCGGGAGCGGCCCTGCTGGCATTGACCTCCGTGGCGGGCGTCATCCTGATCGACTTCGCGACCTACCTGTTCTCGCTGGCCACCCTGGCGCTGATCAGGGTGCCGGCGCCGCCGCCGCTGCCCGGGGCGGCGCCGGGCCGGCCGTCGCTGCTGCGCGAGGCGGCCGCGGGCTGGAGCTTCATCCGCGAGCGGCCGGGCCTGCTCGGCCTGCTGGCGTTCTTCTTCCTCGTCAACTTCAACATCGCCGTGGTGATGGCGCTGCTCACGCCCATGATCCTGGATTTCTCCAACGCGGCGACGCTGGGCATGGTGCTCTCGGTGGGGAGTGTCGGCATGCTCCTGGGCAGCATCGCGATGAGCGCCTGGGGAGGCCCGCGGCGGCGCGTCGACGGCGTGCTGGGCTTCGGGATGCTCTTCGGCCTGGGACTCTGCGCGAGCGGGCTGCGCGCCGCGGCGGCGCTGATCGCGGCGGCGTTCTTCCTCTCGCTGTTCAGCGTGCCGTTCGTCAACGCCTCGAGCCAGGCGATCTGGCAATCGAAGGTGGCGCCGGCGATCCAGGGGCGGGTGTTCGCGGTGCGCCAGATGATGGCCTGGTTCTCGATTCCGATCGGCTATCTGCTGGCAGGCCCGATGGCGGACCGCGTCTTCAAGCCGCTGCTGCGACCCGGGGGACGGCTGGTCCCGACGCTCGGCCCGCTGCTGGGGGTCGGCCCGGGGCGAGGCATCGGCCTGCTGTTCATGATCCTGGGATGCATGACGATACTGACCTGCCTGCTGGGCTTCGCCTTCGCGCCGCTGCGCGAGATCGAGCAGCGCCTGCCGGACCAGGTGCCGGCGGCGGTGCCAGCTTGAGCCGCCGGTGAACCTCTACGACCTCTTCGCCATCGCCGCCCTGCGGTCGCCCGCGAAGCCCGCCCTGCGCCTGCCGGCGGCCCCCGGACTGGGCGCCGAGCCGGCGGCTGCCGCGATCGACTGGAGCTACGGCGAGCTTCTGGCGAGGGCGGGGGCGGTCGCCGCCGCTCTGCGGCGGCGCGGCATCGGGCACGGCGACCGCGTCGCCTGCCTGCTCGGCAACGGCCCGGAGCTGGTGCTGCTGCACCTGGCGCTGCTGCGGCTGGGCGCGGTGCTGGTGCCCATCAACCTGGCCTACCGGCAGCGCGAGATCGGCCACATCCTGACCGACGCCGCGCCGCGCCTGCTGGTCGCCGCGGCGGCGCAGCGGCCGTTGATCGACGAGGTCCTCGCCGCCAACCACCTTTCCGGCCTCGAGGCGGTGGTCGGCGCCGAGGAGCTGGCGGGCTGGTCGGCCGGCGAGGCCGCCGCCGCCGCCGGCGGCGCTCCGGGCGGCGACGACCTGGCGGTGCTGCTCTATACCTCCGGCACCACCGGCGCGAGCAAGGGCGCCATGATCAGCCACAACAACGTGCTGGCGACGGTGACCGGGTTGCTGGCCGCCTGGAGCTGGCGGTCCGACGACGTGCTGCTGCTGGCGCTGCCGCTGTTCCACGTCCATGGCCTGATCGTCGGCCTGGACTGCGCGCTGGCCGCGGGCGCCACCGTCGAGTTGCGCCGGCGTTTCGAAGCCGCCGCCGTCGCGGGCGAGCTGGCGGGCGGCAAGGCGACGATGTTCTTCGGCGTGCCGACGCTGTACGTGCGCCTGGTCGAGGAGCTGCGGCGGCGGGACGGAACCGCGGCCGACCTCCCCTCCGTCCGCCTGTGCTGCTCCGGCAGCGCGCCGCTCGCGCCCGAGACCTTCGCCGCCTTTCGCGAGCTGACCGGCCAGACCATCCTCGAGCGCTACGGCATGACCGAGACCGGCATGATCCTGAGCAATCCCTACTCGGGGCCGCGCCTGCCGGGGCAGGTCGGCACGCCGCTGCCAGGAGTCTCCGTGCGCCTCGTCGACGAGGCCGGCCGCGACCTCGCCGCGGGCGCCGAGGGCGAGCTGCTGGTGCGCGGCGCCAACGTCTGCGACGGCTACTGGCGGGCGCCGGAGAAGACCGCCGCGAGCTTCGTCCACGACGGCGCCGGCCGCCGCTGGTTCCGCACCGGCGATCTCGCCCGTCAGGACCCGCGGACCGGCGCCTACACGCTGCTGGGCCGCCGGCACGAGCTGATCATCTCCGGCGGCTTCAACATCTATCCGCGCGAGGTCGAGGAGACCCTGCTCGCCTTTCCCGGCGTGCGCGAGGCCGCGGTCGTCGGCCGGCCGCACCCCGAGTGGGGCGAGGTCCCGGTCGCCTACCTGGTTGCCGAACCGGGGCTCGATCAGCCGGCCCTGCTCGCCTTCTGCAAGGGCCAGCTCGCGGGCTTCAAGGTCCCGAGCGAGCTGCGGCTGATCGACGCCCTGCCGCGCAACGCCCTGGGCAAGCTGCAGAAGCACCTGTTGCCTTGACCGGAGCGGCGGCGCCCCGGCGCGATGCTATCCTGCACGCTCGACGCTTGCCGCTCGACGCTTGACGATTTGACGCTTGCCGCTCGACCCGCGAGGTGTGCCCATGATCGTGCTCCTGGCCGGTGCGCTCCTGGCCGCGGCCGCGGCAGTGGCCGCGCCGCCCGCTGCCGGTGCCGACGTCGCCGGTGCCGCTGCTGCCTGTACCCCTGCCACGGCGACCACCGCCGCCTGTGCCCCCGCCGCCGCGGCCGCGCTTTTCCGAGCCGCCGCAGCGTCGCCCGCACGGCGGCTGCTGGACGTCGAAGACCTCTACGAGCTCGGCGTGGTGGCGGATCCCCGGCTGAGCCCGGAAGGGACATGGGTGGCCTACACCGTCCAGCGGCTCGACCGCAAGCTGGACGAGGAGACGAGCGACGTCTACATGGTGCCGCTGGCCGGCGGCGCGGCGCTGCGCCTGACGGCGCCTGCCGACAAGCCGGCGTCGTCGCCGCGCTTCAGCCCGGACGGGCGCTACCTCGCGTTCCTGTCGGCGCGCGGTGGGCGCCACGCCGAGGTGTGGCTGCTCGATCGGCGGGGCGGCGAGGCCCAGCGCCTGACCGACTACAAGGCGGACGTCGCCGACCTAGCGTGGTCTCCCGACGGCCGCCGGCTGGCCTTGATCGTCGCCGATCCCGACCCGGACCAGCAGGAAGCCGCGGCGACCGCGGCGGGCGCCGCCGGGCCGGCACGTGCCCAGCCGCCGGCGCCGCCCAAGCCGATCGTCATCCACCGGCTGCAGTTCAAACGCGACGGCGAAGGCTACCTGCGCGAGCTGCGCAAGCACCTGCACGTCTTCGATCTCGAGGCGCGCGCCAGCACGCAGATCACCGCCGGCCCCTACGACGATTCCGAGCCGGCCTGGTCTCCCGACGGCAAGTGGCTGGCCTTCACCAGCAACCGCACGCCGGAGCCGGACACCAACGAGAACACCGACGTGTTCGTGGTGCCGGCGGCGGCGGGAGCCACGCCCCGCGCCGTCACCACCTCGGCGGGGACCGACCAGTCGCCGGCGTGGAGCCCGGACGGCAAGTGGATCGCCTACGTCGAGGGGAGCGATCCCAAGGACTTCTGGTACGGCACGAGCCGCGTCGCGGTCGCGCCTGCGCCGTCGCCGGGGGCGGCCCAGGCGCCGGAGGCCGTCGCGGGCGCTCCGCGCGTCTTGACCACGGCGTTGGACCGCAACGTCGCCTCGCCGCGCTTCGCGCCCGACGGCCGCTCCGTCTATTTCATGGTCGAGGAGGGCGGCAACAGCCATCTCGCACGGGTGCCGTCGGGCGGCGGGACGGTGGAGCGGGTGGTGGACGGCGAGCGCGTGGTCGAGGCCTTCGACGTCGACCCGCGCGGCGACCTGGTGGTGCTCGAGAGCGTGGCGCAGCGGCCGGCGGAGGTCTCGGCGGTGGCCAGCCAGGGCCTGCGGCGGCTCACCGCCACCAACGACGAGGCGCTGCGCGGGCTGCGCCTGGCGGCGGTCCGGCGCTTCCAGGCCAAGAGCGCCGACGGCACGCCGATCGACGCCTTCCTGACGCTGCCGCCGGACGCGCCCGCCGGGGCTCCGCTGCCGGCGGTGCTGCGCATCCATGGCGGCCCGGTGTCGCAGTTCGACACCTCGTTCCACTTCGAGTGGCAGCTGCTGGCAGCCCACGGCTATGCCGTCGTGGCGGCCAACCCGCGCGGCTCGTCAGGGTACGGCCGCGATTTTTCGCGGGCGATCTGGGCGGACTGGGGGAACCGCGACTATCAGGACGTGATGGCGGCGGTCGACGCGATGGTGGCGACGGGCATCGCCGACCGCGATCGGCTGGGAGTCGGCGGCTGGAGCTACGGCGGCATCCTCACCAACTACGTGATCGTCAAGACCGATCGCTTCAAGGCGGCGACCTCGGGAGCCAGCGAGAGCAACTTCCTGGCCGATTACGGCACCGATCACTACCAGTATGCCTGGGAGACCGAGCTCGGCCTGCCATGGCGCAACACCGAGATGTGGCTGAAGCTGTCGCCGTGGTTTCAGGTGGAGAAGATCACCACTCCGACCCTGCTGCTGTGCGGCACCGACGACGCCAACGTGCCCTCGCTGGGTGTCGAGCAGCTCTACCAGGCGCTGCGCCGCCTGGGCCGCGACACCGAGCTGGTCCTGTACCCGGGTCAGACCCATCACCTCACGCGTCCGAGCTTCCAGGTGGACCGCTACCGGCGCTACCTCGGCTGGTACGACAAGTACCTGCATCCCGCGCCCGCGCCCGCGCCGGCGGCAGCGGCCCCTGGCCCTGCCACTGGCAAGTCCGGCCCACCCTGAGGCCTGCGCGGCCGGGCGAGGCGATCAGAGGGTTCGCAGCTCCTGCGCCGCGAGGAGGCCGGCCGCCGTCTCCAGGCGCTCGGCGGGCACCAGCAACTCGATCTTCGCCAGCGGATTCAGGAAGTAGAAGAGCGAACGAAAGCGGTACGCGCGGGCCAGGGTGTCGACGTCCTGCTCGCGATGGAGCG
>DASZHY010000526.1:0-12820 GCA_035949675.1 Thermoanaerobaculia bacterium
CGGCCCGGCGGGCGCGGGCGGTCCCGGCGGCGGCGCGAGCGGCCGGCCCGGCGCCGGCCCCGGCCGGCGGACCAGCAGCGCCAATCGCAGCGCCGGGGTCTACGTCGCGGTCGCCGGCAGCAACAAGCTGCGGCCGGTGCGCGTCGTCACCTCGATCACCGACGGCACCTTCACGGCGGTGCGTGGCAAGGACCTCAAGCCGGGCGATCCCGTGATCGTCGGCCTGCAGACGGCGCGCGCCGGCACCGCCGGAGCGGCCGGCGGTGCGCGCCCGCCGAGGTTTTAGTGCCATGGCGCGCGCGCCCCAGGCCGCCGCGGCGCCGGTCGACCCGGCGCAGCCGGTCATCTGTATCCGCGACCTCTATCGCATCTACCGCATGGGCGGCTCGGAGGTCCGCGCCCTGGACGGCATCTCGCTCGACGTTCACCGCGGCGAGTTCGTGGCGGTGATGGGACCGTCCGGCTCCGGCAAGTCGACGCTGATGAACATCCTCGGCTGTCTCGACCGCCCGACCGCCGGCAGCTACCAGCTCGACGGCGTCGAGATCTCGAACCTCGACCGCGACCGCCGCGCCGAGATCCGCAACGACAAGATCGGCTTCGTGTTCCAGAACTTCAACCTGCTGGCGCGCACCAACGCGCTCGAGAACGTCGAGCTGCCGCTGGTCTACTCGGGCAAGGCCGGCCTGACCGACGCCGTGCGCCGCGAGCGGGCGCGCCGCTGCCTCGAGCGGGTGGGCCTGGCGCAGCGCTGGGACCACACCTCGGCACAGCTGTCGGGCGGCCAGCAACAGCGCGTGGCCATCGCCCGCAGCCTGGTCAACGACCCCGCCATCATGCTCGCCGACGAGCCGACCGGCAATCTCGATTCGCGCACCTCCGAAGAGGTCATCGCGATCTTCCAGGCCCTCAACGACGAGGGCCGGACGGTGGTCCTCATCACCCACGACACCGACATTGCCCAGTTCGCGCAGCGCATCGTCGCGTTCCGCGACGGCAAGATCATCTCCGACCACCCGGTCACGGACCGCAGGCGCGCCACGGCCGGCGCCTTCGAAGAGGCCGCGCCCGCCGCGTCCCCGGAGACCCCGGGGACCCTGGAACCCCCGGGGCCGCCGGAGAACATCGCGGCCGGGGAGAGGTTGGCTGGCGCCGGCCGAGGGCACCCATGACCAAGTCCTCCAACGTCGTCAAGGTGGCGATCACGGCCTTGGGCCGCAACAAGCTGCGCTCCCTGCTCACCACGCTCGGCATCATCATCGGGGTGGCCTGCGTGGTGGCGACCATCGGCATCGGCGACGGCGCGCGCATCCAGGCCGAGGACCAGCTGCGCTCGCTGGGCACCAACTTCCTGATGATCTTTCCGGGGTCGATCACCTCCGGCGGCGCGCGCGCCGGCTTCGGCGCCAGCTCCAAGCTTTCCTATGATGACGTCGACGCCATCCGCCGCGAGATCCAGGACGTCTCCTACATCTCGGCCACCAACCGCACCACCCAGCAGGTGATCTACGGCAACCAGAACTGGTCGACCTCGATCCAGGGCGCCGAGACCGACTGGCCGCTCATCCGCTCGTGGAACATCGACCGCGGGCAGTTCTTCACCGATCAGGACCTCCGCTCGGCCAACAAGGTGTGCGTGCTCGGCGCCACCGTGGTGCAGAACCTGTTCGGCAGCGAGGACCCGCTCGGCAAGATCATCCGCATCAAGAACCTGCCCTTCAAGGTGGTCGGCGTGCTCGAGTCCAAGGGCGGCTCCACCCAGGGCCAGGACCAGGACGACACCGTCATCGCGCCCTACGAGACGGTGCGCAAGAAGCTGATCGGCACCACCTCGGTCGGCGGCATCCTTGCCTCCGCGGCGACCAACGACCTGGTGGCGCGCGCCCAGGAGGAGATCACCAGCCTGCTGCGCCAGCGCCATCGCATCGCCAAGCCCATCGACGACGACTTCATCATCCGCACCCAGACCGAGATGCTGCAGCAGGCCGAGGATCAGTCGCGCACCATGAGCTACCTGCTGTGGTCGATCGCCGGCGTCTCGCTGCTGGTCGGCGGCATCGGCATCATGAACATCATGCTGGTGTCGGTCACCGAGCGCACCCGCGAGATCGGGGTGCGCATGGCCATCGGCGCCAAGGGCAAGGACATCCGCGCCCAGTTCCTGGTCGAGGCGGTGGTGCTGGCGATCGCGGGCGGCACGCTGGGCATCTTCTTCGGGCTCGGCATCCAGAAGGCGGTGGCCCGCTTCGCCGGCTGGCCGGTCGCCGTGCAGCCGCAGGCGATCGCGCTGGCCTTCCTGTTCTCGGCCCTGGTCGGCATCGCTTTCGGCTTCTACCCGGCGCTCAAGGCGTCACAGCTCGACCCCATCGAAGCGTTGCGGTACGAGTGACCCGCGGCAAGCGACCTTCGCCGACCGCGGCAACGGTGCTGGTGGCCCTGGCGGCCCTGGCTGCAACGACGCTGGCGACGGCGGCGTGCCGCCCTCGCCCGGCAGAGATCAAGGCGGAGGTCGATCGGCTGTTCCGGCCGTTCGCCAGCGGCGTGTCGCCGGGCTGCGCGCTGGCGGTGGTTACGGACGGGCGGGTGGCGCTCGCCCGGGGCTACGGTTTCGCCGACCTCGCCCGGCGGCTGCCGATCACGCCGCGCACGGTGTTCGACATCGCCTCGACGTCCAAGCAATTCACCGCCGCCAGCGTGCTGCTGCTCGCCGCACGCGGCCGCCTGTCGCTCGACGACGACGTGCGCAAGTACCTGCCCGAGCTGCCGCGGCACGACGCGGTCATCACCTTGCGTCACCTCCTCCATCACACCAGCGGGTTGCCGAACTACATCGATCTGCTGGTCAAGGCGGGCAAGCGCTACGACGAGGTGACCACCGACGACGACGCCCTGGCGGCGCTCGCCGCCGCGCCGCAGCTCGAGTTCCTGCCCGGCACGGCGTACCGCTACAACGACTCCGGCTACTTCCTCCTGTCGCTGGTGGTGAAGCGGGTGAGCGGCCTTAGCCTGCGCCGGTTCGCCGCCGAGAACCTCTTCGCCCCCCTGGGCATGACCGACACCCGCATCGTCGACGACGAAGGCCTCGACGTGCCGCGCCGCGCCGTCCCCTACTCTCGGGCCGCCGGGGGCGGCTTCCAGCCCGAGGAGTCGAGATGGGAGCAGACCGGCGACGGCGGTGTCAACACCACCGTCCTCGACCTGGCCAAATGGGCCGCCAGCTTCGACGCTCCGGCGGCCGGCGCTGCCGGCAGTGCTCGCGCTGCTCGGAGCCAGGCCGTCGTCGCAGCCATGGCCGCCATGCTGGCTCCGGGGCGCCTCGCGGACGGCACGCCCTTGAACTATGCCGGCGGCCTCTTCCTCGACCGTTTCCGAGGCCAGCGGCGGGTGCGCCATCCCGGGAGCTGGCGCGGCTTCAGCGCCGAGCTGATGCGCCTGCCCGATCGGCGCCTGTCGGTCGTCATCCTCTGCAACCGCGACGACGCCGACCCCGCCGCGCTGTCCGAGCAGGTCGCCGAGCTGTATCTCGAAGCCGGACGCTGAGGACCGGCACGCGGATCACCAAGTGCACTGAATGCAAATGCTGTCGCAAACCGTCGTCGCGCCGGAGCCTCCCAACACCTTGGCTGCCTCGCGGGCATCCAGTGCATGCAGCGTTTCCCGGCTCAGGCCGAGCATCTTGCCTTTTCCCGTGACAGCGAGCTTCTTCATCGCGCCTCCTCGCGGCCGCCGGCGCCGGAGCGCCGCACCCGCCTTTGACGTCTCTCGCCGGTGAGAGACTCTACCTGGAGGAGTGCCGCCGCGACGCCGGGGCCGCGTCGCGACCCGCCGTGTCAGCTCAGCCAGTCCTCGGTCTGCAGGCTCCCCACGCAAAATCCCGGCCGGTGGCAGGCTCGCGGACTCCCCACAGCCACTCTTCGGGCTCGACCGCCTCGAGGTCAGGATGGCGGCGCAGAAAGCCCTGGTAGGCTTCGCGGAAGCCGCGCAGCCTAATGGAGGACCGCCTTCCAGTGTGTCTGGGCTTGGTGGCCATCTAGATATCCTAACCTGATCAGAACGGGGGGGCGCGCAACCCCCGCCGCCGCGTGCCGCGGCTCCGCCCGTCGCCTGTCGCGGCACTCCCTCTTCGTCGGCCGCGGCTCCGCCCGTCGCCTGTCGCGGCACTCCCCGCTTGTCGTAACCTCGGTGGGCGGACGCGGTATACATGGTCGTGCTGGCGATGGTGCGAGAGCCCAGGGCAGAGACGTCAGACACCGAGCTGATGCTGGCGGTGCGCGAGGGCGACCTCGTTCAGCTGGGGGTCCTCTTCGAGCGCCATCACGTCGGGCTGTTCAACTTCTACCTGCGCCTGACCGGCAACCGCCAGCTCAGCGAGGACCTGGTGCAGGAGGCTTTCATCCGTATCCTCAAGTATCGCAAGAGCTTCCGTCAGCCGGGCGAGTTCAGGCCGTGGCTCTACAAGCTGGCGCGCAACGCCGTCGCCGCCCATTTCCGCAAGCACGGCCGGGACCACCTCCCGGCCGGCGGGACCGAGGAGCCGGTGTGCGGCAGCCCCTTGGCGCTTGCCGAGCTGGAGCGGGCCGAGAACGCCCGCCTGCTGCGCACCGCGCTGCTGCGCCTGCCCTACGAGCGCCGCGAGGTGCTGCTGCTCAGCCGCTTCGGCGAGCTGCGCTACGACCAGATCGCCGATCTCCTGGGGTGCACCGTCGGCGCCGTCAAGCTGCGCGTGCACCGCGCCGTCCGCCAGCTGCGCGAGGTCTTCGACGGCATGGCGGGGAGGACGTCTCCATGAATTGCGACGAGGCTATCGAGCTGTTGACCGATTCGCTGGCGGCGCCGCTGCCCGGCCCCACTGCCGCCGCGCTTGCCGCCCACCTCGCGGCATGCGAGGGCTGCCGCGCCGAGGCAGCGGAGACGCGCCGCATCTGGGAGGAGCTCGAGCGGCTGCCCGAGGAGAGTCCCGGCGAGGAGATGCGCCAGCGCTTCGTGGCGGGCCTCGAACCGTACCTGGATGCGGCCCGGCGGCGGTCCCGCTTCGGCCGCGGCGGAGAACCCGGACGCGCCTTCGAACGCTGGGGAGCCGGGCTCGAGAGCTGGCTCGAACGCTGGCTGCCGCGGCGGCCGCTGGCGCAGGCCGGCCTGGCGGCGGCGACCCTCGCGGCGGGGGTGTTGATCGGCTCGGGTGCTTTGAGCCAGGGCTTCGGGCTGCTGCGCGGCACCCGCGGCGCGACCGCGGCGAACCGCGCCGGAGAAGGTCGGCCGAGCGAGATCGGCGAGCTCCGCCAGGAGGTGCGTTCGCTGTCGCAGCTCGTCACCCTGTCGCTGCTCAAGCAGGACTCGGCCAGCGAAAGGCTGCGCGGCGTGAGCTTCGGCCGTCATGCCGAGATGGCGGACCTGGCGGAGCTGGCGGAGGTCGGCGAGCCCGGGGACGACCGCGTCTTGCAGGCGCTGCTCGACACCTTGAGCCATGACCCCGACGTCAACGTCAGGCTGGCGGCGGTCGACGCCCTGGCGCCGGCCCTGGGGCGGCCGCCGGTGCGCGACCGGATGCTCACGGAAGTGGTCACCCAGCGCTCGCCGATGGTGCAGATCGCGCTCATCGACCTGCTGATGGGGCGCGACCGCGCCGGCTCGCAGCGCCGGTTGCAGGAGCTGGCGGCCAGCCCTTCCCTGGACGAGACGGTGCGCGGCTACCTCCGCTCGCGGCTCCGCCAGGTCAGCTGACGCGACGGCAATCCAAGAGGAGAGGTGAGGTGATGATTCCGACGAATGCTAGGACGACCATCGCACCGCTCGCGGTGCTCGCAGGGATCGCCGGGCTGGCAGCGCTGATGGCGGGCGCCGCGGCGCCGGCACAGGCGGCCTGGGCGGTGAAACACGAGGAGACGCTGCAGCGGACGTTCCAGCTGTCCGCCGGCGGGTCCGGCGAGGCCGGCCAACCCGGCAACCGTCTGGTCGAGATCGACAACTTCTCGGGCGCGGTGCGGGTCCGCAGCCATCCCGGCAACGAGGTCACGCTGTCGGTCCACGAGACCTGGGCCGCCGATTCGGCCGCAAGGCTCGAGCAGGCCCGGCGCGAGGTGCGGCTCGACATCGCCGAGACCGGCGGCCACCTGCGGCTCTTCGTGGACGGCCCGTTCCGCTCGCGCTCCGGCGGCGGCGGCACGCATTTCCACGGCTGGGAGTCGCTCGGCTACGAGGCCAAGCTCGACTTCGAGCTCGAGGTGCCCGCGGGCGTCGATCTCATCGCCCGGACGGTCAACGACGGCGAGGTGCGGGTGACCGGCGTCGGCGGCCATTTCGACGCCAGCAACGTCAATGGGCCGGTGACGCTCGAGCACATGGGCGGTCCGGGGATCGCGCGCACGGTCAACGGCCCGGTGAGCGTGAGCTTCGCCCGCAACCCCGCCGCCGCTTGCAGCTTCGAGACGGTGAACGGCCGCATCGACGTCACTCTCCTCGCCGGCCTCGCCGCCGATCTGCGGCTCAGGACCCTGAACGGCGAGATCTACACCGACTACGACTACAGCTACGGCGACCTGCCGCCATCGCCGCCAACGTCGCAAACGCCGCCGGCGGACCGCTCTCCGGGGCGCTCCCATGGCCACCATTATCGAAGGCATGGCGAGTTCGGCGCGCGGATCGCCGGCGGCGGACCCGAGCTTGCCTTCAGCACCATCAACGGCGACATCCTGATCCACCGCCAAGGTGCTTGAGGCCGCCGCCGCCAGGCAAGGTCGCACCGCCAGGAGAACGTCATGAAACCGCTCGTCGCCGTTTTGGTCTTGCTGCTGTCGGCCGCCGCGCCTTCGGCCCCCCGTGCCGCCGGCCCCGGGGCGCAGAAAATCTCGGTGCCGCTCACCGATCCCGCCCGGCCGGCCACGCTCAAGGTGTCGACGATCGACGGCGGCATCACGGTCGAGGGCTATGCCGGCAAGGAGATCCTGATCGAGACCTCCGGCCGCGGCGAGGGCTCCGAGGAACGGCCGCGGCGCGGCGCCGAAGGGATGCGGCGCATCCCGAACCTGGGCCAGGGGCTGTCCGTGGACGAGGAGAACAACGTGGTGCGGGTGGAGGCCAGGAACCCGTCGAATGGTGGCGACATCCACATCCAGGTGCCGTTCCACTGCTCGCTGCACCTGTCCGCGGTCAACGGCGGCGAGATCCGGGTCAGCGGCGTCGAGGGAGAGATCGAGCTGGGCAACGTCAACGGCGGCCTCGCCGCGCACGACGTCGCGGGCTCGGTCGTGGCCCACACCACCAACGGCGGCATCAAGGTGGTCCTGAGACGGGTGACCCCCGACAAGCCCATGGCCTTCAGCACCTTGAACGGCGACGTCGACGTCACCTTCCCGGCCGACCTCAGGGCCAGCGTGCGCATCCGCACCGACGGCGGCGACATCTACTCCGATTTCGAAGTCGCCGCCCAGGGCCATGCCGTCACCAGGGAGACCCAGCACCACGGCAGGCACCACATCGAGGTCCAGCAGGAGATGCAGGGCTCGATCGGCGGCGGCGGCCCCGAGATTCGGTTCAAGACCTTCAACGGCGACATCTTCATCCGCCGCGGCCGGGGGTGACGGGGGCGTCCCCTCAGTTATAGAAGCAGGTCTTCGGCGTGATGGGGATGTGCCTTACCCAGATGAACCTGCTGCCGACGTCGAAAGTGCCGAAGCCGCCCGCCGCGCTGCAGATCGGGTTCACCTTGCGGGCCCATAGGTTGATGGTCTCCGCGTGCGGCGCCGCCCAGGCCATCGTGTCGCCGACGATGTAGATGCCGTCCCCGTAACCGGCGAGCGCGAAGCCGCGCGTCCCGCCGTCGGTGCCGCTGGTGGGGACGTCGGGAAAGTAGCTCTCGAACCACAGCTGGCCGTAGGACGAGGCGCCGGTCCCTGCGCCGGTGACCCTCACGAATCCCTCGTAAAGGGTGTTGTAGCTGCCGCTGTCCGCGGCAATGGTGCCGCCCAGGACCCTGGTCCAGTAGCCGCAGGTGGTGTCGAGGAAGCGGGGCTGCGGCGTCATCGGGTTGCGCAGGCTCTGGACGGTCAGCTTCGAGGTCGTCTGCGCCAGGACCTGGTAGGTGGAGGCCGGGAAGGCGACGCCGTCGATCGCGCGGTTAGCAAAGACCACCTGCTGACCGTTGGTGGCCGCTCGCCACTCGAGAGTGTGCGACCCTGGCGGCACGGCAGGAAGCACCGAGAGAAAGTTGACGCTTTCAGGAAGGTAGGGCGGCACGGCGATGGTGCCGACCGGCGCCTGGCGGACGCCGTCGAGGAACGGAGCGAGGTTGACGGGCTGGCCGGTGATTCCGGAATTGACCTCGAAGGACCCCTGAACGACGAAGTCGACAGCCTGGGTGTTGGCGAACGAGACAGTCTCGGTGACCGGCCGGAAGTAGGCGCTGTCCAGCGTCAGCTGCGCGGGGTCGGCGCTGGTGACGGCGGGGTAGGTGGCCGGCGAGCCGAGGGCATTCGAGTAGGTGTTCGACACTGTCATGGTGCCCGGGTCCAGGAGGGCGGCCAGCACCGAGAACGAATGGCCGCCGGCGGCGAGGTTCGTGGCCGTCGCGGTGAACACGTCGAACTGCGGCAGGCCGCCGCGCAGCCGCCGCACGAACTGGCCCCACGGCTGGCCGTCGACGACCAGCTCCACGAAGAAACGCGCGCCGGGCGCAGCAGTGGCGGATTGCACCTGCACCATGGCTCGCAGCAGGGCATTGAAGGGCTGCGTGCCCGCCAGGTTGATGCCCCCGAGGTCGGTGCAGCCGCCTTCGATCTCCGTCAGCGACGTCGCCGGGCCGCTCAGGGTCAACGGATCGGGGACCGGCGTGTCGGCGGTGCCGCCGGCGATGTCCTCGGTGTAGGGGAAGTCCGATGCCGCAATGGTGTTGTGGCCCTTCGCCCTGCAATGCGTCTGGACATGACAGAGGCCAACCCCGGCCCACGCCTGAACGGCGATCAGGAATGCAGGGACGAACGTCCCCATCCGGTAGGCGATGCGCACTCTGCTCTCCTGCCGTGCAACCACGTAGGTTTTCACCCGGCGCTGCCCATTCTAACCGTTCCCCAGACCCTTACTGTCTCCACCGCCTGCCGGCGAAGGGGACGGCGGCGGCAGGTCCACCTCGGGGCGACGCGGCGCGCGCGCCATGCAACCTCGGCCGCCGCGGCGCGTATGCAGGTCAGGGCAGCGCTGCGCCCGCAATCAATGGCACGCGGTCGAGGGCCGCTCCGCGTGGCCACATTTCAGGAGGGATGATGTCCGGCGATCGCAAGCGTGCCTCCCGTGCCTTCCAGGCACCCGTTCTCCTCGCGCCACCCGCTCAGGCCGCACTGCAGGTGCCGCTCGTGCTGCTCGGGCTGCTGGCGCTGCTGGCGCTGCTCCCCGCCACGGCGTTGCCGCTTCACGGCGAGCCCGCCCCTTTCGACCCCGACCTGCTGGCAGGCTTGCACGCCCGTTCGATCGGCCCCGCCGTGATGAGCGGCCGGGTGACCGTGATCGAGGGCGTCGCCGCCGATCCCCGCACGCTCTACGCCGGCGCGGCGTCCGGCGGCGTCTGGAAGTCGGTCAACGGCGGCCTCACCTGGGAGCCGGTCTTCGACGACCAGCCAGTGGCCTCGATCGGCGCCATCGCCGTGTCTCAGAAGAGCCCTGAGGTCGTGTGGGTGGGGACTGGCGAAGGCAACGTCCGCAACAGCGCCTCGGTCGGCAACGGCGTCTACCGCTCGCTCGACGGCGGCAAGACCTGGACCCATCTGGGCCTGGACGCCACCGAGCGCATCGCGCGCATCGTCCTCCACCCCACCGACCCGGACGTCGCGTGGGTGGCGGCGCTCGGCCGCGAGTGGGGCGAGAACCCCGAGCGCGGGGTGTTCCTGACCGAGGACGGCGGCAAGACCTGGAAGAAGGTGCTCTACCTCGACGACAAGACCGGCGCTGCCGACCTGGTGATCGATCCGTCCAACCCGCGCCGCCTGCTCGCCGCGATGTGGCAATACCGGCGCTGGCCGTGGCGGCTCGCATCGGGTGGCCCGGGCTCGGGGCTCTACGCCTCCTACGACGGCGGGCGCACCTGGAAGCGGCGGACCGAGGACGACGGGTTGCCCAAGGGCGAGCTCGGGCGGATCAACCTCGCGATCTCACGCTCCAACCCGGAGATCGTCTACGCCTCGGTCGAGGCCGGCAAGAGCGCCCTGCTGCGCTCGAACGACGGCGGCCGCACCTGGACGACGGTCAACCAGAGTCCCAACGTCGCCCCGCGCCCGTTCTACTTCGCCGAGCTCAAGGTCGACCCGCAGTGGCCCAACCGGTTGTACAGCCTCGGCTTCGTCATCAGGGTGTCGGACGACTCGGGCAAGACCTTCGCCCCTTTCCCGGCCGGCGCCGGCAACAAGATCCACGGCGACTTCCACACCATGTGGATCGATCCCAACGACCCGCGGCACTTCCTGGTGGGCGACGACGGCGGCCTGGCGGTCTCCTTCGATCGCGGCCGCACCGCCGCGTTCATCGCCGACCTGCCGCTCGCCCAGTACTACCACGTGGCCGTGGACATGGAAAAGCCTTACAACGTCTATGGCGGCCTGCAGGACAACGGCTCGTGGCGCGGCCCGAGCGCGACCTGGGACGTGGGCGGCATCCCCAACTCCGCATGGGCGCCGGTGGGCGGCGGCGACGGCTTCGGCACGCTGCCCGATCCGCGGGACCCGTCGGCCGGTTACTCGATGGCGCAGAACGGCTATCTCACGCGCTGGGACTTGAAGACCGGCGAGATCAAGGACGCCCGGCCGGCAGCCCCCGAGGGCGTCAAGCTCCGCTTCAACTGGAACGCCGGCATCGCGGTGGATCCGCTCGAGCCCGGCACCGTGTACTACGGCAGCCAGTTCCTCCACAAGTCGGTCGACAACGGCCGCGCCTGGACCACCATCAGTCCCGACCTGACCACCAACAACCCGGCCTGGCAAAAGGACAGCGAGAGCGGCGGCCTGACGCTCGACGCCTCCGGCGCCGAGGCCTACACGACGATCCTCGCCATCGCGCCGTCGCCCGTGGCGCGCGGGGTGATCTGGGTCGGCACCGACGACGGCCGCGTCCAGGTCACGCGCGACGGCGGCAAGAGCTGGACGAGCGTCGAGGGCAACGTCCACGGCGTCCCCAGCCACACCTGGGTGCCGGAGATCCGTGCCTCGCGCTTCGACGCCGCCACCGCCTTCGTGGTCTTCGACGATCACCGGCGCTCGAACTGGGCGACCTATCTCTACCGCACCGACGACTACGGCAAGACCTGGAAGAGCCTGGCGGCCAAGGAGGTGCGCGGCTACGCCCTGGCCGTCGAGCAGGACCCGGTCGACCCGCGGCTGCTGTTCCTCGGGACCGAGTTCGGCCTCTGGATCTCCGCCGACGGCGGCGGCCACTGGCTGCGCTACAAGTACGGCCTGCCGACCGTGCCGGTGATGGGCCTCGCCGTGCATCCTCGCGAGCGCGACCTGGTCATCGCGACGCACGGCCGCGCGCTCTACATCGTGGACGACATACGGCCGCTCTCGGGCCTCGACGCCGCGGTGTTGCACGAGCCGCTCCACCTGTTCCCGATCGCCGCGGCGCAGCAGCATTGGCAGCGGTACACCTCGAGCGCTTTCGGCCAAGGCGCGGGGCACTTCCTCGGCGAGAACCGCCCCTACGGCGCGCTCATCACCTTCTCGCTCGCCGGCCCTGACCTGCCGCTCGCCGACGACGAGCGGGAGCGCGAGCGCAAGGAGCGCGACCGCGCCGCGGCAGCGGCGCGGGCCGCTGCGGCGGCGGCCAAACAGGGAGAGGAGAAGGCGGGCGCGGCAGCAGCGCCGGCCCCACAGACGGGCGCGGCACACGCGGAGGAGAAAGGGGAGAAGAAAGCAGAGGAGGAAAGAGCCGGGACGAAGGAGACCGGGGGCAAGCCGGGGGCGCCGGAGCCGCCGAAGGCCCAGATCGAGGTCGCCGACGCCTCCGGCAAGGTGATCCGCCACTTCAAGGCGCCGGTCAAGCTCGGCGTCAACCGCACCGTCTGGGGCCTCGAGCGCGACGACTGGAAGGAGCCGCCGCCCAATCCCGCCTTCCCCCCGCCGCAGGAGGACCCGGCCGGACCCGAGGTGCCGCCGGGCACCTACTCGGTCACCGTCAAGTTCCGCGGCCACGAGGCCAAGGCCAAGGTCGAGGTGCTGGCCGATCCGCGCTCGAGCAACGGCCCCGCCGAGTGGCAGCAGCGATGGGCCGCCATCTCGCAGGCCGGCGCGTTGCAGCAGGCCGCCGCCGAGGCGATCGAGCGCATCGGGCGCATCCGCGCCGACGCCGAGGCGGCGGTCGCCAAGGCCAAACAGGCCGCCGAGCGGGCCAAGAACAAGGGCGATAAGCCCGCCGAGAACCAGGGCGACAAGCCCGCCGAGAGCAAGCGCGATAAGCCCGCCGACCTGGCCGGCGGCACGGGCCTGACTCAGGAGACTCGGAAGGACGAGGCGGCGTCACCGTTAGCGGGCGCCGCCGAGAAGCTCGGCAAGAAGCTCGACGAGCTCGAGAAGCGGCTCTGGGTCAGCAACGACGCCGTCGGCATTCACGAGCCGGACGACGTCGTCGACCAGATCGCGCTCGCCTCAGGCGCCATCACCCAGCAGTGGGATCCGCCGTCGCCGAGCCAGCTCGAAGCGCTGCGCCAGGTCGCCGGCCAGCTCGACAAGTTCCTGACCGACTTCAATCGCTTCTGCGCGACGGACGTCGCCGCCTTCCGCCAGCAGGTGGTCGATTCCAAGGCCGGGCTGCTGCAAGAGGAGCCGCCGATCGCGGTGGCCAAGCC
>DASZHY010000527.1:0-9835 GCA_035949675.1 Thermoanaerobaculia bacterium
TGGCGTTGTTGAAGGCCCAGCTGGTGAAGCCCTTCGGAAGCTGGCTCGTAGTCGGGCCGTTGCACGGGCCGTTGGGGGCGTTGTCGATGTGCTCGAACGTCGCCCAGACCATCTCCGGATGGCTCTTCGTCGCGTAGGCGAGGTGGAAGCCGACGAGGCCCAGAGTCACGTTTCGCTGGTTCTTCTGGGTGTTGGGGTTGTAGACGGTCACGCCCTTCACCGTGTAGTAAGTGTTCGCATTGAGGGTCGTGTTGGTAATGACCCTCCAGGCCACCTTGATCTCCATGGAACCGGCAGGGAACCGCAGCGTGCTCGCACCCTGCGGTGGGCTCGTCGAGTTCACATTCGCCACGCAGCTCTTGATGTTGAGATAGCAGCTGTCGACGAAGTGTTTCGCAACTTTGGAAAAGAGGTGCTCATAGTAAGTCACGTTGCCAGCCTGGTCGACCAGGATGCCATTCGACCCAGCCTGATCGAACTGGCTGAGCGGCTTCGAACCGCGCACCTCGAAGATCCGTGTCAGGTTCGTGCGTTTGTCGAGGAACGTCGTGGGCTCGCCGAGCAGCTTGTTGGCCTTCGTCGTCGCCTTCGCCTTCGACAATTCGGAGATGGAGGGGAGGATCTCGAAGTTGAGCGCCCCACCCTTCCCTGGCGCCGGGGCCGTCAGGTATAGGAAGGCCTGCCAGGCATACTGGTAGAACTCACAAAAGGGGGCGGTGCAGGTAGGATCGTTGTGGAAATCGGGCAGGCTCGGGTTTGTGACCCAGGCCTGGCAGGCCACGCAGCCTGAGGTACTCTGGGGGCAGCCGGAGGTCCCCTGGCTTCCCTGGGCTGAGGCACTCTGGCTTCCCTGGGCCGAGGCGCCCTGGCTGCTTGCCGCCAGTAGCAGGAATGCGGCGACCAGTGTGCATAGCGTGCGACGTTGCTCGACGCTCATATCACTTCCTCCTCCGCCTCGCGGCGGTCAATGGAAGCATCCGAGGCAGACCCCGGCCTTGGGGCAGCTCCTGTGGAGGCTGCGAGGCCAAGCAGTCGTCGCGCTATGATGTGCTTGCTACGCTACAGCATGTATTTACTAGCGTCAAGAGGAATCTGCGCCTTGTCTCCACTGTCTGCTGCACCACCGCCGGCGGCCTTGACGTGCGCGGCGGCCCGGTCGACGAGGTGCTGGTAGTAGGCGGCGTCGGCCGCGGACAGATCGGGCGAGAGTTGCCAGGCATCGGTGACCGTGCCGTCGCCGGCGGTGACGGCGGCGTAGACGGCGATCAACGTGTCCTTGCCGCGCAGGTCGCGGCGCAGCAGCTGGTCGCCGGCGGCGAGCGGCGTCGGCGTCGTCATGACGTCTTCTTCGTTGAGGTGCAGCGGATACTCCCTGGTCTCGTCTTGCAGGACGAGGAGCCCGATCTCGTCGGAGATCCCGAGGCCGGTATAGGGGTTCGACGCTCCCTTCCGGTTCATCTCGAAGCTGCGCCCGGCGAGACCCGGCGCCAGGGCCGCCACGGCGTCCTCGAGGTCCTTGCCGAGCGGGATCAGCGCGGCGCCGGCTCCCGCCGCGGACATGACGTGGCGCAGCACGTGCAGGCCGTGCTCCTGGACCTCGCGCGAGACCTGGCGGTGAAACGGCGATTTGGTGGCGTCGGTGAACTGCCCCCGCTCGCCGGTCTCGTAGTCGAGCCCCACGGCGGCGATAGTCTGCCCGGCGTCGAGCCCCAGGGTGTTGCGTTCCAGGCCGACGAAGCCGCGCACGGTGTTGGTCGTCACCACGATCAGCTTGCCGTTCGAGCTGATGACGGTCCGTCCATAGAGGTACCCGCCGATGTCGCTGTTCGGCACGTACTTGCGGATGACGGCGCCATCGCTCATGTCCAGATCGAGCACGCTATGCATGTCGATCAACGCCGCGATCTCGTCGCCGTCGAGCGGCGGCCGCAGCGAGCCGTCAGGGTTCTGCTTGCCGCTGTCGTAAGCGGGATCGGTCAGCGATGCCTGCGGATCGTGGCCGATCGAGCCGGCGATGGCCGCCACCTCGGCCGCCGGCAGGAAGCAGCGCAGGATGACGACCGGCGCCAGGGCCTGGCGCTCGGCGGCGGTGGGAAGCGGGGCGCCGTTGGCCGGGCAGGAGGCCGGCCAGGCCGCGGTCGCAGCCAGGGCGAGGAGAAGGGAAAGGGCCACGACCCTGGCGCCTGCACCGCTTTGTATTCGCATCCACTTTGACTACCACAGCCGCTCTTCCCCGGCAAGGCGCACCGCGCAGGCGAGCTTCTGGACGACGGAAATCGTGCGTTTGCCCGCTGATTCAATCAGCGCCAGGCCGGCAGCGCGGCGGCCAGGGCGATGATCAAGAACACCGGCCAGGCCAGGTGGCGGCCGCGGGAGGTGACCAGCACGATGAGACCCGTGACCAGGTAGGTGACGCTGGCGACCTCCAGCGTCAGCCGTCCCTGGGCGCCGAGCGGGCCGCGGGCCAGGGCGGCGAAGGTTGCGGCGCTTCCCCACCAGGCGACGGTCGTGAGGTGCCAGGCGAAGCGCAGCACCCGCCGCGCCCAGCCCCTGGCCAGCAGGCCTTGCCGCCCCTCTGGCGCCAGCAGCGGTCCGATCAGCTTGCGCTCGCCCAGCCAGGAGTGGACGGCGCCAACGAGAAAGGTGAGGGCGGCGGCAAGCAGCAACGAAGTGGAGAGCATGGCGGTCCTTTCACGCGTCACTCGCCGAACCATACGGTGACGTATGGAAGGAGCGTAGCAGGGAGGCTTGCAACCTGTCAATACGGTGGCGTATGGTCAGGGCATGGCGGCGCGACTGGGGAGCGGCGACTGGCTCGCGGCGGCGAAGGCGGCCCTGGCCGAGCACGGCGTCGACGCCGTGCGGGTCGAGCCGCTGGCGCAGCGCCTCGGCATCACCAAGGGGAGTTTCTACTGGCACTTCCGCGACCGGCCGGCGTTGCTTGCCGCCCTGCTCGAGGAATGGGAGCGGGAAGCCACGCTGGCGATCATCGACCAGGTGGAGTCCGCCGGCGGCACCGCCAGCGCGCGGCTGCTCCGCCTGTTCCTCCTGACGCTCGACGCCGAACCGCGGCTGGAACGGCAGCTGCGCGCCTGGGCGGCGGGCGACGCGGCAGCCGCGGCGGTCGTGGAACGCGTCGACCGGCGCCGCCTGCGCTATCTGCGGGGCCTCTTCGCCGAGCTCGGCTTCAGCTCGCCGGAGGCCCGCACACGCGCCCACTTGATCTACTACTCCGCTCTCGGCGAGATGACTCTCGGCATCCGCGCCAGCCGCGCCGCGCGCCTTCGCGCCGCCCGCCTGATCCATGCCATGGTGGTGCGCCGTTGAGGCCGCCCGCCGCCGGAGCGTTTCGCGGGCCGTAGCTGGCGGCGACGATGGCGCCGCCGGGGGCACCCCCGGCGGCGGTCGTCAGGTCGGTCCGCCGGCGTTCTGCCGGCGGCTGATGCAAGCGGCGCCTACCTGAAGCTGAAGCGCACGCCGAAGCGGAAGATCCGTGGGCTCAGGACCTCGAAGACCTGGCCGCCGGTGATCGGCGACGTGGTGCCGAAGAGCTGGTCGCGCCGCTGCAGGATGAACGACTCGTTGAAGACGTTGAAGCAGTCGACGCCCACGGTCATGCCGAAGTCCTTGAAGGTGATCTCCTTCTCGATCCGGGCATCGAAGTCCACGATGCTGTCGAGGCGGTTGGCATCGGCTGCTCCAACCTGGACGTTCTCCGAGATGCTGGCTCCCCGTACCCTGGTGTAGAAGGGGTCCGGATAGCCCTGGCGGCCGGTCAGGTTGCCGGCGACGTTGAAGCCCCACGGCTTGTCCGGCGCGACCTGGTAGAGCCCGTTGACCGCGAAGGACCACTTGCTGTTGACGAACACGAACCCGAACGCGCCCGAGCCGTTGCCGGAGCCCTGCAGCACCTGGTCCCCTTGCGCCACGTAGTTGCCGTCGGTCGTGCCGCCGGCGAGCAGTCTGGTGCCGTCGGGCCGGTCCCCCGCCTTGTTGAACTTCCAATCGGAGAGAGTGACGTTGCCGCGCATCATCCAGCGATGGGAGAGGCGCTTGTTGAAGGTCAGCGACGCGCCCTTGTACTCGGTCTGGTAGTCACCGTTGTGCATGAGCAGACCCTTGTTGGTGGTGACCCCTGAGCGCAGCACGAACCAGCTGGCCGTGCCGGGCGAGCCGTCCGGCAGGGACACCGTCTGGGTCTTCGTCACGAAGTCGTCCCGCGTCGAGACCCGGTAGGTGTGGCCGCCATCGTCGGAAACGAGCAGGTCCTGCTGCAGCAGGTCCCGCTGCTTGCGGTAGGTCAAGTTGAGGCCGACGACGAACTCCGGCAGCAGCGCGTGCTCGCCGCTGAGCAGGATCTCGTCGGTCACCGGGGCATTGAGCGAGCTCGAGACCCGGTTCGGTTGGAGCAGCGCCGTCGGGTTGCCCTTGGCGACGTTGGGGCTGTACCCCTGGCCGATCTGCACGATCTGACCCGGGGTGACGTGACCGTTGCCGTTGTTGGTGGTGGCGCCGTAGTAATAGGTGATATTGCCCATCGGGTTGAGGAAAGCTCCGCCCGCGGCGGCGCCGGTGCCGAGCTGGTCCTGGAACCGCGCGTAGCTGGCGCGCAGCAGCGTCGAGCGCTCGGGGCCAAGAGCGTAGGTCAAGCCGAGGCGCGGCGAGAACCCCTTCCACTTGAAGCCGATGTCGCCTCCCGCAAAGGTGACCGCCGGCAGCAGGTCGGGGCGGAGCGAGTTGGCCGGCACCGTCACGCCCAAGTTGGCGCCCTTCTGGATGTCGTAGCGCAGGCCGACGTTGGCGGTGAGGTTGCCGGTCGTGAGCGTGTCCTGCGCATAGGCGCTCTCGTACTTCAGCTTGTCGGCGCGGATGATGGAGCGGACGAGGTAGAGAGCGTTGTCGCCGGTCGGAACGGCATAGCCCACCTGGTTCGACGCGCGGATCCACCCGCCGCCGGGAAAGTCGACGGTGGTTCGCGACTCCGCGGTGCGGTAGGAGGCGCCGTACTTGAGCTCATGGCTCAAGCTGCCGGTGTTGAAGAAGGTCGAGGCGTCTGCCTTCTCCTGGGTCTGCGGCCGCTTGATCTCCTGGAAGAAGAAGCTGTTGTGGTTGACGCCAAATTTGTCGGTGAAGCGCATCGGAATGTCGGCGCCGATGCCGGACTCGGGGATCAGGGAGAAGCCGCCATAGACGTGCGAGTAGAGCACCGTCAGATAGAGGTTGGGATTGAAGATCTGGGTGTCCTCGGCCTTGAGCAGGGTCGGCGAGCCGCCGAACTGGCCCTGGTCCCAGGTGGTCTCCTGCGGCCGCGTGGGGCTGGCGTTGCGGCCGTGCTTCTTCTTGTTGCTGTTGAAGCCGACCAGAGTGGCCGAGTTGCTGGCGGTGACCTGGGCGTTGAGCTTGCCGTTCCAGTCCGGTATGTCGGTCTTGTCGGTCAGGCCATTGGGAAGGGTCTTCGTGGGCAGGGTTTGCACGCTGATCTTCTGCCTGCCCCAGGCGCCCCACAGCCACAGGTGGTCTTTGAGGATCGGGCCGCCGGCCTCGGCGCCGTAGTCCTCGACCTTGTTGATCTTGTTGCTGCCGCCGGGGAAGCTGTCCCGCTGGGCCGCCGGCAGATCGTTCTTGCTCAAGCTGGTGTTCGACTGCGTACCGCCGGGGACCTGGTAGTAACGGGCGGTGCCGCGGTACTCGTTGGTGCCGCGCTTGCTCACCATGTTGAGCACCACGCCGCCGGTCGAGATCGTGGAGTCCGAGCCGCCGGTCGAGATCTGCATCTCCGCGAACGAGTCGAAGTCGTAGTAGGCAGGCGAAGAGCCGAGCGCCGACATGTCGGTGATCACCACGCCGTCCACCGACCACACCGACTGGGCGCCCATCGAGCCCGGACCGATGTACAGGTCCTGCTGGCCGCTCTGGTTGCCGCCGACGTTGATGCGATCGGTGAGCACGCCCGGGGTCGAAGAGAGCACCGACCAGGGGTCGCGCGAGGTGGGGATCTTCTGCAGCTCGGTCTGGCTGATCGTGCCGCCGGTGCGGATTGCCTTCTCGTCGAGCAGCGGGCTCTCCGAAGTGACGGTGATGACGTCCTCGACGGACGAGCTCATCGACACCTCGATGTTGGTGTTGTGGCCGACGCTGATCACGATCTTCGGGTACTCGACCGGCGAGTAGCCCTGCAGCTCCGCCTTGATCCGGTAGCTCGCTGGCGGCAGGCTCAAGAACCGGAACTCGCCCTGGGCATTGGTCACCTGGATCTCCGGCGCTTCGCCGGTGTCCAGGGTGACGGTGACGCCGGGGAGGGCGCCGCCTTTCTGGTCGCTGACCTTGCCGTAGAGGTTGCCGGTCTGCAGCTGGGCGACGGCGGCCGGCCCGGCGATCAATGCAAGACCGAGAACCAGGGCGCCGACCGTGGCGACGAATCGTTGTCTCATCAGGCCCATCGTTTTCCCCCTTCTCCAAGAAAAAAAGTAGAGTTAGAGCTGGTCAGGAGACCGCCTGCCGATCCTCCCCGGCGCCACCTCCTTTCTCATCGCGAACCATGCCGGGCGGGTTTGGCAGCGCCGGTGCCGGATGGCGCGCCAGCCGGCCTGATGGGGACGAGCGGCCGGGAAAGCGTGTGACCGCCGAAGTCACCCACGGCGATCACCGCCATCAGGTCGGGCCCGGTGCCTGGTCGTTTCGGCAGTGCCTAGCCAAAGCTTGTCTGAGTATACCACAAGGTTCAGTGCCGCCAGCCAGGGTCCAGGCGTCCAAACCGCCGGGAGCTGCTCCGGCCACGGCGGACGGCGGCAAGATGCTCGATCTCGGATAGGCTGGTGGGGAATGCCTCCCGTTGCCGTCGTCCGCAGCCTCTTTCGCTACCCCGTCAAATCCATGGCGGCCGAGCCGATCCCGGCCGCCGAGTTGAGCTGGCACGGTCTTGTCCGGGATCGCCGCTTCGCCTTTTGGCGCGTCGGCAACATGAGCAGCGTCCCCTGGCTGACTGCCACCAAGCTCGAGGCGCTCGTGTGCTACCGGCCCTACCATGCCGGGGCCGAGGGAGACGGCCGGACGCTTCGTGTCGTCACGCCGGAAGGGGAGGATCTCGAAGCGCACGGTGCGGCGCTGCGCGAACGACTGTCGCAAGCGCACGGCCAGCCGGTCGAGCTCCTTTATTCGCGGCAAGGCATCTACGACGAAGCGCCGATCTCGCTCATCAGCGCTTCGACGATCATGGCGCTCGAGCGCGCCTCGGGCCGCGAGCTCGACGCGCGACGATTCCGACCGAACATCGTCGTCGAGCTGGCGAGCGGCGAGCCCTTCGCGGAAGACTCCTGGATCGGTCACACCCTCGCCTTCGGTTCCCCGGGCGATGCCGCGGTGACCGTCTCGCGGCGCGATCTGCGCTGTCGCATGGTCAACCTCGATCCGGAGACCGCGGCGCACGACCTGCGTGTCCTGCGCGCGGTGGCGCAGAGCCACAAGGCCTGTGCCGGCGTCTACGGTTCAACGTTCACGACGGGAACCATCCGCGTCGGCGACGAGGTCCACCTCCTGTCGCGTTGACGCCGCTCCCGCCGGCTCGGGAAGGCCAGCTGCGGCCCGCTTTCGAAGCGTCGCATTCTCACAACCGCCACTCGATCCAGCCTGCGGACGTCGGAAGCAGGGGGGGCAGCGTGCGCAGCGAAAAAGCGGCGACCGGCTAGTCGGCCCGCTTGCTGCTCGCTCGCCGGGGCTTCGGCTTGCTTTTGCCCATGAGATTGAGCGCCACTGCAGCGCGGATGAGATCCTTCAAGGCCGCCTCATCGACCCTATCGCCTTCGTGGATGTCGATGGCGCGCCTGACGTTCCCGTCGAGGCTGGAGTTGAATAGACCTGAAGGGTCCTGCAAGGCAGCTCCCTTGGCAAATGTCATCTTGACGACGTTCTTGTACGTCTCTCCCGTGCAGACGATGCCGCCGTGGGACCAGATGGGAGTCCCCATCCACTTCCACTCTTCGAGGATCTCAGGGTCTGCCTCGTGTATGATTTCGCGCACCTTCGCGAGCGTCTTCCCGCGCCAGTCCCCGAGTTCCTTGATCTTTTCGTCGATCAGTGCAGAGGCAGGTTCCACCGAGACGGGCCTTGTCATGCACACCTCCAACGCTCGCACCTGATTTTAGCTGCGCTCAGCGTGGCCTGCAACCTCCCGCCGGCGCCGGGGTCAGCTCGGAACCTGCGCCTCCCAGTGCGCACGGCCCCGCCGGCGCCAGCTGCTGCCAACCACCGGGTCCACGACGAGCATCCATTCCGCTCCGTATACTCGCCAAGTGGCACAAGGAGGTAACGATGCTTCGAAGCTCCGCAATCTTCATACTGGCCGCCCTGTTCTGCGGCGCCGCTGCCGCATTCGCCGCTCCCCAGCGCGAGCTCTTGCTCGTCGTACAAGGCACGGAGTTGCAGACGTCTGGGCTTGACCCGCAGCTGTACGAATCCTTTCCACGAGTGCTCATCTTCCGAGACGGTGGACTGATCGAAGTGGAGCCGGGCTTCGGAGCGCAGAATACGGCCGCGGGTTCCATGTTCATGGGACAAATTCCCGCTGCCGACTTTGCCGAGCTCCGTACGGCGCTGGCGGCGGCACGGATCGGCCTGCAAGGGGACTGTACCGGCTCATTCGATGCGGACCTGGCGCAGGGTCAGTTCTACCTGACCTGGTTCGGCGCCGGAGGCCGCACTCATAGCTTGCTGGTCAGCTTTCTTGCCAACGGTCCCAGGAGCTCGCCTTGCTCGGCCCCGATGCAGCGTGTTTTCCTCGCCCTTGGTCATGCGCGGTTCGTCGTCGTGCGCGATCCGGCCACCCTCGTCCTGGCGGTGCCGTTGGCGCCGGCGCCGTAGTCGGGCTCGTTCGGCGTTGACCAGAGCAGCCTTCAACCTCGGGATGTTAGCGAGGCGGACATCCCCATCGCCTGCCCGCCCTGAGCATCACCCTCACCAATCTCGGCGAGACGGGCCGCGGCGACCGGGCCAGCACAGCTACTCGCCGCTCTCGCGGTCCAGCTTCTGCTCGTCTGACCGTCCCTCCACGCTCGGCGGCGGGCGCAAGCCACGGCCACGAATCCAGTGCCAGCCGACGTAGAGCATGGCAAAGGGAAGGATGAGCTGCACGGGCGTCTTGTAGCCCTGTTTGAACTCGGGCGTCGGCCAGAAGAGGTTGTAGACGAGCCACACGAGGAGTGACGTGCCAATGACGAGGGCGAGCACTCCGAAGAATCGTCTGGCAGCTACCACGAACCACGCCACGCGACCTCCTTTATCGACCAGCGCTCCGGCGTTAAGTCCGAGTGGACTCCGGGCTCACACTACGAATGGGTCTTCGCACTGGTGCCGATCGTCGAGGGCGAGAACCTCGAGGTGAATCCGCCGCACCGGCTGGTGCAGAGTTTCCGCGCTCTGTGGAGCGACGCCGTGAAGGCCGAAGGCACCTCACGCGTCACCTGGGAGATCCGGCAGGTCGCTGACTCGTGCTGCCTGACAGTCGTGCACGACCAGATGAGGGAAGGAGCCAACATCGCGATCTACGGTGGCTGGCCGCAAGTCCTTTCGGGACTCAAGACCTGGCTCGAAACCGGGGAGACCCTCGCGACACCCGGCGCCTCGCCAACGCCAGTTTCTGGAAATGAGTGTTCTCGACCGCTGGCAACCAAGCCGCACGCTCCACCGCGTTGCCGTCGAGCGATGGCCACTCGTGCGTCGTTGCTGCCTCGGCGATCCTCGCCTGGCTTGCTGCAGAATGGCCTCGACTTCGTACTCATCGACTCCGTGGTTCCAGATGTGTGGCTCCTCGGTCTCGGGATCGACAAAGAACCGTAGTTGC
>DASZHY010000528.1:0-3501 GCA_035949675.1 Thermoanaerobaculia bacterium
GTCGGCTGGGAGGAGGTCGTCGGCGAGCTGCGCGGCTTTCTGCGCCAGCCGTTCGCAGTCCTCTAGCTGCCAAGCAACTCCTGCGATACGGGGGTCCCGACGCGCTATAATCGCGGATCTGGCCACTCGATGACTACCCGCCGCAAGCTCCTACGCCGCATCAAGCTGCGCCATGTGCTGGTGGTCCTCGTCCTGCTGTCGAGCGGCGTGCCGCTGCTGATCAGCAGCGCACTGCTGATCCCCAAGGCCAGGGAGGTGCTCGAGGACGCCGAGCGCGACTACCTGACGCGCAAGGCGCTGGCCCTGTCGCGGGAGATCGACACCTACCTCGCCACCGTGCGCCGCCAACTCACCCAGCTCGGCACCGGCCTGCTGCTGGCGCCCGGGGCTGCCGACATCGCCGCCCGCCTGCACGAGCCCTGGGTGGCGGGCTATCTGCAGAGCTTCGCCGCCGGCAGCCCGGACCTGCGGGCGCTCTACGCGCTCGACCTCCAGGGGGAAGGGCCGCGGCGGGGGCCGAGCCAGCTGTCCGCCGACGCCGAGGCGGCGTTGAACGCGGTGTTCGAGCAGGCCCGCGCCACGCGCGCACCCGCCTACCGTTTGATCAACATGGGGCCGCGCGCGGTGCCCAACCTGGCGCTGGCAGTGCCGGCCGCGGCGGGCGCCGCCCCCGCGGGCGGACTGAGCGGAGCGGGCAGCCAGGGCGCGCCGGGCGGTGCCGGCGGCCCGCCGCCGCAGCTGGTGGTTGAGGCGCTGCTCGAGCTCAAGCCGCTCGGGGCGGTGTTCCAGGGCGAGGCGCGCAAGGAGGTGGGCGTCTTTCTGCTCGACCGCCATGGCCAGATCCTGTGGTCGGACTCCGCTCCCGGCATGGCGCAGGCGCTGGTGCGCTCGGAGCTGGTGAAGCTGTTCGTCAAACGGCCGATGAGCCTCACCCGCCAGTACGAGTTCTCGTCGCCGCGCGGCCGCCAGGAGGTGCTGGCGCAGGTCAGCGCCATCAACGAGACCAGCTGGGGAGTGGTGGTGCAGAAGCCGCTGTCGTCGGCCTACGCGGTGGTCGACCAGATGGTGCTGCGCACCGTGCTGGCGACGCTGCCGCTGATGGTGCTGTCGGCCTGCTTCGCCTTCCTGGCGGCGCGCTGGGTCGGGCGCCCCATCCAGCGTCTGACCGAGACCACCCACGAGATCGCCGCCGGCAGCTTCGGCGGCCGGGTGGAGATGAAGGGGCTGTCGTTCGAGGTGGCCGACCTCGCCGAGGACTTCAACCGCATGAGCGGCCACGTGCAGAGCTACGTCCAGCAGCTGCGCGAGGCGGCGCAGGTCAACCGCGACCTGTTCATCGGCTCGCTGCGCGCCTTCGCGGCGGCGATCGACGCCAAGGACCCTTACACCCGCGGCCACTCGGAGCGGGTGGCGGCGGTCAGCCGGGTGATCGCCCGCCACCTGCTGCTCTCCGAGGACGTGCAGCACAAGGTGTGGATCGGCGCGCTGCTGCACGACGTCGGCAAGATCGGCGTCGAAGACACCATCCTGCGCAAGGAGACCGAGCTGACGGTCGAAGAGTACGAGCAGATGAAGATGCACACCGTGATCGGCGCCGAGATCATGCAGCCGATCGAGCAGCTGCGCGAGATGATCCCGGCCATCCACTGGCACCACGAGGCATGGAACGGGCGCGGCTACCCGGACGCCCTGCGCGGCGAGCAGATCCCACTCTTCGCGCGCATCGTGGCGGTGGCCGACACCTTCGACGCCATCACCACCAACCGGCCGTACCAGCAAGCAGGCAACCTGCAATTCGCCGTCGACACCATCACCAGGCTGACCGGCAGCCGCTTCGACGCCAAGGTGGTCTCGGCGTTCCTGAGCGCGGTGCAGGCGGGCGAGGTGCGGCCGATGGTGCCGCGCGAGGGACGCGTCACCCTGCCCGAGATCGAGGCGCGCACCGCCCGGCGCCGCTGACATGTACCAGTACGTCCTAGCCAACCTGCTGGCCAGCAACGCGGACTGCCTGGGCGTGCTGTTCCTGGACGGCACCGGCGAGACGGTCGACATGGCGTGTGCCGGCCTGAGCCCCTACGAGATGCGGGTGCTGGGCGCCTATCTGGGCATCTACCTGCGGCAGCTCGACAAGATGCTGGCCGGCAACCAGCTTGGCAAGCCGCTGCTGGTGCACATCGAGGAGAGCGCCGCGCACGTCTTCGCCCTGCCCCTGCCCGACGGCTACTACCTGGCCATGGTGCAGCGCCAGCCGGCGCTGGTGGCACGCTCCCGCGCCAGCCTGGAGGAGGCGGTGCGGCAGCTCGAGCGTGAGCTGTTCGCCGGCGAGTATCATGGCGCCAATGATGCGAATGATGCGTCCTGAAGACGGTCCCGACGGCGCCGATCCAGCCAAGCGCGACACGCTCGAGATCGCGCCCGAGGCGCGGCCGCCCGAGGAGCCCGAGCGCGGCCGCCTGTGGCAGAAGCTGCGGCGCGGCCTCACCATGACGCACACCGAGCTGATCGAGAAGATGGGCGCCGCCTTTCAGGGGCGCGTGACCCTGGACGACGCCACGCTCGAGTATCTCGAGGAGATCCTGATCTCGGCCGATCTCGGAGTGGACACCTCCCTGGCGCTGGTCGAGAGGGTGCGCAAGAACGCCACCCGCGACCAGGCGTCCAGCCCGGCGCGGCTGCGCAAGCTGCTCGCCGACGAGATGGCCGGCCTGCTCGAGGAGGTGCCCGCGAGGACTACGCCGCGACGGCCGCAGCTCACCCTGGTGGTCGGCGTCAACGGCGCCGGCAAGACGACCTCGATCGCCAAGCTGGCGCGCCTGGCCCAGCGCCAGGGCCAGCGGGTGATGCTCGCGGCCGGCGACACGTTTCGCGCCGCGGCCATCGAGCAGCTGTCGCTCTGGGGCCAGAGGCTGGGCGTCGACGTGATCCGCCAGCCGTTCGGCGCCGATCCGGCGGCGGTGGCGTTCGACGCCATCCAGGCCGGGCGGGCGCGCCAGATCGATCAGCTGCTGGTCGACACCGCCGGGCGGCTGCACACCAAGGATCACCTGATGGCGGAGCTCGGGAAGGTGCGCCGGGTGATCGACCGCGAGGCCGCCGACTGGCAGCGGCGGACCCTGCTGGTGCTCGACGCCACCACCGGGCAGAACGCGCTGGCGCAGGCGCGGACCTTCGGCCAGGTGGTGCCGGTGGACGGAGTGCTGCTGGCCAAGCTCGACGGCACCGCCAAGGGCGGCATGGCGGTGGCGGTGTCGCGCGAGCTGGGCCTGCCGGTCCTCTATCTCGGGGTCGGCGAGGCGGCCGACGATCTGGTGGAGTTCCGGCCCCGGGAGTTCGCCGCTGCTCTCCTCGACTGAGACCGCCATGGCTCCAGTCGCCGCAGCAGCCGCGGCAGCCGCAAACGACGCCGCCTTTCTGCGCCGCGCGCTCCGCCTGGCTGCTCGCGGCCGTTACCGCACCTCGCCCAATCCAATGGTGGGGGCGCTGGTGGTGGGCGCGGCAGGC
>DASZHY010000529.1:0-42331 GCA_035949675.1 Thermoanaerobaculia bacterium
GCTGCTGACCGCCAACGGCAGTCCCGCCGCGGCGCTGCCGCTGCGCGGCACCTGGAGTCGCCCGGCCGCACTGCTGCCCCGCCATCTGCTGCGGCCCGGCCGCAACCAGCTGACACTCGCCTGGCCCCTTCCGACCGTGCCGGGCGGCGCCGCCCTGGCCGCCGCTATCGCCCGCCTCGACGAGGGCATCGCGGCCGACCTCCACCCGGTCTTCGGCGAGCTCTACTCGGTCGTCGCCACTCCCCGCTGACGCCGGTAAGCCGGCGGGCGACCAGCCGCGAGAACGCTCCCCCGCGCGCCCGAAACGCGAAAGGGGGCGAGGACGGCGCTTCAACGGAAGGCGAGCCGGGCGCCGAAGCGGAAGATCCGCGGGCCGAGGATCTCGTAGACGGCGCCGGCGGTGCCCGGGGACCGCAAGGCGGTGCCGAGGTTGGCGACACGCTGCAGCACCGTCGACGCGTTGAAGGCGTTGAAACAGTCGACGCCCAGGGTGAGCGTCCACTCCTGGAACACCAGCTCCTTCGCGATCCGCAGATCGGTGTCGTAGACGTTCGCCAGCCGAACGGAGGCTGGCGAGCCCGCCGCCAGCACCATCTCCCTTGGCGCGCCGCGATAGTTGCCGTTTACGTCGATCGGCTGGCTGACGTAGTAAGGCAGCGGATATCCCTGACGCGCCGTGAAGTTGCCGGCGACGTCGAAGCCCCACAGACGGTCTGGCATGACCTGATAAAGAGCGTTGAGGTTGGCCGTCCATCTGGCGCCGATGTAGACGTATGCCTTGGGCCCGGCCCCGTCGCCGCTCGGGGCCAGCACGGGGTCGCCGTCGCGCGCGCCGCCGGCCGGACCCTCCGTCGGGTCGGGAAGGCCGCCGGTGTTCCCCCACCGCCAGCTGTCGATCGTGAAGCCGCCGCGCAGCATCCAGCGACCGGGGAGACGGCGGGTGACGGTCAGCGATGCAGCCTCGTAGCGCTGCGTCCGGTCGCCATTGACGAGGATGTGCCCGTTGCGCGTGAAGACGCCGGGCTTGAGCGTATAGAAAGTGACAGGTAGGACCGGGCCGCCGGGCAGAGTCGTCGTGACAGTAACCGGCTGGTAGTCGCCGCGCCTGGCGATCCGGCCGATGGCGGTCACGTCGCCGGAGCAGCCTGTCCCCGCTCCCGAGCAGTCGAAGACGAGGAGATCCTGATCGGCGATGCTGCTCAGCCGGCGATAGGTGAGATCGAGGCCGACCACCATGTAGGACGACAGCGCATGCTCGGCGCTGAACCGGCCCTCGTCGGTGAGCCCGGCGGAGAGGTTGCCGGCGACTGCATTGTTGAAGAACGGGAGCCTCGTCGCCGGGTTGACGTTGCCGCTGTATCCGGAGCCGGCCGGCGCGAGGATCGTCGGCGTTCCGGGGCCGGTCTGCGGCGTGACGAAGTAGTAATACGACTGGACAGCCGCCGGATTGGCGAAAGCGACGGTGCCGGCGCCGAGCTGGTCCGCGAAGCGCGAGTAGCTCGCCCGCAGCATGGTCTGCCGCTCATCGCCGATGGCATAGCTCAGGCCGAGCCGCGGCGCAAAGTTCTTCCACGAGAAGCCCGCGCCGCTGCCGGGAAAGCGATAGGCAGGCAGCAGCGCCGGCAGCATCGGATTGGCGGGCGACGTCGAGGAGTCGTTGCGCCCTTGCTGCAAGTCATAGCGGACGCCCACGTTCGCCGTCAGCTTGCCGCGAGTCAACGTGTCTTCCACGTAGCCGCTGGTGTAGCTGTCGGTCACGTCGAGGCTCGCGGCCCGGGCGGCGTACAGCAGGTTGCGGCCCGCCGGCGCGTCCAGCCAGGCGGCATCCAGGATCCATCCCGCGCCGCTCCACTGCTCGCGGGACGTCGTGACGACGTGGCGATAGGACACGCCGAACTTGATCTCATGGTCGGCGCTCCCGATATTGTGGAAGGCTGCGCCATCGAGCTTTCCTTGCCGCTGCGGCCGATTGGTGACGTAGTCGGTGAAGCTGTGGCGCCAGGCGCCGTCAGGTCCGAGGTAGGGTGTCGACGGCAGGCCGCCGATCGGCGTCAGGTGAAAGCCGCCGTTGACCTCCGAGAACTGCCCTATCAGGTAGAACGCACCAGAGAAGATGTGGCTCTCCTGGACCCTCGCGAAAGTCGGTTTGGAGCCGGTCCGGCGCTGGTCCCAGGCGGTTGCGAGCGGACGCATCGGGCCGGAGTCGCGGCCGGAAACCGTCTCGCCGTCCTGGAAGGAGAAGAATTCCAGGCCGTCGGAGTTCCCGAACCCCGCGCTGATCCTGCCGCTGTAAGTCGGCAGCTGCGCACTGTAGGGGATGCCCCTGCCGCAACCGCGGAGAGCTTCTGGTTGCCATACGCCCCCCAGAGCCAGAGGATGTCCTTGACCGCCGGACCGCCGGCCTCGCCGCCGAGCTCGTCGATGCCCCGGACCTGATCGAAAGCGTTCGGCAATGCGCTCTCGCCGAGGGCGAGCGGGCCGCGGCTGAAGCTGGTGTGCGACTGCGCCCTGGACGGCGCGTTCAGGTAGCGAGCGCTGCCGCGCCATTCGTCGTGCGCGCGCTTGGTGACCAGGTTGACGGCGACGCCGGCGGTAGCGACGGCGGCGTCGGTCTCGCCGGTCGTGATCTGCACCTCCTCGAGGGCATCGAAATCGTAGGTGCTGGACAAAGAGCCGAGCGCCGCCATGTCGGTGACGACCGTGCCGTCGATGGCCCAGCTCGAGCTGGCGCCGTTTGCTCCGGGTCCGGCGTAAGCCGGCTGGCGGCTGTTCTCGCGGCCGCCGATGTTGATCCGATCGAGCTGCACGCCCGGCACGGCTTGCAGCAACGTCCATGGTTCACGCGAGGTCGGGATCCCCTGCAGCTCCTCCTGGATGATCGTTATCGAGCCATGGGCGCGCTCCTCCAGGAGGGTTGATGGACCGAAGTATGGATCGACCTCGACGGCGGTGAACATCGTGACCTCGAGGGTGGTGTTGCGGCCCGCAGTAACCACGATCTTCTTGTACTCGGTGGGGCCGTACCCCTGCAGCTCGAACCTGATGGTCATCTGCTTCGCCGGCGGCAGGTCGAGGAAGCTGAACCGGCCGCGGGCGTCGGTGACCCGGACCTGGGGGCCGGCGGCGGTTTCCAGAGTCACCGGGACGCCCGGCAAGGCAGCGCCGGCCTCGTCGATGACCCAACCGTAGACGTTGCCGGTTGGCCAGTCGTCCGTGGCGGCGGCGCCGGCGGCGATCAGCAGCAGCGGTGCGGCGAGCACGGCCACGGTTCCCCAGCGGTTCGATCTTTTCATGGCGTGGGATTGAGCCTGCATGCGAAGGGACTTTCGTTCCAGGTTAACGGAAGGCGAGCCGGGCGCCGAAGCGAAAGATCCGCGGGCTGAGGATCTCGTAGACGGTGCCGGCGGTGCCGGCGGACCCCGGGGCAGCGCCCAGGTTGGCGACGCGCTGCAGCACCGTCGAGGCGTTGAAGACGTTGAACCCGTCGACGCCCAGCGTGAGCTTCCAGTCCTGGAAGCTAAATTCCTTCGCGATCCGCAGGTCGGTGTCGTAGACGTTCGCCAGGCGAACGGATGCCGGCGAGCGCGCCGCCAGCACCACTTCTCTCGGCACACCGGCGTAATTGCCGTTCACGTCGATCGGCTGGCTGACGTAGAAAGGCAGCGGATAACCCTGGCGCGCCGTGAAGTTGCCGGCGACTTCGAAGCCCCACGGGGTCCCCGGCCTCCACTGGTAGAGGGCGTTGACGCTGGCCGTCCATTTGGCGCCGATGTAGACGTATGCCTTGGGGCCGGAGCCGTCGCCGCTCGGGGTCAGCACGGGATCGCCGTCGCGCGCGCCGCCGGCCGGGCCTTCCGTCGGGTCGGGGAGTCCGCCGGTGTTCCCCCAGCGCCAGCTGTCGATCGTGAAGTTGCCGCGCAGCATCCAGCCGCGGGAGAGGCGCCGAGTGACCACCAGCGATGCGGCCTGGTAGCGCTGCGTCCGGCCGCCGTTGACGAGGACGTGCCCGTTGCGCGTGAAGACGCCGGGCCTGAGCGTGTAGAAGGTGACCGGCACGACCCGGCCGTCCGGCAGGTTCGCCGGGACGGTGACCGGCTGGTAGTCGCCGCGCCTGGCGGTCCGGCCGATGGCGGAGACGTCGCCCGCACAGCCCTTCCCCGGGCCCGAGCAATCGAAGACCAGCAGGCCCTGATCGGCGATCTCGCTCAGCCGGCGGTACGCGAGCTCGAGGCCGACGGTCATGTCCGATGACAGCTCATGCTCGACGCTGAGCAGGCCCTCGTCGGTGAGCCCGGCGGAGAAATTCCTGGCGACCGCGTTGTTGGCGAACGGCAGCCTGGTCGCCGGATCGACGTTGCCGCCGAAGCCGGCGGGCGACAGGATGGTCGGCGTTGCGGGGCCGGTCTGCGGCGTGACGAAGTAGTAGTAGGACTGGACGGCAGCCGGGTTGGCGAAGGCGACGGCGGCGGCGCCGAGCTGGTCGGCAAAGCGCGAGTAGCTCGCCCGCAGCACGGTCTTCCGGTCATGGCCGATGCCGTAGGTGACGCCGAGGCGTGGCGCGAGGTTCTTCCAGGAGAACCCGGCGCCGCTGCCCGGGAAGCGATAGGCCGGCAGCAGCGCCGGCAAGACCCGATTGGCGGGCGAAGTCGAGGGACTGTTGCGTCCCTGCTGCAGGTCGTAGCGGACGCCGACGTTGGCCAGAAGACTGCCGTTTTCGACTTGGTCTTCGACGTAGCCGCTGGTGTAGCTGTTGGTCACGTTCAGGCTGGCGGCGCGCGCGGCGTACAGCAGGTTGTGGCCCGCCTGCGCGCCCAGCCACGCAGCATCCAGGATCCAGCCCGCGCCGCTCCACTGCTCCAGCGCCGTGGTGGCGACGCGCCGATAGGCGGCGCCAAACCTCAAGCTGTGGTTGACGATTCCGGTCTTCGGGAAGATCGTGCCATCGACCTTGCCCTGCCGCTGCCGCCGGCTGGTGATGTAATCGGTAAAGCTGTGGTGCCAGATGCCGTCAGGGTCGAGGTAGGGCGTCGCCACGGGGCCACCGATCGGCGTCAGATGGAAGCCGCCGTTGACCTCGGAAAACATCCCGATGATGTAGGCACCGGAGCTGAAGCCCTGAACGTCCTCGACCCTCGCGAAGCTTGGTCTGGAGCCGGTGCGGTCCTGGTCCCACGCGGTCTCGAGCGGACGGGCCGGGCCGCCGTCGCGGCCGGCCACCGTCTCGTCGTTCTGGAATGCGGCGACGGTCCCGGTGTTGAAGGTGGCAAACCGGACGTCGACTTTGCCGTCGTAGCTCGGCTGCTGTGCGTGGTAGGGGATGCCTCCCGCGGCGAATCCGGAGGTCTTCTGGTTGCCGAATGCGCCCCAGAGCCAGAGGCGGTCTTTGATCGCCGGACCGCCCGCCCCGGCGCCGAGCTCGTCGCTGCCGCGGATCCGGTCGAAGCCGCCAGGCGCGGCGGTGGCGTTGCGGGCGAGCCGGCGGCGCTCGAAGCTGGTGCTCGACTGCGCGGCCGACGGCGCGTTCAGGTAACGAACGCTGCCGTGAGATTGGCTGGTGCCGCGCTTGGTGACCAGGTTGAGGACGACGCCGGCGGTCGCGACGGCGAGGTCCGCGCCCCCGGTCGCGACCTGCACCTCTTCGAGCACGTCGAAGTCGTAGGCGAAGGGCGACGCGCCGATCGCACCAATCGCGCCGATCGCGCCGATCGCAGCCAGGTCGGTGACGACCGCACCGTCGACGGACCAGATCGAGTTGGCGCCCTTGCCTCCCGGGCCGGCATGGATCGTTTGCCGGCTGTTCTCGCCGCCGCTGACGGCGACCCGATCGACCTGGACTCCCGGCACGTTCGCCAACAGCGTCCAGGGTTCGCGCGCGGTCGGGATCCGCAGCAGCTCGTCCTGGGAAATCGTCACGCCCCGGGCTGTCTGGGAGTCGTCGAGGAGCGGCGGCGGACCGGGTGTGAAGTCGACGAAGATGTCGGGGCTCGCCATCTCCACTTCGACCTTCGTGTCGCGGCCAGCCTTGATCCTGATCTCCGTGTTGTCGGTGTTGAACCCCTGCAGTTCACACGTCAGCTTCGCCTTCTTCGCCGGCGGCAGGTCGAGGAAGCCAAACTCGCCCCGGTCGTTCGTGTGCTCAACCCGCGGCTCAGCACCCCCGGTCAGAGTCACCGTCACACCCGCCAACGGGTGCCCCAGCTGGTCTGAGACCGTGCCGTGAAGGCTCCCGGTCCGCGGCCTCGCCGACGCGGCGGCGTCCGCCATCAGCAGCAGCGCGACGGTGAGGATGAGCACCTTGCGGACTTTGATGGTCACTGGTCGTGTTCGGTTCCAAGCAAGGCAGGTGCCCGCCGGGCCGCGTCGTCCGCCATCTCCCTCTTGGTACGGACTGCCGGCGAATGCGGGGACATTCGCCCGCCGATCCCGGTGGCTGGGGCCGCGCGATCCAGCGCTTTGGATCGGCGGCCATCCAGAAAAACCGCGACGGCCGGTCATAGAATCGCGACGATGTCGCTGCCTGACCACGACAACGAGCCCGCGGCCGCGGCCGGCAAGGATCGCCGGCAGCAGCGGCAGCGCGAGCAGCACGAGCAGGGAGAGGGGGGCGCCCGGCGCGCCCGCTCCCGGCTGGTCCGCGAGCTCGTCTGGCGCCGCGTGGACGTTCCCGGGATCGAATACTTCCGGCTGTGGGAGAGCGCTGCCGGGCCGCGGCTCACCGGCACCGTGATCCTCGCCGACGGCGGCTTGCCCTGGCGCTTGAAGTACGCGGTCGCCTGCGCTCCCGACTGGACCACCCGGGGCGTTCACGTGGCCCTGACCCGGGGAGCGGTGACGCGACACGTCAAGCTCACCTCAGGCGACTCCGCCGGCTCCGCCGACCCCGCCGACCCCGCCGACTACAGCATGGGCCGGCGCTGGCGGCGCGGCTTGGACGAGGCGCCGCGACGGGCAGGCGGCCAGCAGCAACCGCCGGGGGCGGCGGCGGACCTCGCGGTGGTCGCAGGCTGTTTGGACGTCGACCTCGCGTTCACCCCCTCCACCAACATCCTGCCCCTGCGCCGGCTCGGCCTGGCCGCCGGCGAGAGCCGCGAGGTGACCGCCGCCTGGCTGCGTTTCCCCGAGCTGACGGTCGAGCCGCTGCCGCAGCGCTACACCCGCCTGGATGAGCGGCGCGTGCTCTACGAGAGCCGCGGCGGCGCCTTCACCGCCGAGCTCGAGGTCGACGAGCTGGGGCTGGTGGTGCGCTACCCGCCGCTCTGGGAGCGTGTCGCGGTCGGTCCAGACGGAAGGTGACGAGGGTGATGTAGGACCGGCCCGGGTCGCGCCCACGCCCTGAGCTAGGCTGTGACCCACGTCACAGGGGGGCGTCGGCGGCTGCACTAGACTTCGCGCGGAAGCTTCGCGGAGACCTCCCCGCTCGCCCAAGGACCAGGCCCAGGTGCCATCCCGTCAACCCCCCATGGCTGCGATGGCCGCGCTGGTTCTTGCCGCGCTGGCGCTCGCCGTCGCCGTGCCGGCGCCGGCGTCCGCACAGGTCGTGGGCGGGGCGCTGCCCCAGCCGCTGCCGCTGTTCCCGCGCGACAACTGGTGGAACACCGACGTCAGCAGCGCGCCCGTCGATGCGAACAGCGACAACTTCATCGCCTGGATCGGCGCCACCCGCGGCATGCATCCGGACTTCGGCGGCGACGTCGATCCCACCGATCCCTCCAACCCGAACATCTACGGCTTCCCTTACATCACCGTCCCCGGCACCCAGGCGCCGGTGCCGGTCACCTTCGTCCTGTTCGGCGATCAGAGCGACAGCGGCGCGGCCGGACACCCGCCCGGCTACCCCATCCCCTCCCAGGCCGAGACCCAGGCCAAGTGGATCGAGGGCGGCACTCCCGGCGGCGGCACCAGCAACGACTACCACATGCTGATCGTCGACACCGACAACCGCATCCTCTACGAGCTCTACCAGGCGCACTGGAACGTGGATCACTGGGAGGCAGGCTCGGGCGCCATCTTCCAGCTCGACAGCGACGCCCGCCGCCCCGACACCTGGACCAGCGCCGACGCCGCCGGGCTCGCCATCCTCCCCGGCCTGGTCCGCTACGACGAGGCGTTCGGCAGCGGACCGATCCAGCACGCCTTCCGCTTCACGCTCCGCGACAGTAACGGCTACGCCTATCCGGCCTCGCACGTCGCCGGCTCGAACCCGCAGGCGCCGCCGCTGGGCGCCCGCCTGCGCCTCAAGGCCACGGTGGACGTCTCGGGCTACACCCCCGAGGTCCAGCGCATCTTTCAGGCGATGAAGACCTACGGTCTCATCCTCGCCGACAACGGCAGCGACATGTACGTCCAGGGCACCTACGACACCCGCTGGGACAACTCCGTGCTGAACCCGGCCTTCGGCGCCATCAAGGCGAGCGACTTCGACGTCATCCAGCTCGGCTGGCGGCCGCCGGTCGCCGCCTCCGGCGGCCCCTATCATTTCTTCACGCTGCCGCCTTGCCGGCTGCTGGACACCCGCAACCCCGACGGCCCGCACGGCGGCCCCGCGGTCCCGCCCGGCAGCCAGCGCGTGGTCGTCGCCGCCGGCCAGTGCGGCGTTCCGGTCACCGCCAAGGCCCTCGCCGCCAACGTCACCGTGGTGGCGCCGCCGCAGGGCGGCTTCTTCGCCTTCTTTCCGGGCGACGGCCAGGTGCCCGGCACCAGCACCATCAACTACACCGCCGGGCGGGTGCTCGCCAACAACGCGGTGCTCGCCCTCGCCACCTCCGGCTCCGGCACCGTCGCCCTGGTCAACAGCACCGCCGGCAACCCGGTGCACGTGGTGATCGACGTCAGCGGATATTTTCAATAGGGTACGCCCCCACCCCTTCGCACCAACACGTTTCTTCTCCAAAGGTGGAGCGAGCCGCGGCGTTAACGTCGTGATATCTTCAACGCCCCGTGGCTGCACCGACCCCGACCCCCTCCTCGATCCACCTCGACTTCGCGCCTTCCGGGTTCTTCGTCTTCCGCACGCCGCTGCTGCCTTTCGAGGAAATCGAGCAGTGGAGCGCCGGGCTCGCCGCGCCCTCCGCGGCGGCGGCGGCCGCTGCCGATCCCGCGACTCTCGGCGCCGCCCTGGCGGCTGACCGCACCACGCTGCGCGCTCGCCTGAGCGCCCTGCTCGAGCGCCCTGAGGTCAAGGAGGCGCTGTTCGTCGCCTCGCCGTCGCTGGCCGACGCCCTCGAGACCTGGCGCCGCGAGCCCGACGGCAAGAAGGGACAGCGCGCCGAGCGCGCCATGGTGCGCTACTTCCTGCGCATGGCGGCGCGCGCCACCCCGTTCGGCCTGTTCTCCGGGTGCTCGACGGCCCTGCTAGAGACCGCGGCGCCGGCCGCCGGCGCCAACGCCGGGACGCCCAGCCCCGCCGCCGCGCCCCGGACCCGGCTGGTCCTCGGGGCGCGGGCCGCCTACCGCCGTCATACCCGGCTGGACATGGACTATCTGTTCGCGCTCTGCGAGGAGCTGGAGCGCGACGCGGGCATGCGCCGCGAGCTGCGCTACCGGCCGAACTCGAGCCTCTATCGGGCCGCCGGCCGCCTGCGCTACGCCGAGGCCCGCCTGGACGACAAGGTGCGCTCCCACCACCTGGTGGCCGTCGAGTCCTCCGACTACCTGGAGGCCACGCTCGAGCGGGCGCGCGGCGGCGCGCGCGCCGCCGACCTGGCCGCGGCGCTGGTGACCACCCATGCGGGCGGTGCGAGCGGTGCGGGCGTCGCGCCCGACGCGCCCCACGGGGAACACGCCGCCGATCCCGAGCTCGAGATCTCGCGCGAGGAGGCCGATGCCTTCCTGGCGGAGCTGATCGACAGCCAGGTGCTGGTTTCGGACCTGTCGCCGCCGGTCACCGGACCGGAGGCCATCCACGACCTCGTCGACCACTTGGCCGGGCTCGAGGCCGGGCAGGAAGCCGCGCGGCGCCTGGCGGCTGCCCGCGACGCGCTCGCCGCGCTCGACGACGCTGGCGTCGGCGCCCCGGCCGAGCGCTACCGGGCGATCGCCGCCGATCTCGAGGCGCTGCCGACGAAGGTGGAGATGGCGCGCCTCTTCCAGGTCGACATGGTCAAGCCGCCGGCCGAGGCGAGCCTCGGACCGGAGGTGATCGCCGAGATCGAGCGCGGCATCGACCTGCTGCGCCGCCTCTCTGCGCGCATGCGCAACGAGAGCCTCGAACGCTTTCGCAAGGATTTCCAGGAGCGCTACGGCGAGCAGCGCGAGGCGCCGCTGGTCGAAGTGCTCGACGAGGAGATCGGCATCGGCTTCGAGCGCTCCTCCGAGGTCGGCGCCGAGGCCTCGCCTCTCCTGCGCGGCCTGGCGCTGTCGCCGCCGGCGGCCGAGCCCACCTACGCCTGGGGCCCGCGGCAGTTGGTGCTGCTCGCCAAGATGCACGAGGCCCAGGCTGCCGGCCGGCAGCAGATCGAACTCACCGCCGCCGACCTCGATCTCATGGCGCCGGCCGGCGCCGCCGAGCCGCAGGCCTTTCCCGACGCGTTCCAGGTGATGGTGACCATCGCCGCCGCCTCGCCCGAGGCGCTCGACCGCGGCGACTTCCAGCTGCTGCTGGGCAACGCCGGCGGACCCTCGGGCGCCCGCCTGCTGGGGCGGTTCTGCCACGCCGACGAGCTGCTCTGCGACCAGACCCGCCGGCACCTGCGGGCCGAGGAGGCCCTGCACCCCGAGGCGGTCTTCGCCGAGATCGTCCATCTGCCCCAGGGGCGCATCGGCAACATCCTGTCGCGGCCGGTGCTGCGCGACCATGAGATCCCCTTCCTCGGCCGCTCCGGGGCCGCCGACGAACGCCAGATCCCGGTCACCGACCTGCTGGTCTCGGTGCGCGGCAACCGCATCGTGCTGCGCTCGCGGCGGCTCGGCCGGGAAGTCATCCCGCGCCTGACCAGCGCCCACAACTTCGCGATGCGCAGCCTCGGCATCTACCGCTTCCTCTGCACCTTGCAGAGCCAGGACCTCCTGGGCGGGGTCGGCTTCAGCTGGGGCCCCTTGGACAGCGCGCCTTTCGTGCCGCGGGTCACCCACGGCCGGCTGGTGCTCGCCCGCGCCGGCTGGTGGATGACGGGCGAGGAGATCAAGCAGCTGTCCAAGGCCGAGGGCACCGCCCGCTACGCCGCGGTGCAGGAGTGGCGCCAGCGCCGCCGGCTGCCGCGCCTGGTCACCCTGGCCGACGGCGACAACGAGCTGCTGGTCGACCTCGACAACGCCCTCGCCGTCGACGCCTTCCTCGACCTCGTGGAAGAGCGCGACCGCGCGCTGCTGCACGAGCTGTTCCCGGGACCCGAGGCGCTCATCGCCCGCGGCCCCGAAGGGCGCTTCGTGCACGAGCTGGTGATTCCCTGGCACCGGCTGCCGCGGCCGGCCGCCGCCGCCGAGCTGGCAGCCGCGGCCGCCGGCGACGGGCTGGCCGTCCGCCGCTCGTTCCCCCCCGGCTCGGAGTGGCTCTTCGCCAAGCTCTACACCGGCACCGCCACCGCCGACCGCGTGCTGCGCGGCGTGCTGGCGCCGCTGGTCCGCGCGGCGCTCGCGGCGGGCTGGATCGACGGCTGGTTCTTCATTCGCTACGGCGACCCCGAGTGGCACCTGCGGGTGCGTTTCCATGGCGATCCCGCCGTCCTGACCGCCCGCCTGCTGCCGGCCCTGCACGCCGGCGTGGCGCCGCTGCTCGACGACGGCCGGCTGTGGAAGCTGCAGCTCGACACCTATGAGCGCGAGCTGGAGCGCTACGGCGGGCCGCTCGGCGTCGTCCTGGTCGAGCGCCTGTTCCAGGCCGACAGCGAGGCGGTGCTCGAGATCCTCGACATGCTCGAGGGCGACGAGGGCGCGGACGTGCGCTGGCGCCTCGCCTTCTTCGGCGTCGACGCGCTGCTCAACGATCTTGGCCTCGATTCCGAGGCCAAGCTCGCGGTGCTGTCGCGCATGCGCCAGGGTTTTGCCCAGGAGTTCGCCGGGCCGGCCGGCGGCGACGGCAAGAACGCCAAGGCGCTGCAGGTGCAGCTCGACCAGCGGTTCCGTACCGAGCGGCCGAAGCTCGATCCGCTGCTCGCGGCGGGCGGCGACCCCGAGAACGAATTCGCCCCGGCCCTGGACGTCTTCGGCCGGCGCTCCCGCGCCCTCGCCCCGATCATCGCCGAGCTGCGCGGCCTCGACCGCGAAGGCAAGCTACCGGGGGGCCTCGACGACATGGCGGTGAGCCTCGCCCACATGCACGTCAATCGCTTCATCCGCTCCGCCGCCCGCGCCCACGAGATGGTGCTGTACGACTTCCTCTTCCAGACCCACCGCGCCCGCGCCGCGCGGGCCCGCAAGCAGGCGCCGGCGGCGGCTACGACGGCCCCGGCCGCGGCTGAGACGGCCCCGGCGGCGGCTACGGCCGCGGCCGCGGCGGCACCGATGCCAGCAGCACCCGGTCCCATGCCGGCTCGACCGGACTGAGCGCTCCGAGCAGGGCCAGGCCGATGCCGGTGACGCCGGTCAGCAGGCCCGCGTCGGTCACCCAGCCCAGCTCCGGCTCGGGGGCGGTGAGGTCGCCGATCGGGCGCCATGCCTGCCAGCCGGCGATGCCCTCGCCGGGCCGGCGCAAGGCCAGGAGGCGATCGAACCAGGCCAGGGCCTCGGCCTCGAGCTGCGGATCGCCGGTGGCCTGGAAGAGGCGATTGTAGAGATGAGCGAGGCCGGCCGCGCCGTGGCACAGGCCTCCGTCCACGACGCCGCCGGTGTCGCGGGGGCGCGCGGCCGCCGCCTTGGCGGTGGCGATGGCTTGACGCTCCCACTCCGGCTCGCCGGCGGCGCGCGCCGCGGCCAACAGCGCCGTGGCGATTCCCGGATCGCCGTAGCACCAGGCTAGGCGCGACGGCGTCGGCGTCTCGATTTCTGGAGCCAGCGGAGCCAGCGGAGCCGGCGGCGTCACCGAGTAGGCGAAGCGGGAAGGCGAACCCGCCGGCAGGGTCTGCCGGAGGAGCCACTCGACGGCCCCGTCGAGCAGCTCGCGCGCCTCCCCCGCCGCCAGACCGGTCGCCACCATCTCGCCGAGGATGCCGATGACGCCCGGCACGCCGTGGGCCACGCCGAGGTTGTAGACGCCCAGCGGGTATTTCGCCGCCTCGCTCGCGAGCATCCGCTCCGGCGGGGTGCGCCAGGTGATGCCGTCGTCGCGGCGCTCGGCCAGCTCGCCCAGCCGCCGCGCGACGCTCCCCGCCGCTTCCTCGCCGAGTGAGCGCGGCGCGCGCTCGATTGCCCAGACGCCCAGGCCCACCAGGCCCGAGATGAGGTCGTAGTCGTCCAGCCAGGGGCTGCGCCCCAGGTAGGCGGCAAGCGCCGCCGCCACCTCTTCCCCGGGGTCATCCTCGCCGGAGGCGGAGGGCTCGAGCAGCCTGCCGGTGAGATGCTCCAGCACCCACGCGGTCCCCGAGAAGCCGCCATACAGGCCGGGCGCGGTGAACGCCTCGCCGGTCGCCGCGATCGCGGCCTCGAGGTGCGCGACGGCAAGCTCGTCGTGGCCCTGGCCCGGCCGCGCCTGGTCGAGGTAGTGAAAGAAGAGCGCCTTGCCGGCCGGTCCGTCGGCGAGAGACTGCGGCCGCGCCTTGGCCTCGTGGTCGGCGTCGGTGAGCGGCGCCAGCGCCGCGGCGATCTCGTCGAGCGCCTGAGCGGCGGCTGTCTCCGGAAGGATCGGGAGCCAGGGCCCGCGGGGAGTCGAGGAATCCATGCGCGAGAGCATATCGCCTCCACTGGTGCCGTCGCGCCGCCCGCACGGCGCGCGGCCGGCGTGCTCGCCTGCTGATATCCTGCGGCCCATTCTCCGGGGAGGCCCCAGCATCCGATGAGCGAGAGCCCCGCAAGACAGCGCGCCCACCTGCGAGCCATCGCCAGGCAGGCGATGATCGATCGCCAGCTGGAACCCGATTTTCCGCAGGCGGCACTGGCCGAGCTGGCCCGCATCCCCGGACCGGCGCGGACGGACGGCGCTCGCGACGGCCGAGACGGGGGCGACGGCGCGCGCGCTGGCGGCGACGGCGCGGCTGTCCGCGATCTCCGCCGGCTGCTGTGGTGCTCGATCGACAACGACGACTCGCGCGACCTCGACCAGCTGTCGGTCGCCGAAACCCTCCCGGCCGGCACCGGCGCCATCAAGGTGCTGGTGGCGGTGGCGGACGTCGACGCCCTGGTCGTCAAGGGCTCGGCGCTCGACGGCCATGCCGGGCACAACACCACCAGCGTCTACACCGCCGCCGAGATCTTCCCGATGCTGCCCGAGCGGCTGTCCACCGACCTCACGTCCCTGGGCGAGGGCGAGGACCGTCTCGCGATCGTGGTCGAGATGGTGGTCGAGCCGGACGGCACGGTGTCGGGCTCCGCCGTCTACCGCGCCTGGGTGCGCAACCAGGCCAAGCTCGCCTACAACGGCGTCGGCGCCTGGATCGAGGGCAAGGGTCCGACGCCGCCGCGCCTGGCGGCGGTCCCCGGCCTGGACGGCCTGCTGCGCTTGCAGGACGACGCCGCCCAGCGCTTGCGCGCCCTGCGCCACCAGCGGGGCGCGCTCGAGCTGCAGACGTTGCAGAGCCGCCCGGTGTTCTCGGGCGACCAGCTCACCGCCCTCGAGGTCGAGACCGAGAACCGCGCCAAGCAGCTGATCGAAGACTTCATGATCGCCGCCAACGGCGCCACCGCCCAGTTCCTCGCGGCCCATGGGCTGCCCTCGGTGCGGCGCGTCGTGCGCACCCCCAAGCGCTGGCCCCGCATCGTCGAGCTGGCGGCGGGCCGCGGCGAGAAGCTGCCCGCCGATCCCGACGCCGCGGCGCTCAGCGCCTTCCTCGAGCGCCAGCGCCGCAAGGACCCGCTGCGCTTCCCGGACCTGTCGCTGACTGTCGTCAAGCTGCTCGGCTCGGGCGAGTACGTTGCCGAGCCGGCCGGCGGCGAGGCGCCCGGCCACTTCGGCCTCGCGGTGCGCGACTACACGCACTCGACCGCCCCCAACCGCCGCTTCCCCGACGTCCTCACCCAGCGCCTGCTCAAGGCGGCGCTCGCCGGCCGCCCGTCGCCGTACCCGCTCGCCGAGCTCGCGGCGCTCGCCACCCACTGCACCGAGAAAGAGGACGACGCCCAGAAGGTCGAGCGGCGCGTCCACAAGTCCGCGGCAGCGATGCTGCTGTCCTCTCACATCGGCCAGTCCTACGACGGCGTGATCACCGGCGCTTCCGACAAGGGCACCTGGGTGCGCGTCTTCCAGCCGCCGGTCGAGGGGCGCCTGGTGCACGGCTTCGAGGGCCTGGACGTCGGCGACAAGGTCCACGTCCGCCTGACGCTCGCCGACGTCGACCGCGGCTTCATCGACTTCGTACGCTGACCCTGCCATGCGCCGCCTGCGCCTGACCACCGCCGGAGAAAGCCACGGCCCGGGCCTCACCGCCACGCTGCAGGGGCTGCCGGCCGGCCTCCGCGTCGACGCCGCGCTGCTCGCCCGCGATCTCGCCAGGCGCCAGCACGGCTTCGGCCGCGGCCGCCGCATGCAGATCGAGGCCGACGCCGCCGAGATCCGCGGCGGCGTGCGCGGCGGCGTCACCCTGGGCTCGCCCCTGGCGCTGTGGATCGCCAACCGCGACTATGCCAACTGGGAGAAGGTGATGGGCCCCGGCGCCGAGGACGTGGACCCGCGCCTCGCCGAGCTGCGCCGCCTGAAGGCCCCCCGTCCCGGCCACGCCGACCTGGCCGGCGGCCTCAAGTACCTGCGCCGCGACCTGCGCGACGTGCTCGAGCGCGCCTCGGCGCGCGAGACGGCGGCGCGCGTCGCCGCGGGCGCTTTCGCGAAGATGCTGCTGGCCGAGCTGGCGGGCACCGAGGTGCGCAGCGGCGTGCGCGCGCTCGGCACGGTCGGAGCTGACGCGCCGCCGCCCACCTGGGACGACCTGCTGCGCATGGACGACGGCTCGCCGCTGCGCGCCGCCGACCCGGCGCTCGAGCCCGAGATGCTGCGGCTGGTCGAGCGCGCCCAGGCGGCGGGCGACACCCTGGGCGGCGCGGTGACGGTGATCGCCCACCGCGTGCCCGCCGGCCTCGGCTCGCACACGCATTGGGACGAGAAGCTCGACGGCCGCCTGGCGCAGGCGGTGATGTCGGTGCCGGCGGTCAAGGCGGTGGAGATCGGCGCCGCGCTCAGCGCCAGCCGCGGCTTCGGCAGCGCCGCCCACGACCCCATCCTTCCGGCCGGGGCGGCGGCGGCGACGACGGCGGCGACGGCGGCGACGGCGGCGACGGCGCCGACGGCGAATGGTCAGGGCGACGCTCCGCCGGCGGTAGGGCGTTTCGCCCGCGGCAGCAACCGCGCCGGCGGACTCGAGGGCGGCATCACCAACGGCGAGGACGTGGTAGTGACCGCCTACAAGAAGCCCATTGCCACCCTGAGGCAAGGGCTCCCCAGCGTCGATCTCGACACCCTGTCCCCGCACCTCTCGCAGTACGAGCGCAGCGACGTCACCGCGCTGCCGGCGGCCGGAGTGATCGCCGAGGCGATGGTGGCGCTGGTCCTCGCCGACGCCCTGCTCGAGAAGCTGGGAGGCGACTCGATGGCCGAGCTGCGGGCCCATTTCGCCGCGACCCTGGCGCAGCAGCGAGCCTGGCCGGACGAACCTCCGGGGGTTCCCTAGCGCGGTCGCCGGACGCCGGCAGCGAGGCGGTCCAAAGCAAGCTTGTGACACTCTGGCGCGGCGTACGTATAACAAAACGAGCAGATCCTCACGAGATTCGTCTCCGTCCCCCAGGCTCTGCTCCTCCCGACGGTCCACACCAGGCCGTCGGGTGGTACCTTCCGCATCGCCGGTCATCCCTGCCGCGAAAATGCTCCAGGACTGCCGCACGCGACCCGCCGGAAGAGGCCGGCCGCGCGGACCGGGCGGGCCGACCGGCCCGCTATAATGCCGCCATTGTTCGACGCCTCGAGGAGAGACCGTGGCTCCCGCCGGTCCCGCCGGTCCCGCCGGTCGCTGGCCGGAGTGGCCAGTCTGGCCGGCGTGGCCTGCCTGTTGCTGGCCGCGGCGGCCGCCATGGCGCCGGCGGCAGCGGACCAGGGGGCGCCCGCGGCGGCGGCGGCGCAGGGCGGGCCGGCCGACGCGCCGGCGCCCGCGACGCGGCTGATCGATCAGGAGACGATGGAGGCGGCCGTCGCCGGCAAGAAGATCGGTGACGTCCACATCGTCCCCAAGAACATCTTCGACCCCAGCCGGCCCGGCGAGCGCCGCCGCCTGTTCCGGCTCGTCAACCGCCTCCACCGCACCACCCGCCCCGAGGTGATCCAGCACCAGCTGCTGTTCCGGCCGGGCGACACTTTCTCACCCGAGACGGTACGCGAGAGCGAGCGCTTGCTGCGTAACAACCGCTTCCTCTACGAGGCCACCATCCGGCCCATCGGCGAAGACGCCCAGAAAGTCGATCTCGAGGTGGTGACGCGCGACGTCTGGACGCTGCAGGGCGGGCTCGACTTCCACCGCGCCGGCGGCACCAACAGCACCACCTTCGACCTCGAGGACGAAAACTTCTTCGGCACCGGCAAGGACATCGAGGTGGCCCGGCTCTCGAACGTCGACCGCACCTCGCGGCTGGTGCGTTACCGCGACCCCAGCCTCGACGGCACCCATGGCACCGTCGACTTCACCTTCGCCGACAACAGCGACGGCAACGCCCGCATCCTCGAGGTCGAGCGGCCGTTCTATGCCCTCGATACCCGATGGGCCCTCGGCGTTTCGGCGCTGCACGACGTGCTGATCGATCCGCTCTACGACGGCGGCGCCATCGTCGACCGCTTCCGCGGCCGGCGCGACTTCCTCGAGGTCTACGGCGGCCTCTCGCCCGGCCTGCTCGGCGGCGTCACCCAGCGCTTCCGGCTCGGCTTCACCTACGACCGCAGCCTCTTCACCGCGGCGCCCGGCTACGCGCCGCCCGACGCCGCGACGGCCGACCGCACCCTCGCTTATCCCTGGATCGGCTATGACTTCGTCGAGGACGGCTTCGTCACGGTGCGCGACTTCGAGCAGATCCAGCGCACCGAGGACGTCAACCTCGGCAAGGTGCTCTCCGCCCGTTTTGGGTGGTCCTCACCGGTCTTCGGCGGCGACCGCAGCCGGCTCATTCTGCAGAGCGCCGCCACCGACGGCTGGGCGTTCGGGCCGCGCCAGATCCTGCTGCTGCGCGGCAACCTGTCCGGCCGCCTGCGCGAGGGCAAGATCGAGAACGGCCTGGCCGGCGGCGGCATCCGCTTCTTTGTGCGGACCTTCGGCAACGGCCTGCTCGTCGTCAAGGCCCAGGGAGACATGGCCGAGAACCTGGACTTCGAGCACCAGCTACTCTTGGGCGGCGACAACGGCTTGCGCGGCTACCCGTTGCGCTATCAGGCCGGCGACCGCCGCTTCCTGGTCAGCCTCGAGCAGCGCTTCTACGGCAGCAAGGAGTACTTCAACCTGGTCAACCTCGGCGCCGCGGTGTTCTTCGACGCCGGGCGCGCCTGGTTCGTCGAACCGCCGCCTTCGTTCCTGCCGCTCGCCGCCGCCCAGCGGCAGCTGTTGAAGGACGTCGGCGCCGGCCTCCGCCTTGGCTCCAGCCGCGCCGCCCGCGGCGGGGTGGTCCATCTCGACGTCGCCTACCCCATCGACCACCGGCGGTCGATCAAGTCGCTGCAATACCTGGTCACGACCAGCCAGACGTTCTGAGCTTGCGGCAGACCGCCACCGACACCGAAGCGAGGTTTGCGCCATGGAGAAAGCGAGCTTGCGCTACGCCGCCGCCGCCTGCCAGGTGGATTTCGGCAATCCCGCCGACCGCACCGGCATCAAGCCCCACACCGACCGCATGCTGGCGATGATCGACCAGGCGGTGGAGGGGTATTCCCCCTTCCTGCCGGTCAAGCTGGTGGTGTTCCCGGAGTTCGCGCATGCCGCTCCGGTCTACCCCACCGCCCGCGAGCTGCTAGAGAAGCTGGCGGTCCCGATTCCCAACGAGCACACCGAGCGCTACGCCGCGAAAGCCCGCGAGCACGGCATCTGGATCCAGACCGGCAGCTTCCTCGAAAGCGACGACCGCTACCCGGGGGCCGTCTTCAACACCACCTGCCTGATCGGACCCGAGGGCCTGCTCAGCCGCTACCGCAAGGTCAATCCCTGGATTCCCTGGGAGGTCCACGCCAGCCCCCACGACCTGCCGGGATACGCGGACGAGATGTTCCCGGTGACCGCGACGCCGATCGGCAAGCTCGGGGTCGCCATCTGCTACGACTGGCTGTTTCCCGAGACGCTGCGCCAGCTCACGGCCAACGGCGCCGAGGTGCTGATCCGCGTCTCGGCCTACATGGACCCGTGGGGCGCGACGCCGCCGATGGACTGGTGGACGGTGGTCAACCGCTGCCGCGCGCTCGAGAACGTCGCCTACGTGGTGGCTGCCAACCAGGCGGCCAGCCTCTCGCACTACCCGCCCTTCTCGTGGCCGGGCGGCAGCATGGTGGTCGATTTCGAAGGGCGCGTGCTGGCGCAGGCCGATCCCGGGCCGGGCGAGAAGATCGTCGTCGCGACGATCGACGTCGACGCGCTGCGCCACGAGCGCGCCACCCGGCGCGGCCATCAGACCTTCGGGCACCTGCGCAGCGAGTGCTACCCGATGTACCGACAGAGCTACTATCCGCCGGGCCGCGGCGCCGACCGCGAAAAGCTGGCGATCGAGCCCATCGACGCCGCGATCGCCGAGACCAAGGCGCGGCTAGGCTACCGCTGATCTCGCGTGCCGGCGGCCGGGAGCGCCGACCGTGCGCGGTAGCGGAAGAGATCGCCCAGGTCCTCCGCGAGCGGTGCGCGGTCGTCCTCGCCGGCAAGAGCGGCTTCGGCGGGCTCGCTGACCTGGCGCTCCCACAGCCAGGCGAGCTCGCCGCCGGCAGGAGCCGGCCGGTAGCCGCGCCACCGCGCCAGCCAGGGATCGTCCGGCACACAGTCGTGCCAGACGAGGACCGCCGAGCCGACGCCGTGGGCGAAGGCGGGCTCCGCGCCCAGCTCGCCACCGCCGCGGCGGAGGAGCTCGGCGAGCACCTCCGGATGCCGCAGGTTGACCAGGGTCAGCGCCAGGGCGAGCCCGGCGAGCACGTTGTCGCGGCATTCCCCGGCCGGCGCCGTTCTCACCGCCTGCTGGAGCCTCCCGAAGCTGCCCGTCCACGGCAGGGCGTGGCTCGGCAGGAAGTAGAGCGCGCGGCCCCAGCCGTGCCAGAAGCAGGCATGGGCCTCCTCGTCGCGGCGCGCGAGCTCGCCGGCCACCTCGTGGGCGCGCCACGCGAGCCGCAGCCGGGCCATGAAGCCCAGTGCCTCGAGCAGCGCCGGGGCGTGCCCGGGCAACGCAAGCATGCGGCAAGCGGCCAGGTGATCTGCCAGCCCGCGCCGCAGCTCGGCGGCCGGCAGGCGGGCGCTCGCGGCGAGCCGGCGGCGGGCGAGCGACAGCCCGGCGCCGCAGTGGAGCGCGATCAGGCTCCCGGCTGGCAGGCCGGCGGCGAAAAAGGCGTCGGAGGCGACAGGTGCACCGCGGCCAGCGGGCGTGCCGGCCGCGCCGGCGGCGCCGGGGGCCAGCCGTCCCTGCGGCCCGCCGGCGAGCGCCGCGCGGCTCTCGGCACGGCCGTAGGCCAGACCCTCCAGCAGCCAGATCGTCCTGCCGCCGGCGAGCGGACGGGCGCGCTCCACCAGGGCGGCGAGCGGCAGGCCGCGGCCGCCGCCCCGCGCCTGCTGCTCGGCGCGGCGGAAGATCTCGAACGCCTCGAGCTTGTTGCCGAGCTCGCGCCAGCGCAGCCGCCAATCCGGACCGGGAGTGGCGGCCGCAAGCTCGGTGGCCGACCGCAGGGCGCCCAGCGCGAAGACCGACGCGCGGCCGCTCATGTCCCCCTTCACCCGTTCCGCTCCTGCCGCTCCTCCCGCTCGGCGGCAAGCAGGGCGGCGAGCGGTTGATGCCGCGCGAGGTCGGCCAGCTTGCCGCGCGCCAGCAACCAGGGATAGACGCGCTCCAGGGCCTCCTCGCTGGGACGTCTCACCACCTCCTCCCACGCCGCGGCCAGCTCGCCCGCCGTAGCCGCCGAGAGCTTGTCGCTCGGCCGCAGGAAGCGGCGGACCGCCGGCTCGCCGGGACAGGTGTAGTCGCGGGTGATCAGCGCCGCAGCCACGCCACTGGCCAGCGACTCGGTCTCGCCCGGTGCGAGGCGAGGAAGCAGGCCGGCCACGACCTCCGGATGCCGCAGGTTGATCATCGTCGAGGCGAAGCAATAGCCCGCCAGCGCATCGAGCCGATAGCACTGCTCCGGCGGCTCGCGGCGGCAGAGCTCGAGGCCTCGGCGCGGCGCGCCGGGAAACGGGTGGAAGAGCCGCGGCAGGAAATAGATCGCGCGGCCGGCACCATGCCAGTAGTAATGGGCGAGGAGGGTATCGGCCGCCTGAAGCCGCGCCGCCACGACAACGTGGAGATGCGGCAGGAAGCGCCGCACCATCAAGCCCATCGACTCGCAGGCCACCGGCGCGAGGTCCGGCCGTGCGTTGTCGCTCACCAGCCCGAAGAAGCGGTCCAGCGCGCCATCGAAGGCCGCCTCGGCGCTGTCCGCACGCAAGGGCCGCAGCAGGTGCTCCACCAGTGCCATGCCAAGGCCGGCGTGCAGCAGGATCATGCTCTCCTCGGGGAGCCGGCAAGCCTCGGTGCCGACGAGCAGCCGGCGCGGCTCCGTGCCGGCGCGCCAGAAACGGCTGACGAAGTCGTAGCAAAGCCGTTCGAGGAGAAACGCCGTGTGCTTGGGCTCGCGGCGGTAGACGCCGGCGACCAGCGAAGCCAGGTCGCCATCGCCGCGGGCCGCTTGCCGCTGCGCCCGGATGCGCACCAGGTAGTAGGCGGTAACCTTGCCTCCGAGCTCCTGGAAGCCGGCCGCCAGCCCGCGTACGTGACCGCGCGCTGCCGGGGCCGGGCGGGGACCGGCGGCGCGAGGCGACTGCTCTCCGGCCATCTCGCGCACCGTTTCGAGGTGTGGAACAGAGGACCTCATCGTCTGGTAGAAACGATAAAAAAGCCTCCTGGAGATCAGGTGAGCCCGGACGGCAAAAACGTTCCCTGCGTTACTACCTGCTTTACATCGTAAGCCGAAACTCTACGCAACGGCGCAATGTCGCTGCGGCGATTAAAACATTGCAATCGCGGCGATAAATCAATCGAGATTCAGAGCTGTGGCGCAAGGAACTCAGTGGTCATCCCGCAAACGCGATGACGTTTTATCAGGCGGGCGCTGCGCCCTCCATGCCCGCGGGAGTCAGAACAGGCCCGCGGCCTTGGCGCGGTAGCGGCGGCTGAAGGTCAGCACCGAGCCGTCGCGGAGGATGACGCGAGCATCGCCGTGGAACCAGGGCTGCAGCTCGCGGATGGCTTCCAGGCGGACGATCTCGGACCGGTTGACGCGCACGAACCGGGCGGGATCGAGGCGGCCCTCGAGGTCGCGGAGGGTGCCGCGGCGGCGGTATTCCGCTCCGGGTGCGAAGCAGCGCAGGTAGTTGCCCTCGGCACGGATCAGGTCGATCTGGTCGACCGCGAGGAGCGCCTGGCGGCCCTCGCCGCGGTCCACCAGCAGCTGCCGCGGGTACTTCGGGATGGGGCGAACCGCGGCGAGGAGACGCTCGATGCGTTGCGCCAGATCGCCGCCGGCGACCGCGCCGGACACCTCGCCCGGCGGGGCGAGCTGGCGGCGAAGGCGCTCGAGGAGCCGCCGCAAGCGCGACGGGGCGAAGGGCTTGAGCAGGTAGTCGAGGGCGTGGACCTCGAAGGCGCGCAGGGCGTGCTCGTCGAAGGCGGTGACGAAGACGATCAGAGGCATGGCCTGGACGCCCACCTCGGCAATGACGCCGAAGCCGTCGAGCCTGGGCATCTGGATGTCGAGGAACACCACGTCCGGGGCGGCGGCGCGGATGGCCGCCACGGCCTCGACGCCGTCGGCGGCCTCGGCGACCACCTCGAAATCCGCTTCGCGGCAGAGGAGCTCGCGCAGCTTGCGCCGCGCCGGGCGCTCGTCGTCGGCGATGAGCGCCCGGATCATGGCGGCGGCGACGGAGCGGCGGCGGCGGAACCGGAGGGCTGGCCGGCGGCGGCGCGCCGCGGCGGCAGGGAGGCGCGGACCAGGAAGCCGCCCGCCGGACCCGGGGCGGCGCTGAAGGTCTGAGCGTCGCCGTACAGCAGCTGCAGGCGCTCGGCCGTGGCCGAGAGGCCCAGGCCGCCCGGAACCGCGGCGGCCGGCGCGGAGCCGGCGGTTGCGGGGGAAACGCCGGCGGGGGCGGCGGCGCCGCCGGGGCCGTCGTCCTCCACCTCGAGCAGCAGGCGGCCGTTCTCCTGGCGGGCCCGCACGGCGATGGCGCCGCGGCCGGCGCGCTCGGCGTTGCCGTGGCGGATGGCGTTCTCGACCAGAGGCTGCAGCAGCAGCGAGGGGACGAGAAGGGAGGTGGCGCCGGGCTCGACCTGGATGGATACGGCGAGGCGGTCGCCGAAGCGGGCACGCTGGATGGCGAGATAGCGGTCGAGAAGCGCCAGCTCCTCGCCGAGCGGCACCTCGTCGGACTGGGCGGTGCGCAGCGAGGCGCGGAGCAGCTCGGCCAGCTGGTCGAGCATCTCGTCGGCGGCGGCCGGGTCGTCGTACATCGCCGCCGAGATGGTGTGCAGGGCGTTGAACAGGAAATGGGGTTGCAGCTGCAGGCGGAGGTTGCGGAGCTGGCTTTGGGCGAGGCTGCTCTCGAGGCGGGCGGCGCGAAGCTCGCGGGCGCGCGCCGCGTCGAGGGCGGCGAAGGCGTGGACGCCGGCGATCACGATGCCGATCCAGACTACTTGCAGCGGCAGCTCCATCAGATAGCGCAGCGGCATGACGCCGTAGTCGTAGGCGCCCAGGCCGGCGAGCCGGAAGAGGACGCTGCGCAGGCCCCACATCAGCGTCGTCGCGGCGGCGCCGAAGACGACCACCGCCAGGAGATGGACCGGCAGACGGCGCGGCCAGCGCGGCGAGGCGAGCGGCAGGCGCCGCACCAGCCAGCGGATGGGAAAGAACAGCAGGCCGCCGGCGAGGGCGCCGGTGAGCTCCTCGATGAAGGGCGCCAGCGGGGCCTGCGGCTGGCGGGAGGCCAGGGCGGCGAGGTAGTGATACAGGAAGAGCAGGATGCCGAACAGGCCCACCGCCCCGAGCCAGAGCGCGAAGCCGCGAAGGCGGCCGTGCACCGGGGCGCGGCGGGCCGGACCGCCGGTCACTCGTACCTCTTGATCCGCGGCCAGAGCGCCGCCATCGGCTGGCGCAGGCCGCGGCAGACGAAGACGTCGAAGTGCTCGTAAGGCATCGAGTAGGGATGGTAGACGCGGCCTGCCAGCTCGACGCCGCGGAACAGCCGTTCGAGGGTCTCGCGGTTGTCGTCCAGCACGATCATGACCTCGCCAGTGTAGCCGCGGGGGCCCCACAGGTAGTAGCTCAGATGGCCGCTGATCGCCTGCGGCAGGCCGAGCGCCGGCCCGAACAGGTCGATCGCACCGGCCTGGCCGTAGTTCTGGCCGAAGATCGCTGCCTTGGCGCGGTCCGCCGCCGGCAGCGTACGGTAGATGCGCGCCACTTCCGACGCCATCTCCTGCCAGCCGAAACGGTCGGCCATCAGCTGCGGCAGCGGCCCCAGGCGATGGGTCTCGATGCGCGGCTGCGTCATGCCGGTGGCCTGCGAGTAGCGGATCAGCGCCTCGGGCGGCAGCAAGGGGGCGAAGAGCGGCGCCAGCAGGGCGCCCGAGAGGGCGAGCGCCGCCGCGTAGGCCGGTCTGACCGCGCGCCAGCGCGGCGCGGCGAGCCAGCCCTCGAGCGCCACCCCGCCGGCCGCGAGCAGCATCGGGTAGGCCGGGGCCGGATAGTAAGGGCGCCCGCCGAGCAGGAACATCTCGGCCATGACGGCGAGCCAGGCGATGCCCAGCACGCGATAGCGGCGGCCGTCGCGATCGAAGAGGAGCCAGGCCAGGCCGCCCAGCCAGAGCGGCAGCGTCGTCGGGTTGAGCATCAGTACCTGCTGCGCCATGAACTGCAACGGATTGAGCTGCACGTCGCGGCCGTCGCGCTTGACGTTGGCGAGCATCTCGAAATGCGGGAAGTGGTGCTGGACGATCCACACCAGGTTGGGCAGGAAGATGGCACCGGCGACGAGGCCGCCGAGCCAGAGCCAGGGCGAGCGGAAGGCCCTGCGCTCGGGGGTGAGCAGCAGGGCTGCCACCATCGCGACGCCGAAGAACGCCATGCTGTGCTTGTTGAGCATGCCGAGGCCGGCGACGGCACCGAACAGCAGCCAGAGGCGGGGACGGGGCGCTCCTTGCTCCGCGGCGCGGACGATGCGCAGCACGATCCAGGCGCCGCCGGTCCAGAACAGCTGCTCGAGCGCGTTCATCGTGTCGATGCTGTGGAGCGCGAGCCAGATCGGCGCCACCAGTACCGCCAGGGCGGCGATCCCCTGGGCGTAGCGGCGGCCTCCCAGGTCGCGGGCCATCAGGCCGGTCATCACCACCAGGGCGGCGCCGCAGACCGCCGGCAGCAGGCGCACCGCGAGCAGGGAGTCGCCAAGGACGGCGCGCAGGGCGGCGACGACCGCCGGAAACAGCGGCGGCATGTCGACGAAGCCCCAGGCGAGATGCCGGGCGCAGGCGAGGAAGTAGAGCTCGTCGACGAAATAGCTGTAGCCGAAGCGGCCGGTGGTCGCGAGGTGGACGAGCAGCTTGACGGCCGCCGCCAGGGTGATCAACGCGAGCCCGCCCGCGAGGACCGCGGTGGCGGGACGGGCGGCGGCGGCCAGCGACGGCGACGGCGAGGGAGCGCTTGGCGCGGAGGCGGCGGATGCGGGTGCGGCGGGGATCTGGGGCATCGGGGTCTCCATGACGTGTCCTCCATGGTTGTCCGGCGGCTCCAGAGTGCCCTCGCGGGGCGCAAACGCCCAACGGTCCCGGGACGGGCGGGACCTGCGGGCTGGCGAGCGGGACGGGGCTGGGACGAGCGGGCGGAAGGGGATCGAATCGAGGTCGCCGGAGACGCGGCGCAGAGAGGCGCAGCGATGGACTGTCGCCGGGCGCCGGCGCGGGATCAGTCGTGGTGCAGGGCCAGCGTGGGATCGCCCGCCGTGGCGCGTTGCGCCGGCAGGAAGCTCGCCAGCCCGGCGACCGCCACCAGCAGCAACGCGACGGCCACGAAGGTCGCGGGGTCGGTGGCGGAGACGCCGAACAGCAGCCCGGCCAGGAAGCGCGTCACCGCCAGGGAGCCGAGCAGCCCGCAGCCGACCCCGACCGCCGCCAGGGCCAGTCCCTGGCCGACGACCAGGCGGAAGAGGTCAGCGCGCTGCGCCCCGAGCGCCATGCGGATGCCCATCTCCCGCATCCGCAGGCTCACGGTGTAGGCCATGACGCCGTAAGTCCCGACCGCGGCGAGCAGCAGCGCCAGAGCGCCGAAGACGGCGAGGAGCAAGGTCGCGAACTGGCGGCGCGCCAGGGAATCTCCGATGTACCGCGTCATCGGCTGCACGTCGGTCAGCGGCTGGTCCTTGTCGATGGCGTGGATCTCGCGCGCCACCAGCCGCGCCGAGGTCATCGGGTCCGCCGCCGCCGTGCGGACGACGAGGCTCGCCGACCCATGCCATAGCAGGTGCTGAGCGAACGGCATGAACAACTCGGGGCCCTGCACGGCGTCGAGACCCTCACGCTTGACGTCGCCCACCACGCCGACGATCTCGCGCCAGGGACTGGGGTCCTGGGGATAGCCCTGCTTGATGCGCTGGCCCAGGGCACTGCCGTGCGGCCACAGGCGCCGCGCCAAAGTCTGATTGACGATCGCCACGGGCAGCGACTTCGCGTCGTCGCGGTCGGTGAAGACGCGCCCGGCGACGACGGGAATGCGCAAGGTGCGGAAGAAGTCCGTGCTCACCATGTTGGAATCGAGGTCGAGCATCTCGGCCGGCGGCGGCACGGGCCGGTCGCCCAGGATGTAGGAGCTGTCCCAGCAGTCGCCCGCCATCGGCAGGCAGCGGACGGTGGCGGCGCCTTCGACGCCCGGCAAGGCCGCGATCCGTTCCAGGGCCTGCTGCCAGAAGCGCAGCTGGCGCTCCGGGCTCGGATACCTGGCATCCGGCAGCTTGATCCCGAAGGTCAGCAGGCGCCGCGGCTCGAAGCCGGGCGGGACCTGCCGTGCCCGCACGATGCTGCGGACCATCAGCCCCGCCCCCGTCACCAGCACCAGCGCCAGCGCGACCTCCGTCACCAGCGCCGCGCTCCGCAGGCGGGCTCGCGACCGGCTGGCGCTGGCGCCGCGCGCCGCCTGCTTGAGCGATTCGACCAGGTCGGGACGCGACGTCTGCAAGGCAGGAACGACACCGAAGGCCAGGCCGGCCAGGATCGAGATCCCGGTGGCGAATCCCAGCACCGTGAGATCGAGATGGGTGTGCTGCAGGCGCGGGGTGTTTTGCGGCGCCAGCGCCAGCAGCGGCCGGATGCCGGCGGTCGCCAGCACCAGGCCCAGGGTGCCGCCCAGCGCCGACAGCACCACGCTCTCGATCAAGGCCTGCTGAACCAGCCGCCGCCGGCCCGAGCCCAGGGCGGCGCGGACCGCCATCTCCTTCTGCCGCGCCGAGGCGCGCGCCAGCAGCAGGTTGGCGACGTTGGCGCAGGCGGTCAGCAGCACAAAGCCCACCGCCGCCAGCAGCACCAGGAGGGTAGGCCGTGCGCCCTCGACGACCACGTCGTAGAACGTCCTGACCATCGCCGTCTCGCCGGAGTTCGATTTTGGATACTGGCGCTCGAGGCGCCGCTCGATCGTGTCGACGTCGGCGCGGGCGCGGGCGAGCGAGATGCCGGGCTTCAGGCGCGCCATCGCCCTCAACCCGTTGTGATTGCTGCGGTCGGTCCAGTCCGAGTTGTCGGTGATGGGGGTCAGAGGGACCACCACGTCGACCGGCTGCGGCAGCCAGAAGCTTGGCGGCAGCACGCCGACGACCGTGTAGCTCACGCCGTTCAGGAGCAGCGGTTTGCCCAGGATCCGCGGGTCGCCGCCGAAGCGGTTGCGCCACAACCCGTTGGCGAGCAGCGCCACCGGGCTTGCCCCGGGCCGATCCTCCGCCGCCGCGAACACGCGACCCAGGATCGGTACCGCCCCGGTCAAGGCAAAGAAGCTCGCGGTCGCCTGCATGCCGTGCAGGCGCACCGGCTCCTCCACCCCGGTCAGGTTGTAGCCGTCGAAGTGGTAGGCCGCAAGGCCGGAGAAGACCTGGTTCTGCTGCTGCCAGTCGAGGTAGTCCGGCCACGACACCATCATGTCGCCGGCCTGTCTGGAGTGCTCGGTGATGCGCACCAGCCTCTCGGGATGAGGATAGGGCAGCCCATCGAGCAAGACCGCCTTGACGACGCTGAAGATCGCCGTGTTGGAGCCGATGCCAAGCGCCAGGGTCAGAGCGGTCACCGCCGTGAACCCCGGGTTCTTGGCCAACGTCCGGAAGCTCAGGCGCAGGTCCTGCACGACGGTTTCCAGCCCCCTCAGCATTGCGCACCTCCCGCGTCGCGGGCGCCGACCTCGCGCCTTTGCCCTGAGTACAGCGGCGGGAGCTGGAGGGTTACCGGGAAAGCGGATGTCCTCTTCGGCGCCACGTCTGCGCATCAAGTAACGGATTGCGTAGTTGCCGAGCCTATGTGTGGAGCCGGCGTGATCGCGTGGGGGCGGCAATCACGAGGTGTAATCGCCCGCGGGCATGTTGTCTGCGGGTCTCAACAGCCAGGAGCAACAGATGAAGAAGAAGATCGGATCCCTTCGCCTCACCCGTGAGACCGTGACCAGGCTGACCAGCGAGGAGATGCAGGGCGCGGTGGCCGGTGTGACGAGGGCGACGCTCTGCACCTGCAACATCACCGCAGTGACCTGCGCCTGCAGCAACGGCTGCTGATCGCCCCCTTTCCCCCGCCGCCGGGAGGAGTGCAAGCCCGGCGGCGGGCGGACCCACGGCGGCCGGCCGCGCCCGGGTCGTAGAGTCACGGGCGGCGGCCGAGGTCAAGCGACCGTCCGCGAGGTAGGCTTGCCGGATGCAATCCGGGCGCGTTCGCTTCTCCGGTCGTGTGCGCTGGGAGCAGGCGTGCAACTCCCTGGCAGCCGAGATGGCGGCAAGGAAGGCGCGCGGGATCGAGACGATCGACCTGACCGAGAGCAATCCAACCAGGGTGGGGATCGCCTATCCGGAGGCCGAGCTGGCCGAGATCCTGAGGCGGGCCGACTCGGTCGATTACCCGCCCCACCCCCTGGGCCTGCCGGAGGCGAGGGAGGCGCTGGCCGCCGCCCTCAGCCAGCCCGGCGACAGCGTGTCGCCCGACGACCTGGTGTTGACCGCCTCGACCAGCGAGGCATACTCCTATCTGTTCAAGCTTTTCGGAGATCCGGGAGACGAGGTGCTGACCGCCGCCCCGTGTTACCCGCTCCTCGACGAGCTGGCGCCGCTGGATGGCCTGGTCCTGCGGCACTTCCCTCTCGAGCCCGGACCAAGGTTTGCGCTCGACGTAGGGGAGATCGAGCGCGCGCTGACACCTCGCACCCGGATGCTGGTGCTCGTCCATCCGGGGAATCCCACCGGAAGGTTCCTCACGAAAGCCGAGCAGGATGCGGTCGTGGAGCTGTGTACAGCTCGGCGCCTGCCCTGGATCTGCGACGAGGTCTTCGCCGACTACGCGCTTGCCGGCGAGGCACCCGGGAGGGCGGGAGCGGCGGCAGCACGGGACGAGACCGTTGCGTTTTCGCTCGGTGGCCTGTCGAAGAGCGTGGGCCTGCCAGGGTGGAAGCTGGCCTGGATTAGGGTTGGCGGACCGGCCGCGGAGCGGCGACGTATGGTCTCTGCGCTGGAGCGAGTGGCTGACGCCTACCTCTCGGTATCAACTCCCGTGCAGAGGGCGCTTGGTGCCTTGCTGGCAGTGGCGCCACATATCCGAGAGGCGATACTCGAGCGCCTGCGGCACAATCTGGCAGTGCTCGAAGGCACCTTCGGGGGGCTGCCGGAGGTCGAGGTCTATGGGTCCGAAGGGGGCTGGGCGGCGGTCCTCCGACTCCCCCGCTTGGTCGCAGATGAGGAGCTAGTCATAGGAGCCCTGCGCCAGGCTGGAGTGCTCGTCCATCCCGGTTACTTCTTCGATTTCCCGGCAGACGGAGTCGTGGTCCTCTCGTTGCTGCCGAGCTGCGAAGGATTCAGCGCGGGTGCGCGCCACCTGGCCGGCTATCTGGGCGAGTTGATCACCGCCGCCGGGTGACGCGTTCCAACCGCCCTGAGGGGATTTCTCAACGCGGTTCGTTTTCTTGATTACACCAGTGCGGCGATCCCGCCTGCCTGGCGCCGGCTGACCCTAGCCGGTCGGCCAAGGAGACGACCATGAGCGCTGCCACCCTCAACGTCTGGATCACAGCCATCGGCGATCCCTGTCACATCTCTTCGACCGAATGGTTTGTGAACATCGTCGACTGTGAAGGCAAGGTCCTCGAGTGGTGTGGCAAGGTGTACGGCAACCTGCCCGCCAATTGCGGCCACCTGCAGGTAGAAGTCCCCCCGGGCTGCTATGCAGTGTTCGCAGTCGAGAACCCGAGCGGAATCCCTCCGTTCGGCAATCAGCTCACCCACATCCAGATCGTGCGCGCCAACTGCTGTGACCATGTCTGCGTGACCCTGTTCGCGCCGAGCGCCCATCTGTGCGGCTCCTGGTTCGGCACGGCGCTCCGCGGCAACGTGGACGGCTTCTTGAAAGCCGGAGTCCCCCGGCAGGCGCTCGAGGGCGCGATCGAAGCCGTGAACAACGTGGTCAAGGCGATCCCCACGAACGCCTTCAGCACCAACCTGGCCGGGTTCGGCCTGCCGCGTTGACGAGAAGCGGTAGCCTTGCCGTCCACTCGCCCTTAGATCCCGAGACGCGGCGCTGCCTAGCGCCGCGTCTCGGCTCACCCGGTTCCTCGCCTGGGCGACGTTTCCAAATGGCATTGACTCATGGATCGTACCATGAGATAATACCATTATGAGTAGACTTACTATCGACAAGGCGGGCCGTATCGTCATCCCAAAGCCTCTGCGACAGGAACTGCGGCTGGAGCCAGGCGATGCTTTGGAGATCGAGACGACCGGCGAGCAGATCACCTTGCGCCCCGTCCGCGGAACCGGGCCTCTCTTCAAAGAGGACGGCGTCTGGGTCTTTCGCACCGGCCAGCCGCTCCCTGCCGCAGCCACAGATGAAGTCATCCAGCAGCTCCGCAAAGAGCGCGATCTCAACAATCTGGGCGAGGACAGATGAAGGCGTTCTTCGACACGTCAGTGCTGGTGCCGGTCTTCTATGGTGATCACGCTCACCATCCGGCCAGCCTGCACCTGTTCACCCAGCACCAGAAGAACAGCGGCTGCTGCGGGGCGCACACCCTAGCCGAGGTCTACTCCACGCTGACACGAATGCCGGGGCGGCATCGCATCAGTGGAGAGCAGGCCATGCTCTTCATCGGCAACATCCGAGAGCGGCTGTCCATCATCGCGCTGGATGGCGATGAGTACGCCAGGGCGCTAGAATCATCAGCCGCTCTAGGCATCGTGGGAGGAGCCATCTACGACGCCCTGCTCGCGGCCTGCGCGACCAAGGCACGAGCGCAGGCAATCTACACCTGGAACGCGCGCCACTACGCGCAATGCGGAACGGCGGTGACCGCGCTCTTGCGGACGCCCTCGCTAAGTTCTTAGAAAAGCCGAGCTGGTGGTCACGCACCGCGAGGCGCGTACGGGCGGAAGTTGTCAAGATCGCCTTTTTGCTTCCACTTTTTGGGAGTACCCACGCAAGACCACGGTTCGCGAGGACTGGCAGCCGACCAGGCGCCGCATCCCATTTGGATATAGCCAAATCTCTGTACTAACTGCCTACAAAACTTGGTATGGTGCCTGCTATACAGATTGCTTCTCGATTGAGCGCGAGGTCATACCGATTCTGAGCTTGCACAAGCCCTGATTGGCGATCTTGCCAGGCGCGATTTCTTGCCACGCCAGCGTCACCTCCGTCAGGAGGACCGAATGAGAGCCGCACTATCTATCTGGGTCGGCCATCTCTTCTCCTTCAGTCTTCTATTCTCCGCGATCGCGGGTGCCGAGGATCTCGACTCGCTACTATCCAAATCGCAGCTCGTTTTTACGGGCACTGTCCAGAGGGTCGGCGCTGCTACCGAACCAAGGTTCCCCGTCGACGAACGGACCGCGGTAGTACAGGTCAACAAGCTTCACCGGGCCCCGGCTGAGTTCCAGGCTCTGGAGGGGCAACAGGTGACGGTCGAGCTCCTACCAGGCCTGCTTCCCAAGAGGGGCGATGTCGCAGTCTTCTTCACCCACAGCTGGCTCTTCGGCAAGAGCGTCGCCGTCGTAGAGGTCGGTCGCTTGGGCGCCGGCGAGGCCGAAAGCCTCCCGGCCCGGATCAGAGAGGCAGACGCCAGAGCGCTTGAGGCCCAGCTCCGCCAGCGCGTAGCTCGCGCCCAGCTGATCGTCCTCGGCACGGTGACCGAGACACGATCCGCGTCCGGCGGCAGCGGCACCGCAACGCGCCCCCTCACCGAGCACGACCCTGACTGGTGGGAGGCCACGATCCGCATCGCCTCGGTCGTGAAGGGCAACCGGCCGCCTGACTTGCGTGTCCTGTTTCCTATGAGCACGGATGTGCTGTGGCTGAAGTCGCCGAAACTACACAGTGGCACGACCGTGCTCCTGCTGTTGCAGAACGACCAGCAGGAGAGAGGCATGCCCGTGCTACGCAGGCCGGGTTGGACTGCCCTCGACGTCTTGGACGTCCTCGTTCCGGATCAGCTTGAGCATATCCGCACGCTCATTGGAGCTGCCAGCCGTTGACCGCGGCGGGACTCCGGGCTACTGACAAGCCCACAGAACGTGAAGATGCCATGATTTCGCGACTGCCTAAAGTACTCACGCTCATCGTCATGCCGCTCATCATCTATCTCCTGAGTCCTCAGGTTGCCCCGGCTCAGACATTCCAGGTTGTCAACATGATCCCAAACTCGTTGAGTGGAGAAACCAATTGCGACGCCGAGCCTAACCTCGCGGTCAATCCGGCCAATCCGCAGCAGATCGCGGCCTCCGCCTTCACGCCCGACCCTCTGAGCTCGAACAGCGGCCCGATTTTCGTCTCGACCAACGGCGGCACCACATGGACGCTAAATGTTGTGTTACCAGGCGGCGACCAAACAGACGACGTCACGCTTCGATTCGCCGAGACTTCCGGTATCCTCTACGCGGGCATCCTGCGCCACGACAACTCCAAAGTTTCCGTGCTGAGCAAGGCTGGGTTACTGACTTCCGGCCTCATGAACGAGTTGGCCTCGCTGGCCAATGCGGACCAACCTTACATCCAGGCAACCACCTTCTCCGGCCTGGGAGTCGACCGCGTTTACATGGGCTACAACGACCTCGCTGCGCACCCCAAGAATGCGACCGTCGAGCAGTCGCTTGATGCGGCGCAACCGTCCGCCTACGTTCCCGAGCACATCGAGGCCCGTACTAGTTGCGATGGCCCTTCCATCCGTACAGCGGTCCACTCACCCAGCGGCACCGTGTACGCGACCTTCTTCCGCTGGAACACGTGTAAACCCCCGATCAGCGCCGACGTCATCGTCGTTAGGGATGATGCCTGGGGCGGCGGGCTCAATCCGTACAGTGCGATCGGCGTGAATGGTGTCGGAGTGGCGGTAGCGAGTGGCATCTCCATCGCCTCTATGCTCCTTGGCAGCCAGCGGGTAGTGGTTGGCAGCAGCCTCACGATCGCCGTCGATCCACGAGACCCCCAGACCCTCTACGTGGCTTGGGCGGACGGCACCACGGCCGCCACCAGCACTCTGCATCTCAGGCGCTCTAGCGACGGTGGTGCCACCTGGAGTGGCGACCTGCGATCGCTAGCCGCAGCCACCAATCCGGCGCTTGCGGTCAATAATCAGGGGTGGGTCGGTTTCCTCTATCAGAAACTGACCAGTGCGAATGGTAAAAACGTCTGGGAGACGCACCTCGAGCTATCGGACAGTCGCTTCGCGAAACAACCAGCTGACGCAAAACTTGCCATCGTCTCTGACACCAATGACTCCTGCGCGGACTCCAACCCGCTTGGAGACTACGATCATCTGATGGCAGTCGGCAAGGACTTCTATGGCATATTCTCCGCCTACAACCTCCCGGACCTAACTGCGTTTCCGATGTCTGTTGTCTACCAACGCAACGTCGACTGGAACCATCCTGCACTGAAGGACCTCGCCGGCCACCCCGGAGTGCCGTTCTCCATCGACCCCTTCTTCTTCGTAGTCAAGATGCCTTAGCTCAAGGTTCAGTGCTACGCCTGCGAAAACCCGCAGCCGCGACCGTCTAATAGGGTGCAAACGGTGAATGCCCTTCGATGCTCCAGATCATCCCCCCGCCGCGCGCTTTTCACCTTTAGCGGCGTGGAGGCTAAGCTGGCCCGACCAAGGAGGTTTATCCTTTTGCTCTTGAGTATGGCGGCTCTCGGAGCCGCCTGCCGGCACCCTGCCTCCGCCCGTTGGTCGAGGTGCTCCGCGCAACGGGCGCAGCTGCGCGACGCCATTGCTCGTTCTCCAAATGTGGGACCCTGGTTCGTGGGCGGGTTGCCCGCATTGCATCTCCCTCCCACCGCCACCACCTCGCCAGATCTCCGAGCCGAGGCCGCTGCTGTTCACGCCATTGAGCGGCACGCGGCAGGTGAGGCAAGCGCAGAGGCGCTAGCCGACCTGGGAGTGGCGAGCGCGCTGCTTGGGCGGTTCCGCGACGCTGAGGCTGCACTGCAGCGCGCCGCCAGGCTCAACCCACACGACCCCCGTATCTACAGCGATCTGGGGGCGTTGTACCTCGATCACGCGCAGACTTTCGAAGGCCCCGCGCGCCTCGAGGCGCTGGACTGGGTCGAGCGAGCGCTCGAGATCGCTCCTCACCTGCCGGAGGCAAAGGCCAACCTGAGCTTCGCGCGTGCTGCCACATTCCTCTCTGGACCGGAAGCTGCATGGCCTCCGCTCCCGACAGCATCCAGCGGCGCGCGCGCGAGTGCCGGGGGGGCGCCAGCGCCCTGGCCTGCGGCGCTGGCACGGTTCGAAGCCTGCCCGCTGCCTTGCGCCGAGGCGGCCGACGTCCTCACTCGATTCCCACGCGAGATGCGCAAGTTCGGCGAGGAACGGCTGCTTCCGCGCTGGGCGAGAGCCGTGGTACGCGGCGAGGATGCGACAGCCGCACAGCTCATCGAGCTGCTCACCCGCATTGGCCAGGCGGCGGTGGCTTGCTGTGCTGATTCGATGCTCTCCGAGGTGACAGCGGATCTCCGCCGGGCCAATCCTGCTCAGCTGCCTTTGCTTGCCAGGAGTCTGAGCCAGGCAATGGCAGGCTTGACCACCTGTCAGGGCAACGAGGGTGCGTCGGGGGAAGCGTTTCTCAATGCCGCCGCGCGCACTTTGCCCCGGACGTTCCCGTCGCTAGCAGCGTGGGCCGAATATGCTCGCGGGCTCTGTGCCTACCAGAGCGGCCACTTTCCGCAGGCGGTCTCGGTCCTGACGGCTCTGGACCGGAGACTACGTGGGCACTATCCGGCGCTGCGCCTGCGCCTGCTCTGGCTCAGGGGCGCAAGCCTTGGCCGCTCCGGCCTGCACGCCGAGTGCCTGCGCGACTACCAGGACGCCCAGCAGCTGGCGCAGCGCGCGGGCGCGCTCGCCGAGCGCGCGGGCATCGCTCTCAACCTATACGAGAAGCTGTGGCTCCTGGGCCAGCGACCCGCCGCCTGGCCCTGGCTATACGAGGGCAGCCGGCTCGCACTCATGTCGGGCGATTCGCGGCGACTCACGGTTGCCTATTCCTTGCTCCACCAGGCGGCGCAAGAATCGAGCCTTCTGTACGCAGCACTCGCCTTCTCTGAGCGCTTGGTGGAGCTGTCGACACCTGAGCTGGGGCAGGCAGGAGTGGCGCACGCTCTGCTGATCAGGGCGCGTACACGATCGGCACTGAGGCGTAGAGAGAGTGCGCTGCAAGACCTCGACGCGGCAGCAAACGCCGCCGCTGCAATTGCAGATCCGGACTCGCGGCGGCAATGGCTGTCGGATATCTGGACCGAGCACGGGCAGCTCCTGCTTGCAACGGCACCGGCCAAAGCTGCGGCCGAGCTCAGGCGAGCCACCGCCGTAGCGCAGGCGCTGCACGATTCTTCGCGGCTGATTCGTTTCTTGACTGAGCTCTCGCGAGCCCAGGTTGCGAATCACGATCACGCGGCGGCCGCGACCCTGAGCATGGCTCTGGCCGAGGTCGAGCGGCAACGCGCCAATCTCGACGAGGGGGAATCTCGCGCTGATTTCCTCGTCCGGTCGCGCGACGTCTACGACCAGTGGATGACCACTGCCCTCGAGGCACATGAAGCTCCGCCAGCTCTATTCGAAATCGCCGACCAGGCGCGTGCCCGTACCTTGCGCGATGCCCTGGGCCTGCCAGCTGCCAGGGCAAGCTTGGCGCGCAGCCTGGGTTCCGAGCGTGCACTCGTCGAGTTCGCGGTCCTTCCCCATAGTTTGCTCAGCTGGGTGCTGAGCAACGGCCAAATCCGATTTCACGTTCAGAACGTTGAGGCCGAGGAACTCGAAGGCTGGGTGCATTCGTTAGCTATTAATGGCAGTCCCGACGAGGTGTGCGAGGCGCTACGCCGGCTCTCGGCAATCTTGATCGGCCCGCTAGATGGAGAGATTGCCGCCCCAACCCTACTCATCTCCCCAGACAAGAGCCTGCGGCGCGTGCCCTTCGCGGCACTCGCCACTGCCGCGGGGCGGCCGCTCATCGAGGATCACGCCGTAGTGGTCGTGCCCAGCGCGGCCCTCATTGACCTGACCGGTGCCACTGCAGGGCCGGCGTATGAGAGCGCCTTCGCCGTCGGAGATCCGCGCTTGGACCCACAGACGTTCACGTTTCTGCCGCCGCTTCCAGGTGCCCGTAAGGAAGCAACATTCATTGCCGGTCTCTACCGGCCGAGGTCAGCTCTGTGTCTTGGCCAGGACGCCACCGCGGCGGCGCTGTCGCGCAGCTTCGGACGCTACGCCATCGTTCACCTGGCCGCACACATGCTGGCCAACGACCAGCATCCTGACCTGGCTATGCTGCCCGTCGCACGGGTGGCGCCTGATGAGCCGGTGGCTCTCAGCGCTGGCGATATCCGGCAGCTAAAGGCCGGCCGCACGCGCCTCGTGGTGCTCTCCTCCTGCCGGGCTGCCGGCAGCCGGGACACCGAGGGCTCGCGCGGTTTGGTCGAAGCCTTCCTCGCCACCGGAGTGCCCGCCGTCGTCGCCGCATTGGGTAGCGTCGAGGATGGCTCAGCCCAGTTGTTTTTCGAGCGCTTTCATCGTCGGCTCAAGGCCGGCGAGGAGCCGGCTGCGGCTCTCCGCAACGTCCAGCTCGAGCTGCTCCATGGGCAAGACCCCCGTTTGCGGGAGGTTGCAGTGTGGGGCGGATATCAACTATTCCAGGTCGGCACGACCAAAAAAAGGAGGGTTACAACATGAATCTAAATCTTCACATTACCGGCCTCTGTGCCTGCGTGCCAGACGGCAAATCCGTCGTGATCTTCTTGCCCAACGCCTACGATTTCGATTATAACGGCAAGCCCATCGGCGTAGGCTCTCCTGATCGGCACACAGCTCTCCTGTGCCTTCCTCAGGGGATGACGATTGCCACTCCACGCAGGAATTGGTTCCCGATCTCAAAAAAGCAGGGCCTTGCATGGACCGACGTCATCGCCTTTCCGCTGGACGGAGAGGACATCTGGGTGTCGCCGGTCACTCCAGCAAGTGCCAGCCTGCCGCCTCCGGTGAAGGGGCCTTGCCCGTCCAATGGTGAGCCCAATACTCATTTCGGTTGGACCTGCAACATGGCCGACGTGAATCCCACACCGCTGAAACCGGAGGTTACAGCAGCTTCATTTCCCACCAACCTTGCCACTGCGCGAATGCGGGTTACCAACGGCACGTGGGCTACGAAGCAGTTGGCCGTGAGCCTCCAGGCCATCATCTATTGGTACTATGCCGATATGCAGGGCAACCGCAGCGCCGTTCCCGCACGCGCCATCGCCGACGTCGTCACCGTGAGCATTCCCATCACCACCGGCGTGCAGGTGATCTTCAGCAGCAACAAGGGTGATATAACGTTGACGACGATGGGCGCCGACGTTGACGCCTACCTCGCGAACATCCCCCTCTCTACGCTCGGTAACACTCTCGGGGGAGCCCGCACGCCGGAGATGCACTTCCTACACTTCCACCGGCTTTCTCAACAGCCTATAGAGCTGTACCCGTATCCGGACCAGGCATCAATTTGCACGCCACTTGTCACAGAGCTGATTCCGCACTGTCCCCCTGCTCGCTTCTGATCTCGCTCACTGAAGCTCGCGCCGCGCGTCTTAACGCGGCGCGAGCGATGCGTCCTGTTATCATGACTCCACCGATCGCCCGCAGTGCGACTCCAGAGGCATTCGCAGAACACTAACTAAGAGCGAATGTCGGCTAGCCGAAAACTCGGTTCGGGGAGGGCGACTACGGCATGAGCGTAGCGTCGGTAAGTATCATTGCTCCCGCGACGCAGGCAGCGGCTCATCTTGCACTTCGCTCCGTGGGGGCGCATGCAGCTGCGCGAACACCCGTGCCCCCAACGTCGGTCCTAGCACACCCACCAGCTCTTCAACCCCCGCCTCCCGCACCTTCTCCAAGCTCCCGAAGTGAGTCAGCAGCCGCTTCCGCCGGTGCGGCCCGATCCCAGCCAGGTCGTCCAGCTTGCTGTGGAGGGTCCGTGCCGACCGGCGCCGCCGATGCTTCGACACTGCGAATCGGTGCGCTTCGTCCCGGATCTGCTGCAAGAGCCGCAGCCCGGCGTCCTCCCTCGGCAGCGCCAGGGGCTCGGGCCGGTCGGGGAGATAAATCTCCTCCTCCCTCTTGGCGAGCGCCGCGATGGAGGTCTCCTCCACTCCCAGGTCGGTCAGGGCGGCCAGGGCGGCGTTGAGCTGGCCCCGGCCGCCGTCGATCAGGATCAGGTCGGGCATCTCGCCCAGCTCCTCCAGGCGGCGACGGTAACGGCGATCTACGGCCTGGCGCATGGCGGCGAAGTCGTCGGGCTGGTCGAGACCTCGGATGTTGAAGGTCCGGTACTCGGACTTGCGCATCTTGCCTTCCTCCCAGACGACCAGGCTGGCCACCGTCTCGCCTCCCTGGAAGTGGGAGATGTCGAAGCCCTCGATGCGACGGGGCGACTCGAGGAGGCAGAGGTGGCGCTCTAGGGCGGCGGCGCCGGGGGTGATCTCCTGACCCCGGAAGCGGCGGCGATGGGCCATCTCGGCGTTGTGGCGGGCCAGCTCCAGCCGCTCGGCCTTGGGGCCCCTGGAGGGCATGCGGACGTAGACCTTCTCTCCCTTGCGCTCGGAGAGCCAGGCGAGCAGGGCCTCCTCGCCCTCGATCGGGGCGGGCAGGTGGATCTCCTTGGGGATGAAGGTGGTGCGGTCGTAGATCTGGGGCACGACCTGGGACAGCAGGAGCTCGGAAGAGATATTGCCCACCCCCTCCCAGAACAGCTCGCGGCGGTCGAGCACCTGGCCGCCGCGCATCACCAGCACCGCCACCGCGGCGTGGCCGAGCGCGACGTGGACGCCGTAGACGTCGACGTCCTCGCCGGCGACCGACGAGAGCTTGCGGCGCTCGCCGATGGCCTCGACCTCGGCCAGGGTGTCTCGCAGCTGCGCGGCACGCTCGTAGTCGGTGGCCTCGGCCGCCTCCCACATCTCGCGCTTGAGACGGCGCATCAGGACGTCGTTGCGCCCGGCTAGAAACAGGCGGGCCTGCTGCACGGCCTCGGCGTAGCGATCGGGAGTGGTCAGCGCCGCGACACAGGGCCCGAGGCAGCGGTGCATGTCGTAGTAGAGACACGGGCGCGTTAGCGAGCCGTCCACCTCGATGTGGCAGACCCGGACCAGGAAGAGCTTCTGCACCAGCTTGATGGCCTTGCGCGCCAGGCCGCCGGGCAGGAAGGGGCCGAAGTACTCGGCGCCGTCCTCGCGGATGCGGCGGGTGAAGGCGATGCGCGGGAAGGGTTCCTGGACCGTGAGCTTGAGGTAGGGATAGGTCTTGTCGTCACGCAGCAGAATGTTGTAGCGGGGCTTGCGGCGCTTGATCCAGTTGTTCTCGAGCAGCAGCGCCTCGGCCGGCGAGTCGGTGACCACGAACTCGACGTCGGCGGCCTCGGACACCATCGCCGCCAGGCGCGGCTCGTGGTCGCGCGACAGGTAGGAGACCGCGCGCTTGCGCAGCGAGGTGGCCTTGCCGACGTAGAGGACCTTGCCGGCGGCGTCCTTGAAGATGTAGATGCCGGGCCGGTCGGGAAGCTGCCTGATCCGCTCGGCCAGAGTCTCGAGCTGGCTCGGCGCCGGCGGCATCGGCGGCGGTGGCGGCTGTGGCGGCGGTGGTTCCATGGGCGTAAGGCCGGGCGGGCGGACGCCGCGGCCTGCGGAGCGCGGCTCAGCCGGCGTAGATCTGGATCTCGCGCAGCTCCCGCAGCCGGTCTCTCAGCATCGCCGCTTCCTCGAACTCGAGGCGCTTGGCGGCCGCGCGCATCTCCTTCTCCAGCTTGGAGATCCGTTCGGCGAGCGGCAGCTCCATGCCCTCGGCGACGTCGAGCAGCGGCGTCGGACCCACCGAGTAGTAGTCGAGGTTGCTCATCGCCACCAGCGGGCTGTGGATGTCCTTGAGCACGGTCCTCGGCTCGATGCCCATGCGCTGGTTGTAGTCCTCCTGCTTGCGCCGGCGGCGCTCGGTCTCGTCGATCGCACGCCGCATCGAGTCGGTGAGCTGATCGGCGTAGAACACGACCCGGCCGTTGAGGTTGCGGGCGGCGCGGCCGGAGGTCTGGATCAGCGACGTGCCGCTGCGCAGGAAGCCCTCCTTGTCGGCGTCGAGGATCGCCACCAGCGAGACCTCGGGCAGGTCCAGCCCCTCGCGCAGGAGGTTGATCCCGACCAGCACGTCGAACTCGCCGCGCCGCAGCGCGGTGACGATCGCGACCCGCTCCATGGTCTCGACGTCGCTGTGCATGTAGCGCACCTTGATGCCGAGCTCCGCCAGATACTGGGTGAGCTCCTCGGCCATGCGCTTGGTCAGGGTGGTCACCAGCACGCGCTCGCGGCGCTCCACCACCTTGCGCACCTCCCCCACCAGGTCGTCCACCTGCCCCTGGGCGGGGCGTACCTCGATGACCGGGTCGAGCAACCCGGTCGGCCGGATCAGCTGCTCGACCACCACGCCCCCGGTGCGCTGGAGCTCCCAGGGCGCCGGCGTCGCCGAGACGTAGATGCGCTGCCCGACGCGGGCGTCGAACTCGTCGAAGTTGAGCGGCCGGTTGTCCAGCGCCGACGGCAGGCGGAAGCCGAAGTCAACCAGCGTCTGCTTGCGCGAGCGGTCGCCGAAGTACATGCCGCGCACCTGCGGAATGGTCTGGTGGCTCTCGTCGACCACCAGCAGCAGGTCGTCGGGGAAGTAGTCGAACAGCGTCGGCGGCGGCTCGCCCGGCGCCCGCCCCGAGAGGTGGCGGGAGTAGTTCTCGATGCCGTGGCAGTAGCCGATCTCCTTGAGCATCTCGAGGTCGAAGCGGGTGCGCTGCTCGAGGCGCTGGCGCTCGAGGAGCTTGCCCTCGGCCTCGAGCAGGGCGAGGCGCTCGGCCAGCTCCTCCTGGATGGTGACGATCGCCCGCTCGAGACGCTCGCGCGGTGTGACGTAGTGGGTCTTGGGATAGAGCGCCAGACGGTCGATCTCCGACACCGTGTCGCCGCGCAGCACGTCGAAGCGGGTGATGCGCTCGATCTCGTCCCCGAAGTACTCGACGCGGATGCCCAGCTCCTCGTAGGCGGGGAGGATCTCGAGGACGTCGCCGCGCACCCGGAAGCTGCCGTGGTACAGGTCGAGTTGGGTGCGCTGGTACTGCATCTCGACCAGGCGCTTGAGGACCCGGTCGAGCCCTTCGGTGGCGCCGCGCTCGAAGAACTGCAGCATACCGAAGAACGCCTCCGGCGAGCCGAGACCGTAGATGCAGGAGACCGAGGCGACGATCAGCACGTCGCGGCGCTCGAACAGCGCCTTGGTGGCGCGCAGCCGCAGCCGGTCGATCTCCTCGTTGATGGTGGTCTCCTTCTCGATGTAGGTGTCGGTCTGCGGCACGTAGGCTTC
>DASZHY010000530.1:0-4362 GCA_035949675.1 Thermoanaerobaculia bacterium
AAGGATTCATTCGTCGTGAAGGATTCCACGCCGCCCGCGCCGGCCCCAGCCGAGCCTCTGGCGGCCGTCCCGACGCGCGAGACGACTCCTGTCTGGGCGCACACGGTGCCCGTGACCCCGCCCGAAAACACCGGCGAGACCGTCGACACGGCGGACGATGACGCCCTGCCCGCGCTGCCCATGCAGAAGGGAGATCCCGACTGGTCACAGACCCAATCGCCCGTGAACGGCGAGGTGGACAAGAAGACGACGCCCGAGTGGGCACGCACCGTCCCGACCGACCCGGGCGAGCCGATCTCCGAGCCACCGTCAGCGGAGGTGAGCGTCGCCGAGCCGAAGACGGCAGCGCCACAGGCCGCCGAGCCGGAGGCGGCTGAGCCGGAGGCGTCCCTGCCCCGGCCGTCTGAGCCGCCTCCCTTTGAGGCGTCGGCCTTCGAGCCACCGGCCGCGGAGGCACAGGTGTCTGAGCCGCCGGCCTTTGAGCCGCCGGCCTTTGAGGCGCCGGCCTTTGAAGCGCCGGCCGCCGAGCCGCCGGCCGCGAGGCCGGCCGATTCAGAGCCACCGGTCGAGGTCGTCACCCTGACCGATCCGCCGAGGTCGAGCGCGTCGGACGCCCTCAGGTCGACGTGGCCCCCCGCGTCCGAGTCGGCGCCGGCGCCCCCCGAGGAGACCGACATCTGGCCGCCCGAGCCGCCGACCGAGCCGGCAATGCCGGCCTGGCCGCCATCCGCCGAGGTTGCCCGCCCTGTCGAGGGTGAGGAGCCGTCGCCCGCCCAGACCATCCCAAGCTGGCCCGAGAGCTTCGATTCCAATGCCGGCGCTCTCAAGAGCGAGCCCACTCCGACCGAGCCGACGGCGCCGACGGTGAAGACTCCCGCGGCCGCACCGCCGCCAGTTGCGGCCAAGCCATCCGCGGCGCCGAAAGCCGCCGCGGCGCCGAAGGCTCCCGCAGCGCCGAAGGCCGCAAGCTCGCCGGCTCCTCCCCAGATGCCGCCGACCATCACGCCTCCCGCCAGGAGGCCCGCCCCGCCGCCGCCTCCTCCCGCACCCGCACCACCTCAGCCGGCCGCGGCCGTGCCGTCGGAAGCGCCCAAACACCCGCCAGCGCCTGCGTCGAGGCCGGCACCGCCGACCACGAGGCCCCCGGTCGAACCCACGTCAGGACCACCGGGGCGTCCGGCCTGGGCTCCCGAGATACCCGGGGTGCCCGCCCCGGCGCCGGATGCAAAGGAAGATTGGCCCGCTCCGGTCCAGATCCCGGCGTGGGCGCCCCAGGTTCCGCTCGCCTCCCAACCCGGCACGCCGACGTGGTTCTCGCCGAAAGAAGCGATCCCGACACCGCATGTGACGGCGCAGCCTGCCGCGCCAAAGCCGGAGCCTCCGCCACTCCCGCCGATTCCCGCGTCAGGCGGCCATCTTCCCGTGGCGCAGGTCCCGGCGGCGCCCGTCAAGCCACCCCCGCCCTCCGCGCCGCCAGCCGGCTTCGTTCAACCGGCCGCGGCGACGCCTGGCTCGCACGCGCCGGACCAGGCGGCGTGGCAGGTCGTCGAGCAGCACGGTAAAACCGACAAGAACGCCAAGGTCCAGGTCGGCGTGACGGCGGAGGACCGCTCCTATGCCGAATGGTTCGCCTGGGCCAAGCGGGGCGGGGCGCCGGCGAGCGCATGCCACGCCGCCGCGCAGGGGGCATTCGCGGCGCTGTCGACCGGAAAGGACCTGGCGACCGCGGTCCAGTGGGCGACGGCGGCCATGAGCCGGCAGCCAGAGCATGTCTCGTTCAACCGCCAGACGTACTGCGCCTGGTTTGCGCTGGCCAACATCGACCTGAACCTCGACCAGCACCGCGCGCATGCATTTGCAAGCGCCGCGGTGCAGGTGCTCGATTCCGGCCAGGATGCGGCGGCAGCCCACGCGGCCGGCCTCGCGGCGGCGGGAATCAGGTAGCCGCCTGAGGCGCCTCTAACCCGGGAGGTCCCGGCGCGGCCGGCCGGGTGGGATCCGGGCAGGGCGGGTCACCCCTCCTTCGGTGCTTCGAGGCGCTCGAGCGCCTGGTCGATGTTGAGCTCGCCGCGCGCGACCTGCTCCAGCAGCTCGACCCGGGATGGGGGCGCCGGCGCCCGGTCGATGCCGAGCTTCGCCAGGAGTGCGTCGAAGCGTGCTCGCGCGGTGGGATAGCTGACCGCGAGGTGCCGTTCGAGCTCCTTCATGTTTCCACGCGAGGCGAGGAAGACGCGCAGGACCTCGCGGTCTTCGTCGGTGAGGACGCAGAACTCGCACGAGACGAACGCGCCGGACAGCTCGGTTTTACAGGACGGACACGTCAATCGGGTGACGGCAAGCCGCGTGCTGCAGACAGGGCAGCTGGCCGGCGGACGCCGCGCCCCGGTGCGACTCATCAGCCGACCACCACCCTGACGTTGCCCATCGTGCACTCGAGGTCGAGCGTTCCGTCACCCGACCCGACCGCGTCGTTCTTGATGTCCTCGCCCTCGAGCGCGACCTTGCCCATGGTGGATCGGGATTTGATTCGGACACTCGAGGACCTGTCCAGGTTCACGCGCACCGAGCCCATCTCGCAGCGAATCGAGCTCGCGCCTTCGGTCAGGCGGCCCGTCGCCGCCACATTGCCCGCCGCGACCTCGAGGTTCAGAGGCGCGCGAAAGTCTTCGATGATGCAGTTGCCCGCCTGGACCTGCCCGTTGATGGGTCCGTGAATGCCCTTGATCCGCACGCTCCCCGCCTGGACCGTCATGAACAAGGAGAGAGAGGGGTTCACGCGCACGGTCAGGTGGCGTCCAAAGTCGAAGCCGTTGATGATCAGCCGTCCCTCGGGTCGGCTGAAGTGGAAGCTGGTGTCGTCGTGGATAGGCGACTGCTCGATGACCATCGTCTCGCCGTCCAGGCGAGCCCGGTGCGGGCCCTCGGCGACAGCTGATGCCACGTTCGGGTCCCCGATGATCTCGGTCTGGCCGAACCGCGAGACGACACGTACCTGCCTGACGGCGGTGGCGCTCGGTGAGAGAGGTGGGGGAGCCGTGGCGGCTGCCCCGGACGGGGCGGACTCGAGGGCTTCCAGGCGCGTGGCCCCTTCCTCGGCGGTGATCGTCCCCGCGGCGACCTGGGTCAGAATTTCACGTCGTTGGTCTTTCATGGCCAAATTAGAAAGCATGGCTTACCAATTTGTCAACATAACGATTCAAATGTTCACATCCCGGTTCCGGATAAGCTAGGCGACCATGACCACGCGGGTCGGCGTCATCGCCGACACGCACTGTCCGGAGTTCATGGATCGGCTGCCCGACGGCGTAGCCACAGCCCTCGCGGGCTCCGCGCTGATCATCCACGCGGGCGACGTGAACGCGGCCTCGACGCTCGACGCGCTGGCGCGGATCGCGCCGGTCGAGGCGGTGCGAGGCGACCACGACGGGCTGCTCGCCACCTTGCCCCTGACCCGAGAGCTGACGGTCGAGGGCAAGCGGATAGTGGTCGTGCACGGCAATCGATCCCGCTGGATCGAGGAGCCGAGCACGCTGCTGTGGACGCTGAGCCTCGGGTTCTTCCAGCCGCTTCGCGGGCTGCCGCGCAGCCTGCGCAGGCGGTTCCCCGACGCCGACGTGATCATCTACGGGCACACGCATCGAGCGAGTGTCGAAACGATCGAAGGCGCGCTGCTCTTCAACCCAGGCGGCGTGCACCAGTGGAACCCGGTCACGACGTTGCGTCGCCTGGCGCAGAGGCCTGGATGGTTCGAGTGGTGCTGGCTGCAGGTCGCGCGCCACATGCGCCGGGTTCAAGCGCCGTCGGTCGGAGTGCTCGAGATCGACGCGGGCGGAATCCGCCCGATGGTCATCCCGCTTTGAGACTCGGACCGGAAACCTCTCGCCGGATCTTCGGCGCCCATGCGGCCCACTCCCCCCATACCTGCGGCATGGGGACCCCGAGCAGGTGTGCGCTGCTCGCTCACGCATCTACCGATGCGCTCGCTCCGCTGCTCGTCGCTTCACCCGGATCTGGACCACCTGGATCACCGAATCTCTCGTCGAGAGTTTCCGGCCGAGTCTTTAGAGTCTTGGATCGTGCCCACGATGACTTATCGACCGGCGACTCTCGAGGATGCCGAGCTCGCTTCCGACCTGATGAGCGCGGCGTATCCTGCGCTGCCGCAAGACCCGCAGCTCACGCGCTACCGGTGGAAGCATCCGCGCAAGGAGATGACGTCGGCGCGCTTCATCGGCGAGATCGCGGGCCGACCGGCCGCCTTCCTCTCCTGGTATCACGGGCCATGGGCAAAGCTGCCGGACCGGCATTGCGAAGTGGAGGTGTGGCTGGACCGGGCGCACCGGGATGCCGCGCTCCTTCGCG
>DASZHY010000531.1:0-3764 GCA_035949675.1 Thermoanaerobaculia bacterium
CTGCTCGACGTTGCTTTCCTCCAGCCGGGCGATCGGGCCGCCCCAACCGCGGCGGTGGTCGACGTGGAGCAGGCCGGCCCGGATTGCCTGCTCGGTGGCGCGCTGGATCTTGGGGTCGAGGGTGGTCTGCAGCTGCAGGCCGCCCTCGTAGAGCATGTTGGCGCCGTAGGTGGCTTCGAGGTACTTGCGGACCTCTTCGGCGAAGTAGGGAGCGAAGCTCTCCTCCGGCTGTTGCGAGGTCACGAGCAGCGGCTGCGCGATCGCCTTCTGGTAGTCGTCCGCAGCGACCAAGCGGTCTTCGAGCATGCGCCGCAACACCCGGTTGCGCTGGCGCAGCACCAGCTCCGGCTCGCGGTAGGGGCTATAGCGGCTGGGCGCCGGGATGATGCCGATCAAGGTCGCGGCCTCTGACAGGGTCACCGCCTTGGCCGGCTTGCCGAAGTAGTAGCGCGACGCCGCCTCGATGCCATAGTTGCCGTGGCCGAGGTTCACCAGGTTCAGGTAGAGGGTGATGATCTGCTGCTTGCTGAAGCTCTTCTCGAGCTCGACGGCGACCAGCGATTCCTCGATCTTGCGCCGCCACTTGCGCTCGCGGGTGAGGAACAGGGTGCGGGCGAGCTGCATCGAGATCGTCGAGCCGCCCTCCTTCATCTTGCCGGCGCGCAGGTCGTCGAGCGCGGCGCGGGCGATGCCCATGGCGTCGATGCCGCCGTGCCGGAAGAAATTGCTGTCCTCGGAGGCGAGCAGCGCATTCTCGATCACCGGCGGGATCTCCCCCTCCTTGAGCATCATCCGGCGCTCGCGTGCGAAGGAGGCGAAGACGCTGCCGTCGACGGCCATCAGCTGCGTCACCAGGTTGGGGGTGAAGGTGGCGAGCGAGCCGACCTGCGGCACGTGGATGAGGGCAGCGACGCTAACCCCGACGGTGGCGCCGATGAGCACCGCCACCAGCAGCGGCCAGGTCCAGCGGAACCAGCGCCAGCGCCGTCTCCGGACGCCGGGAATCGGGCGGGGACGGTCGTGCGGCTCGTTCTCCACGCCTCACATTATAGATGGAGATGAACGATCCGATGAGGGGATCTCGCCGGGGGCAGGTGGGGAAGGCGGAGGCAGGGTGCCGAGTTTGCGGTTCGATCCTTGGTCATGGCTCTGGCTTGTCGATCGTCACCGCCCTACGCGTGGCGTCGTCCTTGATCAGGGTCGACAGCCAGGTGGCCGGGTCGACGGTGCGCTCGATCACCTGCCTCAGCTGCTCGATCGCCGTATGCAGGCTCTGGAAAGCCTCCGCCAGCAGCCTGTCGTCGACCCGATTTGGAACCCGGCCGAGGTAGGACCGGACGGAAGGATCGAACGACCGAAGGAAGCGAAAGAAATCCTCAGGTTCGACCGACAACGTTGCCAGGATCTTTTCGAGTGTCTCGAGCTTCATCAGCTCCCTGCCGGACTCGTACCTGGAGACCTGTGGCCGCCCCATCCCAGTCCTGAAAGCCAGCTCAGCCTGAGAAAGGCCCTTCTGTTGCCGCAAGATCGCGAGAGCTTTGCCGATGTCTCGAAAGGGCATGATGTGCCTTTTGAGGCATCAGTATGAACGACTCGTCAAGAATTTTGTAGCCGTCCATTCTCCGATGTCGAAAGCCACGCCTGATCAGTAAATGGCATGCTGTGCTTGGCTAGGTACCAAGCGCCCGACAGCAGCCTCTAGGCGTGTTCTCTCGTGTACCAGCTCTTCCAGATGCTGCGCCGCCTCATCTCTTACTGGAAGTGCCACTTGACCCGACCCATGCTGACAAATCGACTACGGACCGGGGTAGTAGCGAATGTTAAGTAGTCGGCATTTTTGTGCCGTGTCAGGTATGATCGTGTTCCGCCTCGCGGGATTGGGATGGCGCTGCTCATGATCTCGGATCTATTGCTGCTCGACGTCGCCTATACTGAGAACGATGAGCGCGGGTATGCATGCCGAAGCACCAGCCCTCGGCCTTGGTCCTTACCGGCTGCGGGACTATGACCGGCTCCCGGACCAGCCGCGCCGCGAGTTGGTGTTCGGAAGGCTGTACGTGACTCCCAGCCCGTTCGCGCCGCACCAGGTCGTTTCCGATGTGCTCGAGGCGCACTTCGATCGCATCGCCAGCGCTGCCGGCGGGTTCCGCTTCCATGCCCCGTTCGACGTGGTGTTGGCCGATCATTCCGTCGTACAGCCGGACGTCATGTATCTCTCGGCTACGCGCCTCGAAATCGTCGGCAACCGCGTCGAGGGCCCGCCCGATCTGGTGGTCGAGATCCTCTCTCCGGGCACGGCGCGCATGGACCGGGGCCAGAAGCTGGACCTCTATGCAATCTACGGCGTGAGGGAGTATTGGCTCGTCAGCCTAGGGCGGCGCCAGGTCGAGTTCCTTGTCAACCAGGCTGGCCACTTCGCCGCGGCGCCGTCGGATGCGGGCACCTACCGGTCTGTGGTCGTTCCAGAGGTTCATCTCGACCTCGCCAAGTTCTGGCGGGCCGTGGATCGTCGCCTACGCCGATTACCCAGGCACTCCAAGCGGTAAGACGAGCTCCACTCCTGGGCTCGGCTTGCCGTCCGCCCGCGCCGGGTGATAAAAGAACAGGCCCGTGGCGGACCCATCGACGACACCCGTCTCGCCGTTCAACCCCTCCGCCGTCCAGGTGCCGCGTGACGGGCCCGGCTGCAGCAAGCCGCTGCTCATCGGGTGCGGCGCGATGTTGCTGCTGCTCGTCGTGGGAGTCGTGGTCGTCAGGATCGAGGCGCCGGCGATCATCCGCTGGACGTTTCGCCTGACCGAGGCGAGCCTCACGCCGCGCCTGCCGGCTGACGCCACGCCGGCCGAGCGCCAGCGCCTGCACCAGGCCTTCGTGGCCGCCGGCCGCGCCGTCGGCACCGAGCAGACCGACCTCGCCAACCTGCAACGCGTGCAGCACGAGATCATCGCGCTGAGCGGCTCCCAGGCCCAGCTAACCCACCAGCAGGTGCGCGAGCTCACCGAGGCCCTGGAATCGCTGGCGCACAGGCCGGGCTCACCGGTCCCGGCGCCGGCTCCGGGCCTGCCGGGGGGACCGCCGCCCCGCGGCGCCCCGCGGCGGCCGGCGCCTGCCGGCTCGATCGCCCGGGCGCCGGCGCCTGGCGCCGCCACCGGTGCGCCGAACGCGGCGCCTGCCGGCCTTGCCAGCCTAACCTTCGCGGTCATGGCGAGCTAGCCGGCCGCGCGCCTGCCTCGGGGGCCGCCGCGCAGCCTGCCTTGGGCCGCCAGGGGGGCCGGGCGGCGAGGCTGGTCCGCGAGGAAGAAACCACCTGCCGCCGCCGTTAGAATGACCGCATGGGCGACTTCCGGATCGTTTCCAGCTTCGAGCCGCAGGGGGACCAGCCGGCGGCGATCGCCGAGCTTGCCGAGAGGCTGCAGCGCGGCGACCGCGAGCAGGTCCTGCTCGGGGTCACCGGATCGGGCAAGACCTTCACCATCGCCAAGGTCATCGAGGCGGTCAACCGGCCGACGCTGGTGCTGTCGCACAACAAGATCCTTGCCGCCCAGCTCTTCCAGGAGTTCCGCAGCTTCTTCCCCGACGCCGCCGTCGAGTACTTCGTCTCCTATTACGACTACTACCAGCCTGAAGCCTACGTGCCGCAGACCGACACCTACATCGAGAAGGAGACCACCATCAACGAGGAGATCGACCGGCTGCGGCTGCGCGCCACCAAGGCGCTGTTCGAGCGCCGCGACGTGCTGATCGTCGCCTCGGTCTCCTGCATC
>DASZHY010000532.1:0-16044 GCA_035949675.1 Thermoanaerobaculia bacterium
CTCTCCTTCCTTGAAGAGACGACGCCGATCCTCGCGGGCTGGGATCTCCACCGGAACGCCCTCTCTGCCTGGCTCACCTTCCAGAAGGCACTCGAAGAGCGCCGCGACCTTGAGCCTGCGGCGCTCGCCCCGCTCTTTGACAACTTACGCCGCTATTACCGCCGCTCCTGGTACGTGCCGGCGGCCGAGTTCACGCTTGGCTAAAGCCGGTGTCCGACCGGCCGAAGGTCGCGATGGCCCTGCGCTTCCTCTTTTGGGGCCTTCTCGCCGCCGATGGGCTCATGCTCGCCGCAGTGCTCGGCGCCATCGCGCTCTTCGGGCCGCGCCTCCTCGTCGGCCTGCCTGGACCGCTCTTCTTGAGCGTCGTCCTCCTTCTTTTCGCCGGGCGCTTTGCCGCACCTCACGCTTCCGCCGGAGCCTGCCGGCGCCGCAGGTAGCCCTCGAAGATTCGCCGGATGCGCGGGTAGGGACGGCGGACTTCATCCCCTTCCCAGGCAGCCAGGGTGCCGGGGTCGAGCCCGAGCCGCCGGGCAAGCGCCTCCTCGGAGAGGCCCTCGGCTTCTCTCGCGGCCCGTAGGTGCCCGCCAAAGCTCTCGGGCTCCGGCCGGGGGTCGTAGCCCAGGAAGGCCAGGATCGGCGGCCAGAAGCGAACGTCGGGCGCCACGCGGCCCTTTTCCCAATTGAGGAGGGTGCCGGGGTCGCAGCCGATCGCCTGGGCTGCCGCCTTCTGCTCAAGGCCGCGGTCGAGCCGGGCTCGCTTCAGGTGCTCGCCCACCGTTCGGGGGTTCTCGGGGTAGCCGGGGCGAGAAACCCGGCCGCGAAGGGTGAGTGTGAAAACATGCACACATCCCTGCCCCTGCGGCCATCTCGGCGACCCGCGTCATGTCTGCACCTGCCTGTCGCCGCTGATCGAGCGCTACCGCAGCCGCATCTCCGGCCCGCTCCTCGACCGCATCGACCTGCACGTCGAGATGCCGGCGATCTCGCTGCGAGAGCTCCGCGCCCCACCCGGCGAGCCCTCCGCCGCCGTCGCCCCGCGGATCGACGCCGCCCGCGCCCGCCAGGCCGCCCGCTTCGGGGTCGGCATCAACCCGGTCAACGCCGCCATGACCCCGGACGACCTGCGCCGCCACTGCCGTCTCGACGCCGCCGGCCACCGGCTCCTCGACGACGCCTTCCAGCGGCTCGGCCTCTCCGCCCGCGCCTTCGACCGCATCCTCAAGGTCGCAAGGACCCTGGCCGACCTCGAAGGCGCCCCGAGCCTGGGGCAGGCGCACGTCGCGGAAGCCATCCAGTACCGGGCGCTCGACCGGCGACTGTCAGGATAGGGTTCTCCTTCTTGTGCTTGAATCGACGATTAGTTATGCTTATCGACAACGAGATGGCGCCCCCGGTTCCTGGGATGTATTCTCTACCAATCTTGTCACGTTTAGTCGGTTAGGCGCACAGACTTATTTAATTCATAGCTGCACATGGCTGACGCCGAAGGCGGCAACCCGCGGCAGAGATGTTGAGGAATATCGCTATTTGACAATGGCATGTCGCCTGATGATTAGATCATTGACTGATAAATTTCATTTCTGTTAGGCTATGAGATGTAGCTCAATTAGATGGAAGACGAGGCGATCGAGACCGTCTATCTGGCGCCACACTGGGGGAGCGCGGCCATAGATCTTCAGAGCGTTCTCAGAGGGCGGATGCGTACCCAGGTCGTGAACGGTGCACTGGCATGAGCTCGGTCCGATCAGATCAGCCTGCGCGAGCAAACGATCCGGGCACTACCGTGTCATACGTGGGGAACCCCCCATCGGCACGGGAACGAGTGCTCGATCTACAGAAAGGAGGAGAGGGATGCATTTGCTCGCGCTTGCAATCGCCTTTGTGCTGCATTTCTGCCAGATTCCCCTGCACGGGCATGGTGCCGGGGCAGGCTCCAACTATGACACCGACGGCGCTGGTGGATCAGATCCTTGGGGAGGATAGCGACATCCGGCTCTTTCCCCTCACCAATCCGAAAGGAGACATTTATGGGATCAAGTGGAGTCGAGCCGTGGGGGCAGGCAACCTACTAGGAGGCGCCCTCGCCCGGTTGCAGCTGTAGCGCTTTCGACTTTTCATCGAATGAGGCCAGGTACCTGGCCTCATTGCGTTTCCGGTTGGAGATGAGGGCGTTGGCCGCGACAGCCTGGGCGATCTTTCGAGCCTGCTTGATCTCCTCTTGATCTTCGCTGAACGACAGCACTGCCTTGCAGTAGGTGAGAAGCAGGTGCGGCGCATCGTGCTCTTGGCCAGCCTTCCGCAGCATCCGCGCCTTTTCCAGGATGAAATCTCCCCTCGACTGGTCGCCGATCAGGCTCTGGTAGTAAACCAGGTTGTTGAGCGCCATATACTCGGCTGGTCCTCCAACCTTCTGGAGCAGCTCGTAGCCCCTCTCCGAGTTTCGGATGGCATCTTCAAGGCTGTCTCGATCTAGCAGCTCGACAGAGTCCCGCGACAGGCTTATCTCCCCGATCACGAATCCGAGAGTAGTAAGAACGCGGCCCGCATTTCGGCCTCGAGGATTGCGAGACGATCTTTCAGGGAGTCCTCGATTTCCTTACGGGCAGCGTTCTTGATGCTTTCATACCCGAAGACCGCGAAGACTGCGAGCACCAGGGAGAAGACTACCAGGGCAACTGTCGCGGAGCCGAAGAGGATGGTCGCTTGGTCACCCAGCTCCAATGCCGTCCCGTCGGGCTTCTGCATCGGACGTACAGCTCTCATCAGGCACCACGCACCTGCATCGAGGAAAAGGACGAAGAGTCCGAGGAGAATCAAGATGGGCAAGACCTTGCGGCCCGTCCGTCCACGCGCTTCGCTTCAGGAACCGGCATCACGCTCCTTCTACCATGACCTGCTAAGAGGCGGCAACCCGTAACCTTTGGCTCGGATTCAGAGACTTCTCATAGGGTCGACGCGGATGGCGCGGCTGCCGGGTCCATGCGCTCTTGCCACGCGCGCACTGTTGCGTCGCCCCGCGCCCGGCAAGAGCAAGACCTGATTCAGCCGCCCCGCACCGCCCCGAGCAGTGCCGCCAGCTGGTCGAGGAGGGGGCGCTGCCCGGGGAGGATCCTCTCCTTCGCCTCGGGGAGCGAGAACCAGGCTGCGCGGTCGACCTCCGGAAAGCTCTGCATGCGGCCCGAGCGCGGCGGCCATTCCATGGTGAAGGAGTTGCTGGCGAGGGCGGCGGGGTCGGCGTTGCCCGCCGCCGCCCACGCCTGGACTGTCTTGCCACTCCCCTGCTCGACGGGGGTCAAGGGAAGGAAGGGCGGCGCCGCCTCCACGCCGGTCTCCTCGGCGAGCTCGCGGCGGGCCGCGACGAGCGGGTCCTCTCCGGCCGCCACCTCGCCCTTGGGGATGGACCAGGCGCCGAGGTCTTTCTTCGCCCAGTAGGGACCGCCGGGATGGACCAGCAGCACCTCGGCCGAACCCGCCGCGGGGCGCAAGCGGTAGAGGACGATGCCGGCGCTCAGCTTCTTCATGTCCGCCATCTCCGCGGCGTTGCCTTCGCCATGGTCCGCGGCCTTACCGCTGCCTCACCGCGGCCTCGGTGCCACGCTCGGCCCGCTCGGTTCGTTCCCCTGGACAAACGAGGTATCATGAGAGAAACTACGCACCATGCGCCTCCGCCTCCGACTCACCCTCGTCCTGCTCCTCGCGGCCGCGCTGCTGGCGGCGGCGGCAGCCCACCTGCATGCCGGCCTGCGGCCGCGCGCGGAGACGGCGCGGACCGGCATCCAGAAGATCCAGCACGTCGTCATCATCATGCAGGAGAACCGCTCCTTCGACTCGTACTTCGGCACCTATCCCGGCGCCGACGGCATCCCGATGCGGGGCGGCCAGCCCGCGGTCTGCATGCCGGACCCGGCCTCCGGCAGGTGCGTCGAGCCGTTCCACGACGCCGCCGACCTCAACCACGGCGGGCCGCACGGCGCCGCGGCGGCGTCCGCCGACGTCAACGGCGGCAAGATGGACGGCTTCATCGCCCAGGCGGAGCACGCCCGCAAGGGTTGCCGCAACGTGAACGATCCGGCCTGCGGCGGCACTGCGACCGACGTCATGGGCTATCACGACCAGCACGAGATCCCGAACTACTGGGCCTACGCCAGGCACTACGTGCTACAGGACCACATGTTCGAGCCCAATGCCTCCTGGAGCCTTCCCGAGCACCTGTTCATGGTCTCGGAATGGTCGGCGAGGTGCACCAGCGACAACCCGGCGAGCTGCGTCAATGCCCTGGAGACCCCCGGCTACCCGCCCGATTACCATCGCATCGGGCGCCCTCCCCACTATGCCTGGACCGACCTGACCTACCTGCTGCACCGGCACGGCGTCAGCTGGGGCTACTACGTGTTCACCGGCATCGAGCCCGACACCGCCGACGACGAGGAGATGGCGACCCCCCACCGCAAGCAGAGCGCCAAGACCCCCGGCATCTGGAACCCGCTGCCGTTTTTCACCACCGTCAAGGAGGACGGCGAGCTGGGCAACATCCAGAGCATCAATGAGTTCTTCCTCGCCGCCCAGGCCGGCACGCTGCCCGCGGTGTCCTGGATCTGCCCGAAGGACAAGGTGAGCGAGCACCCGCCGGGACTGGTGAGCGCCGGCCAGGCCTATGTCACCTCGCTCGTCGACGCCGTCATGCAGGGCCCGGACTGGAACAGCACGGCGATCTTCCTGGCCTGGGACGACTGGGGCGGCTTCTACGACCACGTGCCGCCGCCGGTCGTGGACGGCAACGGCTACGGCTTGCGCGTGCCGGCGCTGGTGATCAGCCCCTACGCGCGGTCCGGCTACGTCGATCACCAGACGCTGAGCTTCGACGCTTACGTCAAGTTCATCGAGGACGTCTTTCTCGGCGGGCAGCGCCTCGATCCAGCGACCGACGGGCGTCCGGATCCGCGGCCGACGGTGCGCGAGGCGGCGCCCATCCTCGGCGACCTGCGCCACGATTTCGACTTCAACCAGGCGCCGCGCCCGCCGCTGATCCTGCCGGTGATCCTGCCCAGACGCACGGCCGCCCCCCGCTGAGATCAGCGAGATCAGCGAGATCGGCCGGCCGGCCCAGCCAGCAGGTCGAGCAGCATCGCCACCTCGGCCGCGACACCGGTGCGCAGGGTCGGGTCGCGGTCGGGGGCGAAGAGCGACGAGTGCAACGACGGCAGCTCGTGGCCCTCGGCCTGCGCCTTGGCCAGCGCAGCCGGTTCGGCGGCGCCCAGCCGGACCATGACCGCCGGCACTCCCGCCAGGCCATATTCGCTGAAATCCTCGGAGGCCATCTCCCGCGGCGCTTCGACGACGTTGTCGGCGCCGAGCTGCCGGCGGAGGGCCGCCGCCACCCGGGCGGTGAGCTTGAGATCGTTGTAGGTGGCCGGCGTGGACTCGACGACGGCAACGGTCGGCTCGCGCACCGCGCCCGCGGCCGCCGCCTCGGCGCGGGCGATGCGCGCGATGGCGTCGAGCACGTGCTGGCGCACGTCGCGGTTGTAGGTGCGGACGGTCAGTTGCAGCTTGACCTCGTCGGGGATGATGTTGTGCTTGGTGCCGCCGTGGATCGAGCCGACGGTGACGACCGCCGGCTCCTGCGGGTCCTTCTCGCGCGACACGATGGTCTGCCAGGCGAGCACCGTGCGCGCCGCGATGACCACCGGATCGACGGTCGTCTGCGGCGCGGCGCCGTGGCCGCCCTTGCCGTAGATCGTGACGTCCACCGAGTCGGAGCTCGCCAGGATGAATCCCGGCGTGAAGCCCATCTTGCCGGCCGGCAGCTTCGGCGAGTCATGGAGGGCGATCACGTAGTCGGGCTTGGGGAAGCGGCTGAAGAGCCCGTCCGCGAGCATCGCCTTGGCGCCCTTGACCACCTCCTCGGCGGGCTGCGCGATCAACACCAGGGTCCCGTGCCAGCTGCCGCGGGCCTGGGCCATGCGCGCCGCGGTGCCCACCCAGACGGTCATGTGCACGTCGTGGCCGCAGGCGTGCATCACCGGCACCTCGAGGCCGGCGTCGTTCCTGGCCTTGATGGTGCTGGCGTACGGCAGGCCGGTCTTCTCCTCGACCGGCAGCGCGTCGAGCTCGGTGCGCAGCATGACCGTCGGCCCCGCGCCATTGCGCAGCACCCCGACGACGCCCGTGCCGCCGACGCCGGCCGTCACCTCGAAGCCGAGCCGCCGCAGCCGCTCGGCAAGCTTGGCCGCCGTGTTCTGCTCGTGCAGCGACAGCTCCGGATTGCGGTGGAGGTCGATGTAGAGCGCGACCAGATCGGGATCGAGGTCGGCCGGGGCCGCAACCCCGGCACCCCCGGCGCCGCCGGAGCTCCCGCCGCCCCCGGAACCCGCGGAGACCCCGGAAATCGGCGCGGCAAGCAGCGCGCGATGCGCCGCTGGCAGCGACAGCGCGGCCGCTGCCGCGAGGACCACGGCCTGCACGACACGAAGGCGGGCGTCACCCATGGCATCCCTCCAAGAGCCCGGCCATCAGAGCAGTGGCGCCAGGGAGCTGTCAAGGCGGTGAGCGTCTGAGATAATGCCGGCGGCGGCATCCCATGTTCCCCATCCGCGACACCGTCCCCAGCCGCCACCTGCCGATCGTCACCTGGTGCCTGATCGCCATCAACGTGGTGGTCTTCCTCTACCAGCTGACGCTGCCGGAAAGCGCCCAAGAGCAGCTGATCCTGGTCTACGGCATCGTGCCGGCCCGCTTCACCCATCCCGCCTGGGCCAGCTCGGTGGGCTTCCCGCCCGAGAGCCTGTGGCCGTTCATCACCAGCCAGTTCCTGCACGGCGGCTTCTTCCACATCCTCGCCAACATGTGGACGCTGTGGATCTTCGGCGACAACGTCGAGGACCGCATGGGCCCGCTGCGGTTCCTGTCGTTCTACCTGCTCTGCGGCATCGCCGCCGGGGCGCTGCTCTGGATGTCCAACCCCGAGTCGCAGCTGCCGACGATCGGCGCCTCGGGCGCCATCGCCGGAGTGCTCGGCGCCTACTTGCGGCTCTACCCACGCGCCCGCATCTTGACGCTGATTCCGATCTTCATCATCCCTTTCTTCTTCGAGCTGCCCGCCTTCCTCTTCCTCGGCTTCTGGTTCCTCACCCAGCTGCTCAACGGCACCTTCTCGGTCGGCGGCAGGGCCGCCGCGGGCGTCGCCTGGTGGGCGCACGTCGGCGGCTTCCTGGCCGGCCTGGCCGCCTGCCCGCTGTTCCTGCGCCGCGACCGCTCCGGCCCGGCGCGCCGCCATTTCATCCTCCCGGACGTCCCGTCCCGCACCCGCCGGCAGCCTTCCGACCCCTGGGGGTAGAGGCTCCGCGCTCCTGGGCGCTGCCCTCGCTATCGCTCCGGCGTGCCCGGCTGGGCTTCGACCGGCAGCACCGTCGAATCGTCGATCTGCGGCGCGTAGAGGCCGAGGTAGCGGCGGCGCCACCAGGCTCCGGTCCTGGCGCGGGTGGCGCGGTCGGTGAACCAGTATTGCCAGAGCACCGCCCGCACCGCCTGCGGCCGCGCGCCGTGGAAGGGATCGGCGGCGAACAGCCGCAAGACCGCCGGCTCGGCGGCCAGCAGGCGGGCCTCGGTGGCCAGCACCCACGCCTCGCTCTCCCAGGAGGCCTGCGAGGCGAACCACAGGTTCCACTCGAACCGCGGCTGATACGGGGCATAGATGCCCGGCGCCCGCATCACGTCCTGCGGCTTGTAGCGGAATGGATAGGCGACCCAGGTCTGGCCGTCGCGGCTGCCCTGGAACTCGATCTCGTAGCGGGCACGCGTCATCACCGCGAACAGGCCGTAGCGGTTGGCGATGCGCATGGGTTCGATCGCCAGCGCCGGAGCGAGCAGCTGCCGCGGCAACCGCCACGGCAGGAAGGCCACCACCGTGGCGTAGAACACCCAACCCAGGACGGCCGCGGCCGCGATCAGCCGCCAGCGGCGCGGCTGCCCCTCCGGACAGGCCGGCACCGCCTTGAAGCCGAGCCGCTCCCACGCGGCGTCGTCGACCAGCAGCAGGCCGAGCACCAGCACCAGGTAGTTGAGGAAGGCGTAATTGGCGGTCGCGATGATGCCGATCTGCAGCGGCGTCGTGACCAGCGCCACGGCGAGACGCCAGGGGCGCGGCAGGAACACCAGCCAGACCAAGGCCAGCTCGACGACCAGGGTCAGCAGCGCCGAGGCGACGTGGAAGCCGTGCGGCAGCTGGTGCGCATACCAGCCCAGCCAGGTGGGCAGGGGACCGTTCTCGTAATAGTGGTCCATCGCGGTGAGGTGCCGCCATTCGGGGTCGCCGCTCGCCAGCTTGACGACTCCGGACTCGAAGTAGATGCGGAACCACTCCCAGCGCAGCAGCCACAGCGCCGCCCAGGACGGCGGATGGGCGGCGCCGAGGCGCGGGCGCAGGCCGGGAGGCGCCAGGAACAGCGACAGGAAGCCTGCCTCGAGCAACATGCCGTCCGACTGGTAGGAAGAGAACTCCTGCGCGGCGGTGACGAACGACAGGAAAGCGAGAGTCGCCAGTGCCAGCGCGGCGCGCGGCCAGAGATTCATGACCAGCATGGCCGAGGCGAAGAATCCCGCCACCACCAGCACCGTCAGGGCGCGATCGCCGGCACTCAGCCAGAGCAAGGTCGGGGCCAGCCAGAAACGCTGTCCTGGGTAGGCGCGGGCGATCAGCCGCAGGTAGTCGGCAGCCGGGAGAATGCCGCGCGTGCCGATCAGCCCGTGGATCTGGAATGCCAGGGAATAGAAAGCCGAGAAGAAGATCAGCCCGAGGGCGCGCAAGAACAGCCAGCGCGACCAGAGATAGAGCGAGCTCCCCGGTGGACACCAGCGTCCGAACAGGCGCTCGAGAGGGGGCGGCGGCGCGGCCGGGGCCGCGGCGGCGGTTCCGCCGGCAACCGGGCTCTCCATGTGCCGCATCGTAACTCCGCCGCCGCTCGCCGGGCGCCGCGCTCGAGCGCCGCATCCGAAGATAGCCGCAACCGCCGCGCAGCCTGGCGTTTGCGGCGTTGCGGCATTCTCTGGACATCGCCTATACTGCTTCAACATGGCTAAAATCGTGGTGGTCGACGACGCCACCGAGGTGCTGGCTCTGATCGGCGGCATCCTGCGCGCCGGCGGTCATGAGGTGATCACCTACCAGGACGGCGTCGGCCTGGAAGAAAAGCTCGCCGCCGAGCGTCCCGACGTGCTGCTGCTCGACATCGTGATGCCGGAACGCAACGGTTTCCAGGTGCTGCGCAGCCTGAAGAAGGACCCGGCGACCAGCGCGCTGCCGGTGGTCCTGATCAGCTCCAAGGCGGAGCCGACCGACGTCGAGTGGGGGAAGCTCCAGGGCGCCGACGACTACCTGACCAAGCCTTTCACGCCCCGGCAACTGCTCGCCTCCGTGGACCGCTTCCTGCAGCGATGAACGTCCTTCCCGAGCCATCGCCGCCGCCTGCGGCAGCCGGGACGCCTCAGGCGGCACCCGGGCGGCCTCCCGCAGCCTCTGGTCAGCCGGCGGCGCGGCTTGCCCTCTTCCGGTTGGGCGGCCGGCTCTGCGGCATCACCGCCGCATTCTGCAAGCAGTTCGTCCAGCTCGAGGCGGTGACGCCGGTGCCGCTGGCCCCCGCGCACCTGCTCGGCGTGACCCAGCTGCGCGGCCGCATCTTGCCGGTGCTCGACGTCACCTTGCTGCCGGGCCTGCCAGAGCCGCCGGAGGCGCCGAAGGCGCCGATCGTGCCAGAGGCGCCGCGGGCGCCGCTTCTGCCGGAGCTGCCGGAAGTCACCCCGCTAGACGCTGCTCCGCCTTCCCCCGCACGGCCGGCGGCCGAGAGCGGCCTGCCGCCCGCCCCGAGCGGCATGCCGGCGCTGGTGGTGACGGCGACCGGGCTCGACTCGACCATGGCGGCGCTCAAGGTGACGGAGATCGTCGGCTTCGAGCGGCCATCCAGCGCCGCGTCCGGCCCGTTGTGGCGGGGCGAAGAGGTGGCCGTCCTGGACGTCGCCACCCTGCTCGGGTCCCTGCGTCCCGGCCCGCCCGACGTGACACCCGGCCGGCGCGAGGAGCGCCTGCCGTGAGCGGCGGCGTGCGGAGCCATGAGCATGAGCCGCGAATGCCCATCGATGAGCAGAAGCCGTGAGCATGCGCAGGCGTGATTTCTTGCAGGTCCTGGGGGCCGGCGCGGCCGGCATGCTGGCGGGCAGCCGGGGACGCGAGATCCTGGGCGGCGCGCTCCCGGCCGGACCCGCCCCGGGCGCGCCGGCCACCGCCGCGCCGTCCGCCGCCGGCGCCGCCGGCGCCACGCCCGGGGTCGCCGGCGACGCCATCCGCATCGGCATGAGCGCCGCCTTCAAGGGCACCAACGCCGGACTGGGGACCGAGTACTACCGCGGCAGCCAGGCCTACTACCAGGAGATCAAGGCGCAGGGCGGCGTGGCCGGCCGGCACGTCGAGCTGGTGGCGCTCGACGACCGCTACAACCCGATCCCGACCATCCGCAACACCATCCAGCTGGTCGAGCAGGACCGGGTCTTCTGCCTCTCCGACTACGTGGGCACTCCGACCCTGACCCGCGCCCTGCCGCTGATCAAGCGCTACGCCGACGACGACCTGCTATTGGTCGGCGATCTGACCGGCGCGCAGCCCCAGCGCGAGCCGCCGTACTCCTCCCAGGTCTTCAACGTCCGCGCCTCCTACCGCCAGGAGATGATGGCGCTGGTCGAGCGCTTGTGGGCCGCCGGCGTGCGCCGCTATGGCGTTTTCTACCAGATCGACGCCTATGGCCGCAGCGGCACCGACGGCGTGGCCCGCGGCCTGGCGCGGCACGGCGCGCGCATCGCCGCCGAGGCCACCTACCGGCGCGGCACCGCCTTCGACGCCGACATGAGCGTGGCGGCCCGGCACCTGCGCGACGCCGGCGTCGAGGCCGTGCTCTGCACCGGCGCCTACCAGGCCTGCGGCGCCTTCGTGCGCTCGGCGCGCGACCTCGGATGGGAGGTGCCGATCAGCAACGTCTCGTTCGTCGGCAGCGAGTCGATGAGCCGGCTGCTCGGCGAGCACGGCCGGCGCGTCGGCCGCGACTACACGCGCCGCCTGGTCAACTCGCAGGTGGTGCCGAGCTATGCGCCGGACAGCCCGCTGCCCGGGGTGCAGCTGTATCGCTCCCTGATGGACAAGTGGAAGCCGGAGGTGCCGGCGCCGCTGCGCGATCCCAACTACCGCGTCGAGCCTTACAGCTTCATCAGCTTCGAGGGCTTCGTCAACGCCCGCGTCATCGTCGAGGGCCTGCGCCGCGCCGGCCCCTCCCTGACTCGCCGCACCTTCAAGGCTGCCCTCGAATCGATCGACGAGCTCGACCTCGGCATCGGCGCGCCGTTGCGCTTCGGGCCGGACCGGCACCAGGGGCTCGACGAGGTCTACTTCACGCGGCTCGCCGGCGAGGCCTGGGTGCCGGTCGACGACTGGAAAGCGGTGATCCATGCCTGAGCCCGCCAGCCTGCCCGGCGCGCCGCCGCCGGCAGCGCCCGCCGCGATGGCTGCGCCCGCCGCGCCCGCCGCGCCCGCCGCTCCGGAATCGATCGCACCGCGGCTCCCCGCCCGCGGCCTCGGGCTCAGGGCCAAGATCCTGCTCTTCCTCGCGGTGCTGCTGGTGGCGGTGACCGCGGTGGCGGCGCTGGTGATGACGCTGACCTTGCGCCGTCAGGTCCGCGGCGAGTTCCAGTCCAAGGGCGAGGCCATCGCGCGCAGCCTCGCCAACTCCGGGGTCGATCTGATCCTCAACCGCGACGCCTCGACCATCCAGTCGCTGGTGGACCAGTTCGCCGACATCGAGGGCGTCGCCTACGTGCTGGTCTACGACCCGAAGCAGGAAGTCGTCGCCCACACTTTCGCACCGTTCATGCCGCCGGGGCTGATCGAGCAGAACCGGGTGCCCGGAGAGAGCCCCAGCCAGGCGCGGCAGATCACCCTCGCCGACCCGGCGACGGGCAGGCAGCGCTCCATCCTCGACGTCGGGGTGCCGGTGCTGGCGGGCCAGCTGGGCACGGTGCGGGTGGGCATGGACCTCGATCTGGTCGGCGCGGCGGCGCTGCGGGCGGCCGGATCGCTGGTGGCGCTGCTGGCCGGGCTGGCCCTGGCCGCCTTCGCCGTCGGCTGGCTGCTGGTGGGGAGGCTGGTGCGCCCGATCGAGGGGCTGGCGGCGATTGCCCGCCGGGTCGGCGACGGCGACCTCACACAGCTCGCCCCGGTGACCTCGAGCGACGAGATCGGCGTCCTGGCCGGCACCTTCAACGAAGCCATCGTCCGCCTGCGCCGGCAGGTGCTCACCGAGGAGGACCGCGACCGCGAGCGGCGTCAGCGCGAGGAGCTGCAAGCCAACATCGCGCGCTTCCTGCGGGTCACCACCGAGATCGCCAAGGGCGATCTGACCCGGCGCGGCGAGGTGACCGCCGACGTGCTCGGCTCGGCCGTCGACTCGATCAACGTCATGGTCGAGGAGATCGCCGGCATCCTCGCCGGCGTGCGCGAGGCCGCCGACACGGTCAGCGGCGCGGCGCGCGAGATGATCGAGGCCGCCGACCACATGGTCGCCGGCACCCAGGCCCAGAGCGAGGAAGCCCGGCGGCTCGGCGGCGAGGTGGCGGAGGTGACCCGGTCGGTGCGGGACGTGTCGAGCACCGCCGAGGCGTCCGCAGGGGCGGCGCGCCAGACGCTCGCCGCCGCCGACCAGGGGCGCAACGCCGTGGTGGACACGCTCGGCGGCATGCAGCGCATCCGCGCCGAGGTGCAGGGCATCTCGCGGCGCATCAAGGGCCTGGGCGACCGCTCGCTGGAGATCTCGGAGATCGTCGACACCATCACCGGCATCGCCTCGCAGACCAACCTGCTGGCCTTGAACGCCGCCATCGAAGCGGCCGGCGCCGGCGAGGAAGGAGCGCGGTTCGCCGTGGTGGCGGACGAGGTCCGGCGGCTCGCCGAGAGCTCGGCGCGAGCGGCGCAACGCATCGCGGCTCTCATCAAGCGCGTGCAGGGAGAGATCCAGGAAGCGGTGGGAGCGATGGAGACCGGCACTCGCGAGGTGGAGACCGGTTTCCAGGTGGCGCAGCAGGCGCGCGATCGGCTGAGCGAGATCTCCACCCTGTCGCAGGTGTCAGCCGAGCTGGCGCAGCAGATCTCGGCCACCGCCCAGACGCAGGTGGGCGGCGTCGAGCGGGTGACGCAGGGCATCGTCTCCATCTCCGCGACCGCCGACCGGGCCGCTGCCTCGGTGACCGAAGGGCGCGGCGTCGCCGACCGCCTCGGCCGCCTGGCCCGGGAGCTGACCGAAAGGCTGGCGCGCTTCCGGCTCGCCTAGCGGGGCGGCGCCGGTCGAGCCGGAGAGCGGATCGCCGTGGACGAGCCGCGGGACAGCCAGGAGCAGGCGGATCGCCGCGAGGGCGAGTGGCCGCCGGCACCTCCGCCCGACCTGCTGGACGGCTTCCTCGAGGAGGCCAGGCAGACGGTCGCCGGGATCGCCGCGGCGCTCGGGTCGCCCGACGGTGGACCGCGCCTCCTGCTGCTGTGCCATCGGCTGCGCGGCTCGGCGGCCATGTTCGGCTTCCCGCGGCTGTCGCGGCTCGCCGGCGCCATGGAGGACGCGGTCGCCGGTGCCTCCGACCGGCATTTCCTGAGCGAGGGCGCCGCGGCGCTCGCACACGCCCTGGCCGACGTCGAGGCGGGCGGCGGCGACGAGGCGGCCGCCGCCGTCGACCCTGCCGCCGCCGCGCGTGGCACGGCCGCCGAGCTGCGCCGGTTCGCCGCCGCGAACCCCGAGGTCGTCGAGTATTTCGGCCCCGAGGCCGAAGAGCACGTCGAGGCGATGGCCGCGGCGCTCGCCACCATCGCCCGGGAGGGCCCGGCGGCGCAGGTGGTGGCGACGCTGTTCCGCGCCGTCCACACGCTCAAGGGCGCCGCCTATACGGTCGGCTGCGAACCCATCGCCCGCGTCGCTCATGCCATGGAGGACCGTCTCGCGCCGGTGCGTGCTGGCAACGCCGGCTGGGACGACGGCGCCTGCGCGGCCCTGGCCTCGGACGTCGAGACGCTGCGGTCGCTGCTTGCCGACGTGACCGGCGGCGGCGGGAGCCCGGCCGGGGCGCGGCTCCCGCCAGCCGCGCTTCCACGAGCCACCGCGCCCTCCCTGGCGTCGACGGCAGGGGTCGCCGGGGCCGCAGCCGCCCGGGCCGGTGCGACCGCCGGGGCCGCCGCCGCTGGCGCCTTCCGCTCCTCGATCCGGGTCAGCATCGACCGCATCGACCGGTTGATGAGCCTGGTCGGCGAGCTGGTGATCGCGCGCGGCCGCCTGGACCGCCGCCTCGAGCGGCTCGGCGAGCTCGAGGAGCTGGCGCAGTCTCGCGGCGCGCGGATGAGCCAGGCGGTCGAGGAATTTGGCGCCCGGCACCTCTACCCGCAGCTGCAGGGCGCGGCGGCACCCGCGGCCGCCGGCCCGACGGGCCCAGCCGCCGTCGCCGCGGGCGCCTGGTCCACGGCGGGTGTCCGTTCCGCCGAGGGCACCAGCTCCGGCGGCAACGGCGCCCTGGCGGCAGCCGGGAGCGCCACCACCGCCGAGCTGTTCGCCGAGCTCGAGTTCGACCGCTACGACGACTTCAACCTGCTCGCCCGCCGCACCGCCGAGATCGCCGCCGACCTGGGCGAGCTGCACGGCGACCTCGCGCGCTTAACCGGCCTGGTGCGCGAAGATGCAGCCCAGCTGCAGCGGTTGGTGCGCGACCTCCGCGCCGGCATCGGCCGCGCCCGCATGGTGCCCATCGGCCAGCTCTTCGCGCGCTTCGGCCGCCTGGTGGCGACGATGGCCGCCGCGGCCGGCAAGCAGGTCGGGCTCGAGTTGGCGGGCGAGGCGGTCGAAGTCGACACCGCCGTCGCCGAAGCGATCGCCGACCCGCTCATGCACCTGGTCCAGAACGCGGTGATCCACGGCATCGAGACCCCGGAGGTGCGCCGCTCCCGCGGCAAGCCCGAGCAGGGGCTGCTGCTGCTGCGCGCCCATCTCCAGGGCCGCTTCATCCTGGTCGAGGTGGAGGATGACGGCGGCGGCATCGACGTCGACGCCTTGCGCCGGCAAGCCGCCGAACGCGGCGTGGGGTCGCCGGCGGCGCTTGACGCTCTCGACCGCGAGCAGGCGATCGACCTCGTCTTCGTCCCGGGCCTCAGCACCAGCCCGACGGTGACCCAGAGCGCCGGGCGCGGCGTCGGCATGGACGTCGTGCGCACCAACCTGACCCGTCTCGGCGGCGAGATCGCCATCGAGACCGAGGCCGGCGCCGGCACCCGCTTCACGCTCAAGGCGCCGCTCACCCTGCTGATCTCGGAGGCCGTGTTCGTGCGCGTCGGCGAGGAGACTTTCGCCATTCCGGTCACCGCCGTCCGCCGCATGCTGCACGCCGCCGGCGGCGAGGTGGCCGCGGCCGCCGGCGGCGGCGAGGACCTGCTGCTGCGCGGCGGGGCGGAGCGCCTGCCGCTGCTGCGCCTCGAACGCCTCTTCCGGCTGGCCGGCCGCCGTAGCGAACCCTGGCTGCCGGTCGTCGTGCTGGCCGCCGGCGGCGGCCGCTGCGCGCTGGCGGTCGACGAGCTGCTGGGCGTCGAGGAGGTGGTGATCAAGGGCCTGGGCGAGCTGCTCGAGGACCTGCCGCTGTTCTCCGGCGCCGTCGTCACCGCCGAAGGCAAGGTGGTGCTGGTGCTCGATGCTCCCGCCTTCACCCTCGGCGCCGCGGCCGCACTGGCGTCGGCGCCGTCGGCGGCATGGGCAACCGCGCCGGCGGTGGCGGCGAAGGCGGGTGACCGGCCGGCATTGCTGCCGCCGGCGCCGTCGTCTTCCGGATCCGGATCGCCGCGCGCGCGCCGGCTGCTGCTGGTGGACGACTCGGTGAGCGTGCGCAAGTCCATCGGCCAGATGCTCGGCCGCCACGGCTACGGCGTCACCGCGGTGGCGGACGGCGAAGAGGCGCTCGCGGCCTTGCAGCAGGGCTCCTTCGACGCCG
>DASZHY010000533.1:0-10941 GCA_035949675.1 Thermoanaerobaculia bacterium
GTCGAGTCCTGGTCGATGCAGCTCGGCGCGCTGCTGCGCGACCATGCCGCCGCCCTCACCCGCGTGCCGGCGCCGTCGCCCGATCCGATCAGCCCGCTCGAGCGAATGACCCTGGCGGTCGCCGCCGGCTGGCGCTCCTGAACCCCGGGCCACCAGCCTTGCGCCAAGCCGGCGCGGCCTTGCCGTCCTAGAATGCGCTCCATGCTCGAGCGCCTGTTCAAGGTCCGGGCGGCGGGGTCGACACCCGGTCGCGAGGTGCTGGGTGGGGTGACGACCTTCCTCACCATGGCCTACATCCTGGCCGTCAACCCGGTGTTCCTGACCGCCGCCGGCATGCCGCTGGCCGGCGCCATCGCGGCGACGGCGGTGGCGTCGGCGCTCGCGACCCTGGCGATGGCTCTCCTCGCCAACTATCCCATCGCCCTGGCGCCGGGGATGGGGATGAACGCTTTCTTCGCCTACAGCGTCTGCATCGGCGCCAAGGTGCCGTGGCCAACCGCGCTCGGCCTGGTGTTCTGGACCGGCCTGGCCTTCCTGGCGCTGACCGTCACCGGCGTCCGGCGGGTGCTGGTGCGGGCGGTGCCGCCGGTGATCCAGCTGGCCGGGGCGGTGGGCATCGGCCTGTTCATCGCCTTCATCGGCTTGCAGCACGGCGGCCTGGTGCGGGCCGATCGGAACACGCTGGTGGCGCTCGGGGATTTGCGCTCGCCGAACGCCCTGCTCACCCTGGGAGGGCTGGCGGTCGCCATCGCGCTGCTCGCCGCCGGGGTGCGCACGGCGATCTTCTGGGGCTTGCTGGCGACCCTCGGGGCGGCGCTCGCAACCGGCGTGGTGCACCCGCCAGCGACCCTGCTGGCAACGCCGACGCTCGCCTTGCCGGGACGGGCCATCGACTTGCTCGGCGCGCTGCGCCTCGACTACCTGCCGCTCGCCCTGGTGATCCTGTTCTTCGCCCTCTTCGACACCCTGGGCACGCTGATGGCCCTGGCACGGCTGTCAGGGGTGGGGAGCAAGCCGGGGCAGGCGGCACCGGTCGGGGAGCCATCGCCGGCGGCGGCGCCGAGCGGGCCTCCCCTCACCCGCCTTGGGCGGGCGCTGGCCGCCGATGCGCTGGGGATGGTCTCCGGGGCGCTCTGCGGCACCTCGCCGGTCACCTCCTACATCGAGAGCGGCGCCGGGATCGGCGTCGGCGCGCGCACCGGTCTCGCCAGCCTGGTCACCGCCGGCCTGCTGCTGGCCTCGCTGCTGTTCATGCCGCTGATCGCTCTCATCGGCCAGGGGGCGGGCGGCGGCAATCCGGTGACCGCGCCAGCCCTCATCCTGGTGGGCACCATCATGGTCCGTGCGGTGCGCGAGATCGACTGGTCCGACGTGACCGAGGCCGCCCCGGCCTTCTTCACCGCCATCCTGATGCCCCTGACCTTCAACATCTCGCATGGCCTGGCGGCCGGCATCGTCGTCTACGCCCTGGTCAAGCTCGCGGCCCGCCGCGGCCGCGAGGTGCACTGGCTGATGTACCTGCTGGCGGCGCTGTTCATCCTGCGCTATGCCCTGCTGCCGGCCTGAAGCCGCCGGCGATCTGCGGGGCGGCCGCGATGGCCTTCGCCCGGCATGACAGCCGCGGTGGCGGGCGGTCCGCGCCTGCCGCAATCGGTTATACTCGAAGCTTGCCGCGAGCTTGAAGAGTTCCCCAAACGCGCAAGACCGGCCGCGGCTCCCCGGACGATGACCGACGTCCTGCTCGCACACGCTTTCTTTCTCAAGAACGACCCCAAGCAGGTAGAGAAGATGCGCCCCTATGCGCCGCTGGGGACGCTCTACGCGGCCAGCCAGGTGCGCAGCCGGGGTTATTCGGTGGCCCTCTTCGACGCCATGCTCGCCGACGGCGAGGAGGAGTTCACGGCGCTGCTCGCCGCGCACCGGCCGCGCTTCGTCGTGCTCTACGAAGACCAGTTCAACTTCCTCAACAAGATGTGCCTCGGCCACGCCCGCAACGCGGCCTGCCGCATGGCTCGCTGGGCTGGGCAGGCAGGGGCGACGGTGCTGGCCGCGGGGGCGGAGGTCACCGACCACCCGGAGATCTATCTCGGCCACGGCGTCGACTATGCCCTGCTCGGGGAGGCGGATCACAGCCTGGTGGAGCTGCTCGACGCGCTCACGGGGAGGACGGAGCGGCAGGTGGAGACGATTGCCGGCCTGGCGCTGGCCGACCCCGGCGCGCCCGGGGGTCTGCGGCGAACGGCGCCGCGCCAGCCCGACCGCCAGCCCGACGGGTTTCCCTATCCGGCCTGGGACCTCCTGGACGTCGAGCGCTACCGCGCGGCCTGGCGGCAGGCCCATGGCTATTACAGCGTCAACCTGGTGACGACGCGCGGCTGTCCCTTCCATTGCAACTGGTGCGCGAAGCCGATCTGGGGCCAGCTCTACGCCATGCGCTCGCCGTCCAACGTCGCCGAGGAGATGGCCCTGGTCAAGCGCCAGCTCGCCCCCGACCATCTCTGGTTCGCCGACGACATCTTCGGCTTGCAGCCGAGATGGGTATCCGATTTCGCCCGGGAGATCGAGGCGCGCGACGCTAAGATCCCGTTCATGATCCAGTCGCGGGTCGACCTGATGACCGCCAAGGCCGTGGCCGGTCTTGCCCGGTCCGGTTGCGTCGAGGTCTGGCTCGGCGTCGAGAGCGGCAGCCAGAAGATCCTCGATGCCATGGACAAGGGGACGCGGCGCGACCAGATCCCGGTCGTGCGCGAGCGGCTGAAGCAGGCGGGGATCCGCGCCTGTTTCTTCCTGCAGCTCGGCTATCCCGGCGAGACCTTCGCCGACATCGACGAGACCGTGAGGCTGGTGCGCGAGACCCTGCCCGACGACATCGGGGTCAGCGTCTCGTATCCGCTCCCCGGCACCAGGTTCCATGCCATGGTCGCGGCCAGCCTGGGGGCGAAGGATCACTGGGACGACAGCGCCGACCTCGCCATGATGTTCCAGGGCACCTATCAGACCGCGTTCTACCGCGAGCTGCACGGCCTCCTGCACCGCGATCTCGAGCTGCGCCAGCAGCTCGCCCGTAACGGCAGCACCGGCGCCGCTCGAGACGCCGCCGGCCGCGCCGGCCCCGACGGAGTGGCCGAGACAGTCGCGGCGCTCGCGGCGGTCGACGCGCGCCTCGCCGAGCTGCGCCGCGACGAAGCCGGCTACCGCAGCGCGAACCCCACGGCGATCGACCGGGACTGCGGTCCTCTGGCGGCCCCCGATCTCTCCCGGCCCTGGAACTGAGATGCCAGACCTCCTCCTGACTCACGGCTACTTCCTGTACCAGGACGCCAAAGAGATCGAGATCATGAAGCCCTACGCGCCGCTGGGGCTGCTCTATCTGTCGGCCTACCTCAAGCGGCAGGGGTTCGACGTCGAGGTCTGGGACAGCACCTTCGCCGAGCCCGCGGCGCTCGCCGCGCGTTTCGCCGCCAGCCCGCGCGGCGTGGTGGGGATCTACACCAACCTCATCACCCGTCCGGCCGTCCTCGCCGCCGCCGCCGCCGCCAAGGCGCACGGCTGGACCGTGGTGCTCGGCGGCCCCGAGGCGGCCAACTACCCCGAGGAGTACCTGGCGCACGGCGCCGACGTCGTGGTGGTTGGAGAAGGCGAGGCGACGATGGCCGAGCTGCTGCCGGCCCTCGCCCGGCAGGGCCCGCATCGGCTGCACGGCATCGCCGGCACCGTCTTTCGCGACGAGACCGGCGCGGTGGTCGCCAATCCCGAGCGCGAGCAGATCGCGGTCCTCGATTCTCTACCCTGGCCCGACCGGGACGCGATCGACACCGGGCGCTACGTGGACGTCTGGCGCCGGCACCATGGCGCAGGCAGCGTCAACATGATCACCGCCCGCGGCTGCCCCTACCGCTGCCGCTGGTGCTCGCACGCGGTGTTCGGCTTCACTCACCGGCGGCGAAGCCCCGAGGACTCGGCCGCCGAGCTCGCCCACATCGTCGACACCTACCATCCGGACCAGGTCTGGTACGCCGACGACGTCTTCACCATCCACCACCGCTGGCTCTATGCCTACGCCGGCGAGCTCGAGCGGCGCGGCCTGCGCATCCCTTTCGAAACCATTTCGCGGCCCGACCGGATGATGCGGGAGGAGGTCCTCGAGACCCTGGCCGGCATGGGGTGCTACCGCATCTGGATCGGGTCGGAGAGCGGCAGCCAGCGGATCCTCGACGCCATGGAGCGCGGCACCACCGTCGAGCAGGTGCGCTGGGCGACGCGGGCGGCGAAGCGCCATGGCATCCAGGTCGGGATGTTCCTGATGTGGGGTTACGAGGGCGAGACGATCGACGACATCGCGGCCACGGTCGAGCACGTCAGGCTGGCCAACCCTGACGTCTTCCTCACCACCGTCTCCTATCCGATCAAGAACACCGCCTACTATCGAGCGGTGGTCGACCGGGTGGTCTCCACCCGTCCCTGGGACGAGGGCTCCGACCGCGACTACGTGGTGCGCGGCCGCCCGCGGCGCGCCTACTATCAGCAGGCCGACCGCTGGCTCAAGGGCGAGGTCGCCGCCGACCGCCTGCAGGGCACCGATCCGGCCGCCGCGGCCCGCGAGCGAACCGCGGCTGCCGCCGCGCGGCAGGCCATGGCGGTGCTGGCCGCCGACCTCGAGGCATAGGCTGCCCGACCCTCGAACTGCCGCTGCCACCGCGGAGCCGGCGTCTCCCTTCGACGACCTCGCCGCCGGCTACGACGACACCTTCACGCAAAGCGCCATCGGCAGGCTGCTCCGCCGGCCGCTGCAGCGGCGGCTGCTGGCGCTGTTCGCTCCGGGGGACCGGGTCCTCGAGCTGGGCTGCGGGACGGGGGAAGACGCCGCCTGTCTCGGGCGGCAGGGAGTGCGGGTGCTGGCGACCGACGCCGCGCCCGGGATGGCGGCGGCAGCGCGGCGCAAGGTCGCCGCGGCGGGACTCTCGCACCTGGTCGAGGTGCGCCGGCTCGCCATCGAGGAGCTCTGGCTGCTGGGCGGTGAGGCCGGGCTTGCCTTCGACGGCGCCTTCTCGAGCTTCGGCGGCATCAACTGCGTCCGTGACCCGCGCGGCCCGGCCCGGGACCTTGCCGCCCTGCTGCGGCCGGGAGCGCGCCTTCTGCTCTGCATCATGGGCCCGCTCGTCCCCTGGGAGTGGGGCTGGTTCCTGCTCCGCGGCCGGCCGGCCGAGGCCTTCCGCCGCCTGCGTCCGGGCGGCGTAGAGTGGAGGGGCATGGCGGTCCAATATCCAGCGATCGGCGCCATGAAACGCGCCTTCGCGCCGGAGTTCCGGACGCGCCGGGTCGCGGCGCTCGGCGTTTTCCTGCCTCCGTCGTATGCCGAGCCCTGGGCCGCCCGGCACCCGCGCCTCCTCGCCCGCCTCGACCGCTGGGAGCGCCGCTGGGAAACGCTGCCGCCCCTGCCCTGGCTTGCCGATCACTACCTGCTGGAGCTCGAGCGCCGGTGAGCGCCACCTTGATCTGGCGGCGATGAGCGCCACCTTGATCTGGCGGCGATGACCGCTTTAGGGGACTGGCCGCTCGCCTGCCCGGCCTGCCGCCAGGATCTTGGACCGATCTCCCGGCAAGGAAGCGAGGCCCGCTGTCCTGGGTGCGGTTTCGTCGCGCCCTGCATCGAGGGGATCTGGCGCTTCCTGCCGCCCGCGGCGGCGGCACGCTACGCTCCGTTCCTCGCCGACTACACGCGGATTCGCCGCGCCGAGCAGCGGGGGTCCGACGATCCCGCCTATTACCTTCAACTGCCGGACTGCCCGCGGGAGCACCCGATCGTCGCGCAGTGGGCGCTGCGCCGGCGCACCTTCGCCGCCTTCATCCGGCGGGTGCTGCCCCGCCTCGGCCCGGGCCTGCGCGCCGTCGACCTGGGGGCAGGAGTGGGCTGGCTCTCGCATCGGCTGGCCCAGCTGGGTCACCACCCCATGGCGATCGACCTGACGATCGACGAGCGGGACGGCCTGGGCGCCGCCCGCCACTACCGGCCGGGCTGGCCGCGCGTGCAAGCCGAGTTCGACCGCCTGCCGCTGCCGGCCGGCGCGGCCGACCTGGTGATCTTCAACGCCAGCCTCCACTACAGCACCGACTACGAGGTCACGCTGCGAGAGGCTCTCCGCGTGCTGGCGCCAGGCGGCACCATCGCGGTCCTGGAATCGCCCATCTACCGCCGGTCCGAGAGCGGGCGAAGGATGGTGGAGGAGCGCCACGCCGATTTCGCCCGCCGCTTCGGCACTCGTTCCGAGGCCCTGCCCAGCCGCGAGTACCTGACCTGGAAGGGGATTGCCGATCTGGAAAAGCAGCTCGGCATTCGCTTCCGGACAGTCACTCCCTGGTACGGCTGGCGCTGGGCCCTGCGTCCCTGGACCGCGCGCCTGAAGCGAAGGCGCGAGCCGAGCCGCTTCGCGATCCTCCTGGCAAATCAGCCCCGGGCGCGGAGATGAGTCACGCCAAGCGGCACCACTACTGCCGATCCGGCCGAAACTCCCCGATCACTTCGATCGGTCCGACCAGGTGGCGGTTGAATTCGGCGAGATCTTCGGCTGGGATCCAGTATTCCTCGTGCAGACGACCGCCGACGCAATGGATCTGGTAGCGGTCCAGGAACTCAGAATCCACCTGGAAGCGGGTCACGAAGCCGGCAAAGCCCGATGCTTGATCGCGGGTGTTCCAGTCCCTGGCGATCTGGATTGCGTACTCCTCGTGGAGCACAGGGTAGAAGATCGGCTGATGGGGCAGCCGCGGCGGAAAGGCAGAGAACTCGAGTGTCGAGATCAAATCCAGCTCGGCGGCGCCAACCGGACGGTACAAGGTCGTCGTCGAGGTCATCCGCAAATTCTATGCAAAGAATAACGCGCCCTCGCCTCGTACGAAGCCTCTGGCTCTGGTCCGGCCTGCTGGTAGGGTTCGCGCTGGGTGCGTTGATGCTCGGAGACTCTGTCGTCTCCAGACTCAGTCCGTTCGATCCGACGACCGGCCGCGAGCGGGGCTGCTATACGACGGTCGAAACGTGGCTCGGCTTGCTCCATCCCTCGGATCTCGTCAGGCTCTTCGAAATGATCCTCGGAGGCATACTCTTCTTTGCCACGCCGGCGGTCGCCCTCATGGTGGTGAGGTCACGAGCTCGAGGTGCCCGCACCCCGCACGGCGCGGAGCAGCGATAGTCCAAAGTCGCGAAACGACTCGCTCAGAGCCCTTCGCGCTGCGGCTCGCGCAGGCCTGCCAGGCGGCGGGCGAGGTCCAGCTCCCAGGGGTGGCCGTAGCGGCCGGACTGGTAGCGCCAGGACGCCAGCAGGCGCAGCAACCGCTTGGCCCAGGCCGGCGTCGACCAGTCCTGGGTGGTCGGGAAGCGGCAGGCCAGGACCGTGGCGAAGTCGTGGATCCTTGCCTTCAGGCGGGCGTCGAGCCAGGGTGCGTCGCGGTGGCAGACGTAGGCAATCCATCGCGGCTCGGTCCACTCCTCGGGGGTCGTGGGGAGGGCGGGTCCGGCGGGTCCGTAGGTGTCGAGAGCGGGCAGCCTCGAGCCGTCGGCGGCGACCGCCCGCGCGTCGCGCTGCGGCGTCGGGCTGTAGAGGTAGAGGATCGCCTCGCAGTCCGGATTCACGGCCTTGATCTGCTTGATGAAGCCGAGGGTCTTCTCGACCTCGCCTTCCGGGTCCTCGGGACCGCCGAGCACGAAGGAGAACTCGGGGATGACGCCGTGCTCGCGAGTCTTGCGGGCGACTTCGAAGGTGTGCTCGACGCGGCTCCCCTTCTTCATACGGCGCAGGACCTCGTCGCTCGCCGCCTCGGCGCCGATGTAGCTCATGCGGTAGCGGCTCGCTTCCAGCAGCTTCCAGCCGGCGGGAGAGAACCTCGCCAGGGTGTCGGCGCGAGCGTACGACCACCAGGGAAGCTGGAGGCGGGCGAGCACCTCGAGCGTGGCGACGCTGGCTTCCTCGGTGTCGAAGAAGTTGTGGTCGTAGAACTGGATGGCATCGGCGCCGTAGCCGTCGCGCAGCCGGCGCAGAGCCTGCTCCAGGCGCGCCGCCCCCTGCAGGCGGGTGGCGCCGTTCCACATCGAGACCACGCCGCAGAAGGTGCAGTGATAGCGGCAGCCGACCGCCGCCTGGTGCACGGCGGTGCGGCTGCCGAGGAAGCTCGGCCGCAGATAGCGCGCGACGTCCCCGGCGCGCTCGTAAGGCAGCGCCGGATAGTCGTCGGGCGGGCGCGGATGCCGCTCGGGGTTGTGGACGGCCCTCCCCGCCTGCTTGTAGGTCAGGCCGGCGACGCCGGCCAAGGCCGTGGGATCGGCGGCCGAGTCGCCCATGCCGCCGGGCGCGCCGGCGTCAGGCAGCCGGGAAAGGAGCTGCAGCAAGGTGTCCTCCCCCTGGCCGCGCACCACGTAATCGACGTAGGGGGCATTGATCGCGGCGGCGGGGTACAGGGTGGGGAAGTAACCCCCCCAGGCGATCGGCACCTCGGGATGGGCGAGGCGCACGGCCGCGGAGACCTCGATCGCCGTCGCCACCTGGGGGCCTGGCATGACGGTCACGGCGAGCAGCGCGCAAGGCCGCTCGGCCAGGGCGGCGAGGACGCTCTCGACCGCCCCGGGGTCGAGGTTGCCGTCGACGATGCGGTAGTCGTGCCGCCCCTCGAGCACGGCGCCGAGCGAGAGCACTGAGAGCGGCAGCCGCACGCTCCGCGGCGAGCACATGCGGGGGTTGACGATGACCACCCGCCCGGGGCTCATCGCGGCGTCCCTGCCGGCCTGCCCTGATTCGCGGCGTCACGGACCTCGGCGGCGCCCCGATCCGCGTCGGCGCGCCCGTTGCCGCCGCGCTCCCGGCCGGCGCGGTAGACCGTCATGATCTCGCTGCCGAAGTGCCGGCGCGCCGCGACCTCGAGGGCAAACCCCTGGGCGGCCAGCGCGCCGACCATGCCCTCGGCATCGCCGTCGGTCGAGACCAGGACGAGGGCCGCGCCGCCCGGCGCGAGGACCCCCGCCAGGCCGGCGGCGAAGCGCTCCATGACGTCGGTGGCGCGCCAGGCGAGATCGAAGTTGCTCGTCGGCTCGCCGCGGAAGAACGGCGGGTTCCAGAGGACGAGGTCGAAGCGCTCCCCGGACACCGGCCCGAACAGGTCGCCATGGCGGATCTCGATCCGCTCCTCGAGGCCGTTGAGGAGGACGTTGGCGCGGGCGCAGCGCACGGCGTCCGGGTTGAGATCGACGCCGACGACCTGGAAGCCGCGGCGGGCGGCGAACACCGCTCCCACCCCGGAGCCGGTCCCCATGTCGAGGGCGCGCGCTCCCTGGCGGGCGGCCGGCGCGGCGGCCACGGTGCGGGCAAGGAAGGCGCCGCTCCTGAAGACCACGGGATTGAGCACTTCGGGAAGGACCACGAAGGGGAGGCCGTCGATGCGCTCGAGAACCGGCCGGCGGATGCGGCGCTCGAGAAACGGCCGGCGGGCATGGAGCCAGGCGAGGCTCGCGAGCCTCGCCAGCCTGCCCACCCTGACGCCGCCCAGCGGCTCCGCGATCGTCGACGCTCGGTCCAAGGCCCCTCTCCTGTCGAGCTTTCGCAGTCTATATCTTGATCGTCCCTGCCACCCAAGGCTGGACGCTAACGGTCGATCGGGCTCTCGCGGATGAACCCCTCCAACCGCTCCGCCCCCGCGCGCAGCCGCCGCCAGTAGCTCCGCCGCCACTCCACCTCGGCCGGCGGGTTGTCGCGGCTGGCCCGAACCAGCGGGCGGACGGCGAGAGCGAAGTCATAGCGCGGGCCGTCGGGGAAGAGCCGGTCGTGGAGGCGCTTGAGCACCAGGTTGCCGGCGCAGCCGCGGAAGTAGTAGCGGTCGCCGCCGGCCAGGCGCACGAGGTTCGCGGTCCCCACGTGCTCGGCGCCGCGGCGAGAGAGGGTGATGCCGTGCAGGCGGAAGATCTCTCCGGTCTCGTCGCGGTTCAGGAGATCCACCCGCCAGCCGGCGCCGGCGACCGCCTGGGACGCCAGGTCGCCGGTGTCGTACCGCTCCCAGCGGTCGTAGGGCACGGCCGGGTCCGCCGGCTCGACCCGCGGGAAGAACCCCCGGGGGAGGAGGCGCGCGAAGACCTCGCGGTAGACCGCCACCTTCATCACCACGGCAAAGGTGCCATGGCTCGGCCGCCGGGGGCGCGAGACGCACGAGACCGCCGCGACCTCAGGGACGGCGAGCCGCTCCTTGACCCACCCCCAGAGCCGGCGGGAGATCCAGAACACGTCGCTGTCGACGAAGGCGAGATAAGGCGTTTCGACCCTGGCGACGGCGTCGTTGTAGGCCTCATGGAAATCGCGCCGGGCCGGGGTGCGGTGGAGGATGGCGGCGCCCGGGAGCAGGGCCGGATCGAGGTCGCGGCGCGCCGAGTCCTGGAAGATCTCGAACCGCGCCTCGTCCCCGGGGAAGGCGCGGGCGACGCAGGCATGCCAGAGCCGTACGACGTCGGGATAAACGGTCGCGGTGAAGACGGTGACCAGCGGACGCCCGCCCGTTTCCGGCGCGCCTGACGCGCCTGACGCGCCTGACTCGGATGGCGCGCTCATGCCGCGGTCCCCTCCTGCCAGCTCTCCGGGATCACCCGCGGGAGCGCCAGCTCGACCCCTTCGCGCGCGGCCAGCAGCGCGATCGCCCGGTCGGAGCGGCGGAAGTAGTCGCGCAGGACCGCCCGCCGGTCCGCCTCCCGGATCTGGGCCAGGGCGCGGGCGAGGCCCGCCGCGGTCAGGCTGCCGGCGAGGGCCTCTCCGGCGACCGCGGCGAAGGGCTCCCCGAGGACCGCCTCGTAGAGCGCACCCAGGAGCAGGTTGTCGTAGGCGCCCATGGCGAAGTAGCGCCTTTCTCCCACCAGCGCCTCGAAGCGGCGCTCGCCGATCAGCCCGGCGAAGACCTCGCGCGCGGCGCGCAGCA
>DASZHY010000534.1:0-1642 GCA_035949675.1 Thermoanaerobaculia bacterium
CCGCAGACCTTCCCGTTCTCGCCGCAGCCGCCGACCGGGTCGTTGATCCCGTGCCCGGCCGAGACGCAGCGGGTGCAGGTCAACGGCGCCTCCTTCCCGGTGCCCTTCAGCTTCGGCTGGCTGTTCATGGACATGAACACGACGGTGGCGGCGGCGGGCGCCAACCCGCCGGTCGATCCTGCCGCGGCCCAGGCCTGGATCATCTACACGCTGGCTTCGAACGGCCACTTCGCGGTCGGCATCGACGCCATCCGGCTCGACAGCGCCTGCGCCGCCAGCCACTTCAACCCCGGCTTGGTAGCCTCTTCTCTGCGGTTCAAGAAGGACGTGGAGGACATGGGGGGGGCGAGCGACGCCCTGATGCAGCTGCGGCCGGTCACCTTCCGCTACCAGCCGGTCTACGACGACGGCTCGAACGTCCTGCAGTATGGGCTGATCGCCGAAGAGGTGGCGAAGGTCTACCCGGCGATGGTGGAGTACGACTCGGCCGGCAAGCCGCTCGCGCTGCGTTACAACTTCCTCAACGCGATGTTGCTCGAGCAGGTGCAGAAGCAGCACGCGAAGATCGAGGAGCAGTCGGCCCGGATCGAGGCGCAGCGGAGCCAGATCGAGGACCTGACGCGGCGCCAGGCCTCGATTGAGGCGCTTGCGCAGAAGCTGGAGCAGCTGGAACGGACGGTCAAGGCGCAGCAGGAAGCCGTGGCCGGGCAGCCCGGCGAGCGGCGCCAGCGGTAAGCGGCGGGCGGCGGCGGCGATCGGCGGCGGCGAGGTCGACGTAGGGCCTCGCCTCCGCGGCAGGTTGAGCGCAAGCTCGAAAAGGCAGGCTCTTTGCCTTGCCGGTGCGCTCGTAGTATGCTGAACGTGTATAATCTGGTCCGTATCGTGGCAAGGCAGTTGCAGTTGGGGTAAACGCTCAGGATCATCCTGAGATCGCTGGTAACGAAACTAGAGGGAGGTCAAGAATGTCTCGTGTAGCTATCGGTCTCGTGTTGGCGGGATTGCTGTTGTTCACCGCCGCGCCCGCGATGGCGGTGATCTGCACCGTTGACGCGGTGCCGGCGGCCACGCTGCTGCTGCCCTACTTCGAGGTGGATCTCAACAACCCCAACGGGTTGACCACGCTGTTCTCGGTCAACAACGCCTCGGCCACCGCCATCCTGGTCCACGTCGTGATGTGGTCCGACCTGTCGGTGCCGGTGCTCGACTTCAACATCTACCTGACCGGCTACGACGTGCAGTCGGTGAACCTGCGCGACATCATCATCAACGGCAACATGCCGCAGACGGCGTCGGCGGGCCAGGACCCGAACGACACCATCAGCCCCAAGGGCGCGCTCTCGCAAGACATCAACTTCGCGAGCTGCAACGGCGTGCTGCCGCCGCCGCAGCTGCCGGCATTCTTCACCGCCCACCTGCAGGCGGCGCTGACCGGCAAGCCGTCGGCGATCCTCAAGGGCAATTGCGCCGGCCAGTTGATCGGCGACAACATCGCCCGCGGCTACATCACCATGGATACGGTCAACAACTGCTCGCTGCGCTTCCCGGGCGACGCCGGCTACTTCGCGGGCGGCGGCGGCGGCGACGTCACCAACCAGGACGTGCTGTGGGGCGACTGGTTCATCGTCAACTCGGTGCAGAACTT
>DASZHY010000535.1:0-1972 GCA_035949675.1 Thermoanaerobaculia bacterium
GCGGCCGCGGCGCCCTCCGCCGCCATCGAGTTCCGGCGCTATCGCAAGATGCGCCGCTTCGTCGCCCGCACGTTCCTGCAGGCACTGTGGTGGGACGTGCTGTTGGCGCTGCCCGGACTGTCGCGCTTCCGCCGCCCCGCCGCGGAGCGCTACCGGCGGATCGCCCGCCGCTACCGCGCGCTGGCGATCGAGATGGGGGGCGTGCTGATCAAGCTCGGCCAGTTCCTGAGCACCCGCGTCGACCTGCTGCCGGCGGCGGTGATCGGCGAGCTGGCGGGTCTTCAGGACGAGGTGCCACCACACCCGTTCCCGCCCATCGTGCGGCAGATCGAAGAGGACTTCGGCAGCTCGCTGGCCGAGGTCTTCCCCTGGTTCGAGACGGAGCCGGTGGGAGCGGCGTCGCTGGCGCAGGTGCACCGGGCGCGGCTGCCGAGCGGCGAGCGCGTGGTGGTCAAGGTGCTGCGCCCGGGCATCGAGGTGCTGGTCGAGACCGACCTTGCCGCGACCGCGCTCGCGATCCGCCTGCTCAAGCTCTGGCGCCGCCTGCGCCGCCGGGTCGACCTCGACCGGCTGAACCAGGAGTTCCGTACCGTCACCCGGCGCGAGCTCGACCTCCACGCCGAGGGGCGGAACGCCGAGCGCTTCGCCGCCGACTTCGCTGCCGACCGCCGCGTCCACGTGCCGCGGGTGTACTGGGAGCAAAGCGCAGGGCGCACGCTCACCCTGGAGGACGTCGGCTATCTCAAGATCACCGGCCTAGCGGCGCTCGAGGAGGCCGGCATCGACCGCTCGCAGGTGGCGCGCCACCTCTACCAGATCTACATGCGGCAGATCTTCGTGCACCATTTCGTGCACGCCGACCCGCATCCCGGCAACCTGTTCGTGCGGCCGCTGCCGGAGGGCGGCGAGACGCCGTTCGCGCCCGGCGACCCGGTGCCGGCGCCGGCCGCCGGCGGCCCGCGTTCCTTCGAGATCGTGTTCGTCGATTTCGGCATGATGGCGCAGGTGCCGGAGCGGCTGCGTGCGGCGCTGCGCGAGTACCTGATCGGCCTCGGCACCCGCGATGCCGCGCGCGTGGTGCGCTCCTACGTCGAGGCCGGGGTGCTGCTGCCCGGCGCCGACCTGCGCCGCCTCGAGCAGATGCACGCGGCGCTCTTCGACCGCTTCTGGGGGGTCCGCATCGGCGACCTGCGGGACGTTGCGCTGGCCGAGGCGGGCGGCCTGTTGCTCGAGTACCGCGACCTGCTGTACGAGGCGCCCTTTCAGGTGCAGGTCGAGCTGCTCTTCGTCGGCCGCGCCGTCGGCCTGCTGTCGGGGCTCAGCACCCAGCTCGACCCGGCCTTCGATCCCTGGGCCGAGACGCTCCCGTTCGCCGAGCAGCTAGCCGCGGAGCAGCTGCGGCGCGGCTGGCGCGAGATGGCGGGCGACCTGCGCCTGCAGGCGATGGCCCTGCTCGGGCTGCCGCGCCGCTTGGACGCCATGCTGACCCGCGCCGAGCAGGGCGGCCTGGAGGTCCAGACGGCGCTGTCGCCGGAGACGCGGCGGACCGTCGAGCGCCTGGACCGCGCCGTGCGCCGGCTCGGCTGGACGGTGGCCGCAGGCGCGTTGCTGGTGGCGGGCGCCGTCCTGCGGGCAGTGGCCCCGGCGGACTGGCTCCCCCTGGTGCTGATGGCGCTGGCGGCCGCGGTCTTCCTCGCCGGCCTGGTGCTGGGGAGGTAGCCGCGTGATCGCGGGCCTGGTGCTCGGCAGGTAGCCGCGTGATCGCAGGCCGCGCTTGTGGCATGCTTCGCGCGCGGTTCTTTTCCTGGGGGGAGACATGACCCGTAGGCAACTGGTGTTGCGCCGGACCTCGCGAAGGAAGGCTTCAGCCTGCCGCCGCTCGCTCGGCGCGGCCGCCCTGCTGCTGGGCGCGCTGCTGGCCGCCGGTTGCGGCGAGGACAATCAGCGCGTCCCCGAGAGCTTCCCCTCCGGC
>DASZHY010000536.1:0-11525 GCA_035949675.1 Thermoanaerobaculia bacterium
TCGTTTCTCTACCCAGCTCAGCGAAGCATACCCCCCCGCGCTCCCCTTCCCCCTCCCGCCGCGCTACGCGCGGGATGATGCTGCTTCGCTAATCCTCGACGTGATGATCAAGATTTCTACGGATTCTGGTGGGCGTCTACACCTGCCGGTACGGCCAGCCGCTGCATGCCGGCACAGCGGTCCGCTGCCGGCTGCGGTTCGCACTGCGAACGCAGGTGCGGGGGCCGCCGCGGACCGCGCCGGCCCCCGCGACATCGGGATTTGCCGGGAGCGGCGCTGCGGAGTTCACGGGCGGTGGTGTCCGGCTGGGCTCCCTACCTGCTCTTTCCTGAGCGGGCTGCTCCCCCCCTCGCTGTGTCTCACTGGCACCACGCCGGGTGCCCGGGGGTCAAGGTCGGCGAAGCCGCCGAGCGCAGCGAGGGCAACCTTTACGCCCGGGCATCCCGGCGTTGGTAGGCTGGTCCAGCGAGGGGGGATGAGGGAGGTCGATGGCGGGTGCTTTTGAATACGGACGAGAGCCTCGGTCGGTCTGGAACGCGGGCGGGGTGGATGGAGGCTGGTTCAGAAGAGACGCTGCAAGAGATCCTTACGGCTCAGGCTGTGATGTCTCGCCACCTCACCGATGACTGCTGAGAGGGTCCCAACCCGCAGTGGATCATGCCGCGGAATCGTGATGTGGTGCTCGCCATGTTGCTTGGTGGTCAAGCGGAGATGGCTTCCGGTCTGACGGGTTACCTCATAGCCGAGGCTTTGCAGTGCACGGCAGAGGTCATCGCCGGACAGGCCGCGGGGCAGCCTCACGGGGCGATGACTTCTTCGCGGACGAAATGGAGGCGGAGGACGCCGGGTTCTTTGCCTTCATCGAAATGGCAGTGCACGGCGTCGCGGATCTTCCCGTGTAGGCTGTCCAGATCGTCTGCTTCAGTGAAGATCGCCTCCCCGAGAGCGCGAGCCGTATAACCGCCCTCGGGGGCCTCCTCGACAAGGAAGATGAGCTCGCTCATGGATCTCCGATTATAAACGGGTGTTGGCCTGCGCAGGAGAGCCGCCGCCTCTGAGGCCGTCCGGTCACGATCACTCCCATCATTCTTGACGGAAAACGCCGGTCAAAACCGCCATCCCCGGGTCCGCCAGTGTCGGGGTGCGGACGGCACCCGCTGGCCATGTCCCGCTTGCCGGTTCATGACAGCTTCTCCTCGATCGCTTCTACCAACGCGCCCAGCCGCCCGGCCAGCGTGCCGGCGAAGCGCGCCAGGGCCTCGTCGGTGGCGTTCAGCGAGCACTCCTGGGCCGAGCGGCCGACCATCGCGCAGTAGCCGCCCGTGTAACGGAGATCCGCGGCGATGGCGCGGAGCTCGGCCCGGGTTACGGACGACTCCCCCACCAATTCGCGCGAGGTCTCGACGGCCAGGTCGTACAGCAGCCGGCCGACCTGTCGGAGGGCCTCCCGATCCTGGGAGTTGTCGAAGTTCTGGAGGGTGGTTTCCCGGAACGAATCAGCCTCGTTCCAGCGTGGAAGGGTAGACTGGTTGGAGCTTGGCATGGGACGTACCTCCTTGCCGGGTCAGGCTTCGGCGGGAGCTAGTACCTCTCGCCGGGGCCGCTTGTAGAGAAATGGGGCGGCACGGTGCCGCCCCGCCGTGCTTCTAGCCCTCGTTGTGCGGATCACCTCCCCGCCCGGCCGGCGATCGAGTGCCGCGGCGATGGGCTTGGCCGCCGGCCGGATGGAACGGGATCACCTCGCCGCCGGCGCCGCCGCTCAACGCCGCCGCGATCTCGTTCGAGATGCGGTCGGCCGCCGCGCGCAGCGGGTCGTCGGCGAAGTGGGTGTAGCGCTGCGTGGTGCTCGCCTGGGTGTGCCCGAGGATCCGGCCGATGACCGGCAGGCCGAGGCCTGCGGCGGCGCCGATCGCCGCGTACGAGTGCCTCAAGTCATGCATCCTCAGCTCGGGGAACCCGGCGGCCCTGCGGATGCGCCTCCAGGAGCGCTCGACGTTGACCCAATGCGAGCCCTGGCGCTCGCCAGGAAAGACGAACAGATTGCCCGCGACCCGCGGGATGCCGGCGAGGACCTCGGCCGCGGCAGCGCCCAGCGGCACGCTCTTCGGGCCGGTCTTGGAGTCGGGCAGGTGCAACGCCCCGCGCTCGAGGTCGACGTCGTCCCACCGGAGAGTCAGGATCTCGGACTTGCGGCAGCCGGTCAGCACCAGCAGCCGGATCGCGGCGATCACCGGCCGCGGCTCGGAGCCGGCCTGCTCCGCGGCGGCGAGCATCTCACCCAGGCGGGCAAGCTCGGCGCCCGAGAGAAAGCGCTCGCGGCGTCTCTCCGGGTACTTGTCGACGTAGCGGCAGGGGTTGGTGCCCTCCGGCCGCACTCCCCATCGCTCCGCCAGGTTGAACATCTTCGACAGCAGGGCGAGGGTCCGGTTCGCGCCGTAGGGCGTTGCTGCAAGGCTCTGGTGCAGTTTGACCACCTCGGAGCGGGTGATGTCCTCGACCTTGCGCCGGCCGAGGCGCGGCAGGATCACGTCGCGCAGCATGCGGCGATCGCCCTCGGCGCTGCGCGGCTTCTTCTTGCCGAGAGCGTGTTCGAGCATGTACCGGTCGGCGAACTGCGTCAGGGTCGGTGCGTGCTGCGCGCGATGGCGCTCCTCGGAAGGGTCAGCGCCGCGGCCGACCGCAGCCAGGTGCTGCCGCGCGAGCTTGCGCGCCTCCTCGGGCGCCAGGCGCCCGTAGCGGCCCAGAGTGAGCCGGCGCGTCCTGCCGCCCTGGCGGTACTGGATGAGGAAGGAACGGGCGCCGTTCGGCTTGACCCGCAGCCCGAAGCCGGGCAGCTCGTCATCGAAGAGGATCACGTCCTTGCCGGTCGCCTTGATGGCGTCGATCGCCCGCTTGGTGAGCTTCGGCATCGTTCCCTCCTTGACCATCTGACGGCCATCTGACGGCCATCTGACTCGCTTCCGGGGAAGCCCAGGGGAAGCTTGGGGAAGCAAATCGGAGGGTACTACAGGATATAGCCGATTACAACTATTTCTGCAAGTAACTGCAAAAGCGTAGTTTATCGTACTGAAGCGCAAGCGATAGTATTGGTGAAATTTGATTCGTAATCAGCAGGTCATCGGTTCAATCCCGATCGTCGGCTCCAATGGAATTAATTATTTAGCTTGACACACCGGCAGGCAAGAGTCGAGGGAGTGTCCAGGGAGTGACCAGCGCGAACACTTCGGCGCCTCCCGCTGCCCGAAGGCCGCGACTTCGCGCGGGGGCGCAAGGCGGCCAGCCGGCCACGCCAACAGGTACGGCCGCCGCTCCGCAGCGAGACTGGATGAATCCAGACGACTACAGCAGGTTCACCGAGGACTTGGATGCTTTCGGGTGGGCATGGTAATTTCTCCGGCGCAACACGTCGTATCAGCAGCAATGCGCAAGCTACATTAACGAGGTGGCCGCCAGAGGCGAACCCCTACCCTGGTTTGGTCCCTACTTCCACAGCAGCGGCGAGCACGAGGGGCGAGTCGTCCTCTCGGACGTAGGCAGGCTCCCGATCCTAGATACCCGGATCGAGTTGCCTCCCAGCCAGCTGATCGACGTCGCCTTCAGGGGCTGGCTCGGAGACCCGCGTCTCTTAACAGCTTTTCTTTCTGAGGCGCCCGGGGGGCATGGATACCAGGGTGCAGGTTGGGACCGACAAGACAGCAGCCGAGCTTGCAATCGCGCGCCTCAAGCCTGGTACTCGAAGGTGTCCGTATTGCGCGGAAGAGATCAAGGTCGAGGCGATATTCTGCAAACACTGCAGACGTCGCGTAGCAGCGCGCTTTTCGGCAGGGAAGCGTCGCACCCTGGGCTTTGCGGCGGTTGCTCTTCTGCTCGCCACCATCGGCATCGCCTCTTTCCTGGCAAGGCCCAAGGCTGCGCCCAGCGCTCCGGCGACCCAGCCGGCCAAAGCCCCGGCTAGCACCGGCAGTACGATACTGAGCGGTCAGCAGCAGGACTACATACGCCATCTCGCGCGGGCTCACTGGACGGCGCCCCTTGAGGGCGAGGAAGCATCGCTCGTCACTGGGGCTATGATTCTGGCGTTCGAGCGTCTCGGCGATGGCGCTGTGGCGATCGCTCATGCCGATGCCCGCATCCGGCGTCCTGACGACGAGGAGTACGTGCCCAATCTCGACCTCGCGTTTTTCGCCGCGCCAGACGGCGGCAAGGAAAAAGAGTTACTCGAGAAGGCCATGTTTCTGTCGCTACGACGCCGCGGGGTCCGGTGATGACCTGGCCGCGCCAATCCGCACCCGAGCCGCCGGAAACGGGAGAGAAAGGCTGATGGAACAACAAGGTTCGGATCAACAGATCAGGCAGTGTCCCTTCTGCGCCGAAGATGTCAGAGCGGCCGCCATCGTCTGTAAGCACTGTGGACGCAACCTGGGTCCACGACCGCCGCTAAAAGCAATGCAGAAGGTGGCCCTGCTGGCGGCCGGGATGGTCCTGGCTCTTGTCGGGATAGCCGCGCTTCTGCTGGTCGCCGGATCGGCGGCAAAGGCACCGGCCAGAGTCCCAAACTACCTGCCCGCTTCCCCGCAGTCGACCACGTCATCCCCGCCATCGCAACCATGGACCAGGGCGCCGCAGCAGCCTCCCGCCGCAGTCGACTCGGTAGCGCCCGAGTCTTCGGGTTCCGACTACAGCGCAGCCGAGCAGACGATCCGCGCTCACTGCACGAAGGAATGGCCGACCGACTATCACATGCAAGCGTATTGTACCGATCAACAGCACCAGGCTCTGTCCGCCCTCTTGTCGGGCCGTCCTGCCGATGTGCCGGAGGCGGAGTTCTCTCGAATGCGGGAGCACTGTGCCTCAGAATGGCCCGACGACTTCCATATGCGGGCGTACTGCGAGAAACAGCAGGCCGACGGCTACCGGAAGATCAACTAACAAAAGCCGCCACGGCCAGCCGCTCCTGTTGCGATCGCCGGCCCAGTCTCCTTCCTTTACCACCCGGCGCAGGTGCCGATCCGCCCGTGCAGGGCCGGCTTCAACTCCGCCTGCGGCCGGAATGGGCGGCCGGTCCGGGCGCAGGGTCCTGCGGTCATGCCTGCGCCCGGACCGGCCACCGGCCTCACCCTCGGTGCGCCGCCCGTCCCGCTCCGCGTGCCACGCTGGCGGCAGGCGGCGGCGCCTGGAAGTGGACGATCTGACGCGTCACGAGATCGACCGTCACGGAGTCGTCGGGGGTCTTGGCGCTGGCTCCGTCGGTGGCCGGATGATACTCGAGGCGCAGCTGCGTTTCGCTGGCGACGATGCGGAGATACCCGTAATCCTGGTCATCGTAGCTCTCGAAAACGATCGTATCCCTGCCGTTGGAGAGCGTGGGTTGCTCCACCGGCACACGGATGGTCGGATCGCCCTTCTTCGTCAGGTGGCTGACTGCGTGGCCGCCGGCGCCGGCAACGAAGAATGGTGTCTGCCGGCCGTCCAGCAGGCGGGTGAACCGCTGGGTGCTGTGAGCGTGGCCTGACAGCACCGCATGGGGCCATACGCCGGCCTCGGCGCAGGCGGCGTCGATCTCGGCGAGCATGTCAGGGCTGCCGCCGTGGCGGCCCACATCGTGGGCGCCGACCTGTGCGACATAGGGCGGGTGGTGGACCGCCACCAGGAGCGCGCCCGAGAATCCCTCGTCCGTGACCCGCTTCAGGGCGGCCCGCAAGAAGGCAAGCTGGGTCCCGTCGAGGGCTGGGTACTTCCCTCCCTGGTCCGAGATGACTCCCGGATCTTCCAGCCGGTTGCTGTAGAGACCGAGGATCCTCACGAAGGGAGCTTCCAGGGTGAAGTAGACACCCGGCTGAACCTGCGCCGTGCGCGCGAGCTCGCCTGCTTCCGCGGTGCGATGCGCAGCCTGTCCCGCGGTGCAGAAGTTATCGAGGAACGCTTGCAGCGTCGGCGTGGTGACTCCGGGGGCTACCATGCCGTCGTGATTGCCCGGGATGGCGAAGATCGGCGCCGGGTAGTTCCGGTAGGGATCGTAGAACTGGTCATAGTAATACTTGCGCTCGCCGAAGCTGTAGACCACGTCGCCCAGGTTGTAGTAGAAGGAAGGCACCTGCCGCGGATCCGGGTCGTCGTAATCGCTGACCATCTTGTCCGCCACCTCGTTCTGGTGGGACGGACCGTGCGTGCTCCCGGTATCTCCCACTGCGTGGAAAACGATCTGGCCAGCCTTCTTGATGTCGGCGACAATGCTCGATCCCTTGGCCCCGTAGGCGTCCGCGAGCTTCACCACGGGCTCCGGCGTGCCCGCCACGATTGGGAACGGCAGCGGCTGCAAGGTTCCCCTTTCGGCGTCGAGGATCTTGTAGGCCTCCTTGTCCGAGGTGTGCATCACGGTGAACTTGTCGGGGTCGGGCGTGACGGCGGGCTCGGCGAAATGCGGCCCGCTGGTCGGCATGCTCTCCCCGGCGCCTGCACCGGGTTTCGCGGACGGTTGGTGGGCCGGCTTGTTGGGTTTGCGGGGCGGGTTCTTCTTGCTGTGGGGCATGGTTCTTCCTCCGGCAGGGGGCCTGCCATTCGTGGACATCCGGTTTAGACCCATTGACGATGGACGGACATCGCCGAGCAATTCCCGGCGGCGAGACCGCCGCGACCCGCCGGCGCCAGCCCCCCTGGACCCGCGGTCGCGAGGCCGAGCCCAACGGCAGCCAGCCCGGAGCAGCGCACCGGTGCCCGGCGACGACCGCGGCTGCGGCCTCGCCACGCATCCGCTCGACACGTCCACACCGGCCGCTCAGTCCCGGGAATCCGGCTCTGCTGTCCGTCCACAGGAACGGCACGGCCCCCTGTCGTCGTTCTCAGGAGCCACCATGAAACCGATCGAACCCGCGCACGAGGCCCCGCCCCCGCCGGCTCCGCCCGGCCCCGTCCCGGTCATGCCGCCGCCGGGCGCCGGCGAGCCCGTCCTGCGCGTCGACAACATCCAGGGCAACATCCTGGCCGGCTTCAACAAGGATCACCAGACGCTGCTCTTCCTCGCGATCGTCGACGTGACCGCCTTCCGCTGCTGGCTCGCCGGCGTCGTCGACCAGGTCGCCACCACCTCCGAGGTGCTCACCTTCAACCGCCTCTGGAAGGCCATGCGCCGCCGTCGGCGCCGTGCCCCGCCGCTCGAGGCCGCGTGGTTCAACGTCGGCTTTTCCTTTGCTGCCCTCAAGCAGCTGGGCGCCCCGGCCCACGAGTTCCTGGACGAGGCGTTCCGCGCAGGCCTTGCCAGCCGCTCGCCCCTGCTCGGCGACCCGGCCGGGGGGCTGCCCGGTAGCCCGGAGACCTGGTGCGTCGGTGGCCCCGGCAAGGAAGCCGATGTCGTCCTCATCTTCGCCGCCGACGCCCATGACGACCTTCAAGGCGAGCTGCGGTGCCTTGCCTCAGGTTGGCGAACCAGAGGAGACATCGCGCACGGCGCTCGCCTGCTGCACTCCGACCAAGGCGCGACCCTGCCGCTGCCGGCCACCGGACACGAGCCCTTCGGCTTCGCCGACGGCATCTCGCAGCCTGGGATCCGCGGCCGCATCTCCGACGACTCCGCCGACCTGCTCACTCTCCGCCAGAACCCCCGCGATCCCAATCAGGGCAAGCCGGGCCAGGACCTCATCTGGCCGGGACAGTTCGTCTTCGGCTATCTCGGCCAGGATCGCCGGCAGGATGACCCCGCGCTGCCCGGAAATGACTCGCTTCTCGACGCCAGCGGGAACCGCAGGGCTCCGGACTGCGCCCGCGACGGCTCCTTCCTGGTCGTCCGCCGCCTGCTGCAACACGTCCCGGAGCTTCACACCTTCGTGGCCGAGGCCGCGCCGCCCCTCGGTCTACACCCGGACGTCCTCGCGGCCAAGTTGATCGGCCGCTGGCAGAGCGGCGCTCCGCTGCGCACCGCGCCCGCCGCCGACGACCCCTCGCTTGCGGGAGACGAGCTCCGCAACAACGACTTCGTGTTCGGAGACGCGCCCACCCCGACCCCAGCCGGCGCGCCAGCGGCTCCTTGCGCCTGCCCTGCCGCTCAGCCAGCCCCCGCCGGCGACCCCGAAGGCCGCGTCTGCCCCCTGGCGGCGCATATCCGCAAGATGAACCCCCGCGACGATGCGGGCCGGTTCGCGAGCCCGGCCACGCCCGCCGACACCCGCACCCATCGCATCCTGCGTCGCGGTATCCCCTTCGACGCGTCGGCCCCGGGACCAGGCGGCGCGACGGAGCGCGGACTGCTGTTCCTCGCCTACCAGACCTCCATCGTCGACCAGTTCGAGTTCCTCCAGGGGAAATGGGCCAACGACCTCGAGCACGTCGATATCAACGGCCCCGACGAGTTCAGTGCCGGCCACGACCCGATCATCGGCCGCGACCCGGGCCACCCCGACGGACTCCGGCGCTTCCGCCTGCGCCTCGACCAGCCGCCAAGGGATTGCGTGCTCAAGCTGCCACCGTGGGTCCAGCCGAGCGGCGGCGGCTATTTCTTTTGTCCCGGGATCCCGGCACTGGCCCGGCTCGCAGCTGCCGATCCGGAAGCTCCTCCGGCAGCCCCTCCTTAGACGTGGAAGTCCGTCAGGCGGGCTTTGTTTCGTCGGGCTCCACTTGCAGCTCCCGACTGCCGCCAGGCAGCCCGGCGAATAGGACACCTGCCGAACGCTGCTTCTGGAGCGCCAGCCCGCGAACCATCGTGCTGAATCGCTCGGCGCCATCGTAGAGCGTGTGCTGCCGTGGGCGCAGCACCTTCTGCGACGGCGGAACAGGTACGAACAGCTCACTGACCCCGCCCTCCCCGCGGCTCAGCCACCACGTCGCGACCGCCAGGCCAGGGACCCGCAGGAAACGCAGCTCGAAATCCGCCTCCTCCCCCTCGGCGCGCTCGGCGAGCCAGTCCAGCTCCAGCAGCTGCTCGGCGAAGTCCCCGCCGTAGGCCACGGAGGACAGGATGGCCGCCGGGTCCTCAGGCCGCCGCCGCACCTCGGCGGCCCCAACGCAGTCCTTGCCCTGGAAGACCAGATAGCGCCAACCGTAGAAGCTAGCGCGCGCCACCACGTCCTCCGCGGCCCCCGCAAGGGTGCTTTCGAAGCTACGATGTGGACGCGACGTCCACAGCCTCGCCTCGAGGCCGCACCCCCGTTGCTCCGCAAGGCGAGCGATGCCCGCGACCGCCAGCGCCCGCCCGTTATCCGGATCGCCGGGCTCGACTCTCAGGGGCACCTCGGACCTCCTGGCTTGGTGAAGACGGGCTGGGTGAAAATGGTCACCGACCAGCCCGGGGAGCCCTGCGTGAACGCCTGGATCTCGGTGTCACCAAGGTGGTAGAAGTCCCCGTCGGGATCGAACCAGTAGACGAAGTGCTGCCCCCCTCGCTCCTCGATGCCATAGATGACCACCACGTGTGCTTCAGTAAACTGAACACAGACAATCGGCCTGCCGTGCGGCTTGGCGTCGATCTCTGCCGCGATCCTCTCGGCGCGGACCGGACCGTCGACTCCTCCAGCCATGCTGCCCAGCGCCGCCTCGATATCGTAGTCCGAGTCACAACCTCCCGGCTTGTGGCAGCACCCGCAGCGAGGCCCGCCCAGGCGGATCGCTGCCCATTCACAGGGCTCGATCGATTCCCCCGAGTAGTGCCGATATACCGTGGCGACGACCGCCGCCCAGCACCATTTCGGCTGCACCTGGTCGAATCCCTTGAAATCCTTGAGCACGTGCAGCACTCCCGCCGGCAGTGCACCGGCGGCCACCGTCTGGAGGTCCAGGATCCGCGCCAGCCTCGGGGTGAGCACCCGCGCCACCTAGCCCTTCTGCATCCGGGTCATCGAGCAGGCGATCGGATTGCCACCACCTCCGACGAGGGAGCCCTTTTTGGGCGCGGTGGCGAACTCGACGGGTACCGGAATGGGGAGCCGCGGCAGCTTCCTGAGCAGCTCGTCGAAGTTCTGGCAGAGGATGTAGAAGCACTCGAAGTCGTCGTCCTCCTTGGGCGGCTTGCTGTCATCGACGTCCAGATAGCCGCCGCAGCAGAGGTTCGTCAGATGGACCTCGATCTCGTCACCCGGCTTCGCCGGACCGAGGTGTAGACTCCGCGGCTTCTTGCCGTCGAACCTCTTGCCGGTGATCGTGACCACTTCGCCGTCGTCGACATCCATCGTCACCTGCGCCAGATGCGGCATCGCCGCCCGCGCCGCGGTGCTACCGGCGTATTTCGGCAAGAACTCCGCCATCACCTCGTCGCCCCGGTAGGATGACACGTCGCGCACGTTCGCCACTCCTCGGTCGAGCGTCAAGCGGCCCATGATGAAGCCCCTATTCGCGCCCATGACGGGTTGCGCTGCGAAGCAGTCGGCCTCCACGTTGCCAGCCAAGGGACAGACCGACCTCAGATCCGGGATCCACGAGAAATCTCGGCTGGGTTTGATGCCGGCGCCCGTCTTGCCGGACTGGATCGTGGACAAGTCGCCGGCGAAAGTCAGCGGTTGGGAGCTGCCCTTGGCGCTGATCGCAAGCTGCTCGAACTTCAGCCGCCAGTAGCCGAGAGTGCCTGCAGGGACGCTTGAGCCACCGGTAAGGTCCGCGAGATCGAACTCCAGCCGCGGCACGTGAAGCGGCGGCACGTGGCTCAGCTTGCCGGCACGGTCGTTCTGGGTGTTGATCAGCAGGATGTCCAGCTCGTGCTCCTTCTCCCGCGGCACCAGGGCACACAGCCCGCCGAATACGATCCGAAACGTGTAAGACATGGTTGTCCTCCTCTCCCTCAATGGACGGCGTCGCTCGCGACCCCGCCGATCAGCTGATAGGCCGCCCAGGACCGCGGCAGCCGTAGGTCCCCGGACAGTCCCTTGAGCAGCGCGAGCTGCGCCATCCTCAGGGCGCGCACCGGATCGTCTCCCGCGCCCACGCGTCGATGGAGCTCGACGAAGAATCTCACCGCCTCCTGGTCATCGATCGACCACAGGGTGCTCACGACCGCCGGCACGCCGGCCGCCAGGAAGGCACGTGCCAGGCTGTCCACGCCCTCGCTGCGCGACAGGCGGCCGCCGCCGGTGTCGCAGCCCCCGAGCACCACCAGGCGAGTCCTCGCCAGCCGCATCTGGTAGATCTCGTGCGCGTAGAGCGCCCCGTCTGCTGCCTCCGGGCTCGTCGGCGTCAGGGGGATCGCCGAGAGCAGCGGGTAGGCCTCGTTGAGCACCGCATGCGTGGCGAGGTGGACGATGTCGTGGCGCGGTGCCGCCTCGCGAAACGCCGGTACCGAGGCGCCGCGGCCTGCCAGCAGGTCGGCACGCGGATACGACGCCGCCACCTCGTGCGCCTCGGCCACCGCCGACGGCAGGTCCGCCAGCGCCGCGTACTCCGTCCCCGCCAGCACCGGGGTCGCCACGACCAGGACACTCGACGGCCGCGCACGAGGCAGCCGTGCGTCGTGCCTCAGCGCGTGCAGATACAGGGTGGCGGACGGTGCCGCCGACAGCGCCCACCGCTCGACCAGGAAGCAATGGCGGCGGGCGTCCCACAGCGCCGCG
>DASZHY010000537.1:0-2038 GCA_035949675.1 Thermoanaerobaculia bacterium
ATGGCGCGAGTACACGAAGCGGTTGCAGGCGAGGTGCGACTCCGCCCCCGCGCGGCTGGCCATGCTGGAAGCCAGGCTCGCCGCGCTCGGGGGCTGGCCCACGATCACCCGGACCGAGGCGCGCACGAGGGCGCGCCAGAAGCAGGAGGCGTGACCATGGTCGAGCACGGCTTCGTCAAGGTCGAGCGCGGCATCGTCACCCGGAAGGGGCGCTACTACGTCCGCTTCGAGAAGGCCGGCAAAACGATCACCGAGGTCACAGACGCCACCACGGTGACCCCGGCGCGCAAGGAGCGGGCCAAGCGCATCGGGCAGGTGGCCGAACACCGGCACGTGTCGAAGCGTGAGCAGCGTGTGACGGTGGGCGTGCTACTCGACGGGCTACTGGAAAGCTGGACGAAGCGCAAGGTGGCCAGCTTGGCGAGCGCCTCGTGCCAGCTTGAGGCGGTGCGAGAGGAGTTCGGCGACATGCCGGCCCGCGACCTAAAGAAGGGCCGCATGCAGGACTACATCGACGCGGGCGCGACCCCGGCCGAGCGGAGCACCCGGAGTGGCCGCATCGCCATCCTGAAGGCCGCCATGCGGCGCGCCTTGGACAACGAGATCATCGACCGGCTGCCCGCTTTTCCGAAGCGCATCCGGAACAAGCGCAAGGGGCACATGAACCCCGAGGAGTTCGAGGACCAGATGACGCGCTTCGAGGGGGTAGACGTGGATGCCTACCGCATGCTCTACACGTCCGGGCAGCGCCTGCGGCGCATCCTGGACCTACGGGACACCGACGTGGACACCCTGCGGTGGGTCGTTGTGGAGCAGGACCCAAACGGAAATAAGCAACGGCCCGAGATCCGGCTGCGGGGTGAGCTTCGGCGCATCATCGAGCGGCGCCTGCGGGCCGTGGCGGCCCCAGGCGGGCACTTGTTCCACTACGACGGGCACCCGATCTCGGGCGGCGCGCTCTCGCAGCGGTGGAAGCGCGCCATGCGCGATCAGGGCCTCAAGTGGATGGTCCACGACTTCCGCCGGAGCGCCTATGCCAATCTGCTGAACGCGGGCGTGGACACGCTGGTGGCGGAGCGGATCATCGGGCACAAGACACAGTCGATGGCCAGCGACTACATCCAGACCGATGCCATCGCGGGGGCCATGGACGCAGCCATTGACGCGCGCGACCGTTACGTGGCCAAGCGGCTTGCCGCGACCGGCTTCGCGGTTCCAGTGAAAAACTCCGTACATGAGGAGGTCAACCAGTAACCGCGGCTACCGTGGTCAACAAGATCAAGGGGTTGGCCGCATCATAGCGGCCAAGGATCATGACCCCAGAGCTTGTACCAGACGTCGGCCTGGATGCGCTTCGACACGGTGGTCTCGAAGCCCGCCGCGTCGAGCCGTCCCGCCAGGGCGGTGACCCGCGAGGAGATCGCGCCGTCCGGCTCGCCCACGATGAGCCCGCGGCCGAAGCCGTGGCGCCCGAGCCCGGGTTCCACCATCGAGCAGGTCGCGTGCACCACGCAGCCGATCACGTGACGCAGGGGAATCGCGGCGGCCACGCGGCCGTCAGGATCCACCGCGCGCACCGCCGCCCCATCGTGCGCGCCGCCCAGGCCATGGAAGAACCACCACGGGACCCCGTTCATCGCGGGCAGCACCACGGTATCGGGGCCAAGCAGCGGCGACACCAGCGCGCACGCGGCGGGCAGCGACGGCCCCTTCACCGCGACCACCACCAGGTCCTGCCGCCCGAGCGCGGCGGCGTCCTCGGCCGCGCGCACCGGAGCGGTGAGCAGCGCGCCGTCCTGCTGCAGCCGCAGGCCCGCCGCGCGCACCGCGGCGAGGGTGCGCCCGCGCGCGAGCGCCGAGACCTCGCAGCCGCTCTTCGCCAGGTGGACGCCGAGAAACGTGCCGATGGCGCCCGCGCCGACGACGCAGACCTTCACGACGCGGGAGCGGAGAGCTGCACCAGGTTGTAGGCCTTCACCGGCCGCTGGAAGCCCTTGAGCGAGAGCTCGCCCACCGCTTCCACCTGGGCGATGGCCTC